>JANQIA010000051.1 GCA_028282405.1 Rhodovibrionaceae bacterium
GGCCGACTTGTAGAGGCCGAAGGCCAGATCGTTGTAGGGACCGACCCACTCGGTGGCGTCGATCGCGCCGGAAGCCAGCGCCGGCGGAATCTCGCCGCCCGGCAGGTTGACCACGTTGCCGCCGGCCGCTTTGACGACCTCGCCACCCAGGCCCGGGATGCGCATCTTCAGGCCCTTGTAGTCTTCCAGGCTGTTGATGTCGTTGTTGAACCAGCCGCCGGCTTGGACGCCAGTGTTGCCCGAAACGAAGAACTTACAGCCAAGCTCGGCATAGACCTTGTCGGCCAGCTCCTGTCCGCCGCCGAACTGCACCCAGGCGTTCTGCTCGGTGGCATTGAGACCGAAGGGGATGGAGGCGATGAACTGCGTCGCCGCAACTTTGCCCTTCCAGTAGTAGGGGGCGCCGTGGCCCATATCGAGGGACCCGCCGGCGACCGCGTCCATGGTCTCGAAGGCCGGGACGATCTCGCCGCCGCCGAAGACCTCCACCTCCAGGGCGCCGTCGGACGCCGTGGTGATGAATTCCGCCAGCTTGTTGGCGCCGGTGCCGAGGCCGGGGAAGTTCTTCGGCCAAGTCGTCTGCATGCGCAGGCGCTTGGTGCCTTGGGACAGGGCCGGTTTGGGGAACGAGGCGGCGGCGGCCACGGTGGCGACGCCACCGACCGCTGCGCCTGAAATAAACTCGCGACGCTTCATGGAATTGCACCTCCCTTTGTTTTGGTCGTGATCTGCGCGAGAAAGTTGCGCCCGTTATATGGGCATCGTGTGGCGCGCAAACTACGCGGCGCGGTAGGGGGCGGCAAGACCGGCCTTGGAAAGGTCAAAATGTCAGGTCTGACCAGTAACCATCCTTAATGCCCTCGAGCGGCTCGAAGCGGGTCTTGTATTTCATCTTGCTGCTCTCAGCGATCCAGTAGCCGAGATAGACATGCGACTTGCCGCGTTGCCGGACGTCCTTGATGAGCTCGAGGATCATCAAGCTGCCAAGCGAGCGCCGCGCCTGGTCCGGCGCGAAGAAGCTATAGACCGCCGAAACGCCGTCCTGGACCCAGTCGGCCAGGCAAGCGGCGATCAGCGCGCCGTCCGGGGTACGGAACTCGACAACGCAGGTGTCGATGTTGGTTTCCTCGATCATCGCCCGGTAGTCGGCGAATGACATGCCGCTCATCTCGCCGTCGTCGTGGCGGTCGCTCAGATAGGCCTTGAAGAGCCGGTACTGCTCATCGGTGGCGACGGCTGGGCGTTGAGTGACGATCAGGTCGGTGTTCCGGCGCAGCACACGGCGCTGCCAGGGCTTCTCGATAAAGCGGTCTGCCGCGACGCGGACCGGGATGCAGGCCTCGCAATCGCTGCAGGCCGGGCGGTAGACGTAGCGATGGCTGCGGCGAAAGCCTCCGAGAATGAGGCTGTCGTAGAGCTGGCGCGAGCGCCGTACCGGCAGCTCGGCAATGACCTTGCGCTCCCATCGCCCCGGCAGATAGGGGCAGGGCATCTCGGCCATCACATAGAAGCAGTGCGGAGGTTGGTTCTCTTCCGTATTGCCCGCCGCATCGCCCGGCTGGCTCGTCTTCTTCGCTTCTTCGCGCACGCTGTCCGATCTTTCTGTTTCGCGCGCCCTCTCGGCAGCGGGTTTTGCCATCGACACGCTGCGGGGCGGTCTAGCCTCGCAGGTGTCTCCGACGGCGGTCCCACCGCCTCAACTATCGCGTGGATCGTCTCATGAAACTGTGGGAGCTGTAAACAGCCGCCTCAAGCGAAGCCGACACTGGCCTTCACGGCGCTTGTGCGTACCACGAGGCTGCCGGAGAGGTAGTCGTGCAGGCCGCGCTTCCGCTCGTTGAACAGCGGCACAAGGAACACCACCGGGAGGCTGAAGCTGATGAGGAACAAGGCCGCCCGCACGAAAGACTGAATGTAGTCCAGGCGGCCTCCCGTGTAGGCTCTGACTTCCAGGTCGAGGAGGTACATCCCGGCTGTGGCTCCGCCAGAGCCGATCATCCAGGTGAAGTAGGCGACCGGCAAAAGGCTCGCCGCCACCACCTGCAGAGGCCAGATGACGGGCGCCATCAGCCCGAAGGTCATTCCCGTTGCCACGAAGGCCGCCATCCAGATCGCGCCGGACAGCGCCAGAAGTAGCAGAAAGTCGATGGCTGACGCCAAGATGCGGCGGCGCAGCAGCTCGTCGTAAAGCTCCGGATTGTCCAGCGGGGTCGGGGCTTCCCCCTCCCAGACCGGACCGCGCAATCGTAGGGTCACCCCACGGCCGTCAGTCACGCTTTCCTCTCTCCTGATGTCATTTCTCCAGAGAAAGACATGGGGCGGCTGTGCCATTGCCGCAAGCTGCCGATGCCGGCGGGCTACTCGACGACAGTCAGGCTGCTCGCGTTGCTGGGCTGGGGAAGCTCGCTGTCGCGCCGAATGATGGAGGGCGGCTCCTGCGGGGGGGCTGGCTCCTCGGCCTCGCCTTGACCGGCGGCCTGTGCATTGGCCTCCAGGTTCCCGCCCGAGCGGTGATTGAGCACGATGATCGCAACCCGGCGGTTCTGCGGCGAGGACGGATCGTCCGGCAGCAGAAGCTCCGTATCGGCCTTGCCGCTGACCTCTTCGATGCGCTCGGCCGGCAGGGCATTGGAGATCAGGACGCGCCGGCTGGCGTTGGCGCGGTCCGTAGAGAGCTCCCAGTTGCTGTAGTCGTCGCGTCCCTTGAAGGGCGTGGCGTCGGTGTGGCCGCTGATGACGATCTGGTTGGGCAGTCGCGTGACGGCGGCCGCAACCAGCTCGAGTAGCTTCAAGGTCTTGGGCGCAGGCTCGGCGCTGCCGCTCTTGAACATGGCGGCCCCCTTCTTGTCGACGATCTGGATGCGCAGGCCTTCATCGGTCTGATCGATCAAGAGATTGCCGTTGAGCTCTTCGAGACCGGGGGTCGCCTGGATGGCTTGGCGCAGCTCGGCTTCGGCCTTTTCGAAGCGTTCACGCTCGCGCTCTTCGATTTGCTTGGTCAGCTGCTCGTCGCTGACATCGCCGTCCTCGACTTCGACCTCCTCCTCCGGCTCCTCCGCTTCCTCTTCGGGGGAGGCGAGGCTGACCGTGATACCCATGGGGGAGCGCTCGCCGACCGCCGCGCCTTCTTCGGAGAGACTGCGGCCGCCGAGGATGCCGCCGGCGCCGCTTTGCGTGCTGGTGGAGAGAGCCGTGGGGCTGAAGTAGTCCGCGAGGCCGGTCAGCTGCTCCTCGGAGGAGGTCGACAGCAACCACAAGAGCAGGAAGAAGGCCATCATGGCGGTCACGAAGTCGGCATAGGCGACCTTCCAGGCGCCGCCATGGTGACCATGGCCGCCGCCCTTCTTAACCTTCTTGATAAGGATTGGCCGTGCGTCCGCGTCCGCCATGCCTGCGACGACCCCGTTCCCTTATTCAGCCCGATAAGGGGGGTAGTCTGACCAATCGCCCTTAATAAGCGGTTAGGTACGTAAGCCCAGGCGACTGTGATGCTACGCGAGCGCTTGGCGCAGGTCGGCAATCAGGTCGTCGACCTCTTCAACCCCGACGGGGAGCCTGGCGACGGCGCCATTTATGCGAGAAGTTTTTATGTCGATTATCATTTTCATAGAAAGTGGACTGTCTATTAGACCAATGCTATAACATTGGCTTTGTGTTTCTTTGTGCAATCAAAACGAGAGGAAA
This sequence comes from Rhodovibrionaceae bacterium, assembly GCA_028282405.1. Taxonomy (GTDB): domain Bacteria; phylum Pseudomonadota; class Alphaproteobacteria; order Kiloniellales; family DSM-21159; genus JANQMX01. The sequence goes on from JANQIA010000051.1 coordinate 3,685, forward strand.
GAGATGATGCGGGGGGCTCTAGTCGCAGTCATAGTCGTTGCGCTGTTAGCGGGATGTACGGCCAACGACGCTTCTATCTTCCGCCATTTCGAGACGGCTGGAACTGAAGCCACTGCCGTGGATGCAAAGCAGCGATTTCTGATAACAGTTGATCCAGATAACAAGGTGGAGTTCTGCGCGGAGCCGAGTCCAGACGCGCTGTCGGCGATCAGTTCGTCGCTCTCGACGTCGCTCAGCGTGGGCGTGTTCGGGCAGGGTGAGGGTGCTGCTGGTATCGCAAGCTCGCTGCAAGAAGCAGCGGTGCAAATCGGAAAGCGCAATGCAACCGTGCAGCTGTTTCGCGACGGATGGTATCGCCTGTGCGAGGGGTCGCTCAACGGTGATGTTGGTGCGAGCACCTATACTCTGCTCGCCACGAAGTATGCCGATTCGACGGTAGTTTGGCTCGCTATCGAGGAGTTGGCCGGACTTACCGCTGGCAGCACAGCAGTTAGCGGCACAGGTGGCACAACAGCAGGAACGACCGCAGGTGTCGGGACGGCTGCGCCAACACAGCCTGCACCCGCCCCACCGTCCGGGACTCCGTCTACGACGACGAGTAAGGATAGTTCATCAGAGGGGAGAACCGGCGAGCAGACCGAGGTGGCTGACGCCAACCGTGGAGGCGCGAAGGGCCTGCTTCATCGCGCGAGCTTGCTTGCCCAAACTGACTCTGGCGCCGGCCGTGCGCCCGGGGCCGATGCCGCGAATCAACCTGCCGAGAGCGAGAACAGGGCTACGACGGAGACACAATCGGAGGAACGGCGCTCGAACGCCTCGGCGACTAGCGATGCCACCGCTGGCGCACCTACGGTGTCATCTATCAGTCCCACCGGACGCGCTGCAAATGTGTCGGATACTGTGGCCAAGGCCGCGGCCTTCATGGTGAGCGAATACCTCCACCGCGCAAGGTTCAATGATTGCCTGTTGGCTCTGGACCGCATCAGCATCGATCTCAGTGCAGGCGAAGAAAAAGACGCGGCAATGGATGCGACGATTGCTGGCTGCAAAGAAGTGATCACAAGGCAAGCCACGCACAATCGGATGCTCGTCGAGTTGCTCGGCGTCGACGGCTCAGCTCCGGAAGAGCAGGGGGATGCCAACTAAGGCAATTCGAATTCGTTAGGCCGGAACACAGCGTAGTTGGGAGGGCTAGCCGAGAATGGTTACAGCAACAGAGGCCCAAGAACGGAGGCGTGCGCAGCAGCGTCGTCATCGCCAAGACTTCGGTGACCTTAAGAGTCGCCAACAGGATGAAATTGCCCAGTTCCGCGATGGCATTGCGAGTAGACGTGATGATCTACGCAACATGAGTGACGGAGAGCGTGCGTTTGTCAAAGCGCAGCAGCATAGGCAACGCGAGGAATTGACCCTGCGGCACGCTAAAGAACGCAAGAACCTAGCAAAAAGGCATGAGCAGGAACTAGGGAACCTCATCGCATCACTAGGCATCTCGGTATCTACCTAGAGAGCTTTGCGACCCTAAGGACCTCTCAGGCGGAGCGAGTTTGCGACAAGCTCAAGCCCATTTCTCTAGGGAGGAACGCGAAGGGCATATCCCGAGCTAAGGTTGAGCAGTCAGGCCAGGGCTTGGCGCAGGTCGGCAATCAGGTCGTCGACCTCTTCTACGCCAACAGACAGCCGGACGAGGCCGTCGCTGATGCCTAGCGTGGCGCGGATGTCGGGTGGGATGGAGGCGTGGGTCATGATCGCCGGGTGTTCGATCAGGCTCTCGACGCCGCCCAGGGACTCGGCGAGCGCGAAGATCTCGACCCGCTCCAGGAAGCGGCGCGATTCCTCCAGGCCCCCGTGCAGGATGGCCGTGACCATGCCGCCGCCGCCGCGCATCTGCCTTAGCGCGAGGCCGTGCTGGGGATGGCTTTCGAGCCCGGGATAGTGGACCCGCGCCACTTTGGGGTGACTTTCAAGAAATTCAGCGACTTGCTGGGCGCTTTGCCCATGCCGTTCCATGCGCAGCGCCAGCGTCTTGAGACCGCGCAAGGCGAGAAAGGCGTCGAACGGCCCCTGGATGCCGCCGACGGCATTGATCAGGAAGGCCAGCTCATCGGCCAAAGCCGGATTGTCGCCGACGACGAGAATCCCGCCCACCATATCGCTGTGGCCGTTCAGGTACTTGGTTGCCGAATGCATGACGAGGTCGCAGCCGAGCTCCAGCGGCCGCTGGACCCAGGGACTAGAGAAGGTGTTGTCGCAGCAGGTCAGGATTCCGCTGGCCTTGGCGACGGCGGTCACCGCCTCCAAGTCAACCAGCTTGAGGAGCGGGTTGGTCGGGGTTTCTATCCAGATCAGCTTGGTGTTGTCCCGTATCGCCCCTTCCAGAGCCGCGGTATCGCTCAAGTCGACGAAGGTGAAGTCGAGGCCGGCGGAGCGGCGGCGCACCCGCTCGAACAGCCGGTAGGTACCGCCGTAGACGTCGTCCATCACGACGATGTGGCTGCCGGTCTCGAAGAGGTCGAGCAGGGTCGCGGTGGCCGCCAGGCCCGAGGCGAAGGCGAAGCCGCGGGTGCCGCTTTCCAAATCGGCGATGCAGGCTTCGTAGGCCGCCCGGGTCGGATTGTGCGTGCGGCTGTACTCATAGCCTTTGTGGACGCCCGGGCTTTCCTGGACATAGGTCGAGCTGGCGTAGATCGGCGTCATGATGGCGCCGGTCGTCGGGTCCGGCTGCTGACCGGCGTGAATGGCGCGGGTGCCGAAGCCGAGGCGGTTGGGGCGGGGCGGGGTGGTATCCGGCATGCTTGATCTTTCTTAGAAATCAGGTGTTTGTTCGCGCTATTTCATGCGCCGACGCAGGTGGTTCAGCAGATCGATGCGGGTGATCAGGCCGAGGAAGGCATCGCCGTCCTTGACGATGGCGATGTGGTCGCGGGCGAAGATCGGCAGCAGGTCCTCGATCGGGTGGTCCGGCGCGATGGTCTCGACCTTGGTGGTCATGGCGCTGGAGACCGGCTCCTGAAAGAGGCTTTCGTCGCTGAAGACCTTCAGCAGGATGTCGCTCTCGTCGATGATGCCGACCACTTGACCGCTGTCGTCGAGCACCGGCAGCTGGGAGATGTCATAGAGCTTCATGCGGCCATAGGCGATGAGGAGGCTGTCGTCGGGGGCCGTGGTGACGGTGGCGCCCTCGGTATGGCGCCGGCTGATCAGATCGCGCAGGTCGCCGCTGCTCTCCCGCTCGATGAAGCCCTGATCGATCATCCAATAGTCGTTGTAGACCTTGGAGAGGTACTTGTTGCCGCTGTCGCAGACGAAGGTCACCACGCGTTTGGGCGTGGTTTGCTCACGGCAGTAGCGCAGGGCCGCGGCGATCAGGGTGCCGGAGGAGGAGCCGGCGAGAATGCCCTCCTGGCGCAGTACTTCACGGGCGGCGAAGAGCGCCTCCTTGTCGGAGATGCTGTAGGCTTTCTTGACCCGGGCGAAGTCGGCGATCGGCGGGATAAAATCCTCGCCGATGCCTTCCACCACCCAGGAGCCGACCTCGTCCAGCACCTCGCCGGTGTCGATGTAGTGGGCGAGGATCGAGCCTTCCGGGTCGGCCAGGACCATCTCGATGTTCGGGTCGACCGAGGCGAAGTAGCGCGAGAGACCGGTGATCGTTCCGGCCGAGCCGACGCCGCAGACCATGGCGTTCATCCGGTGATCCATCTGTTCCCAGATCTCGGGCCCGGTGGTGGTTTCGTGGGCTAAGGGGTTGGCCGGATTGCCGAACTGGTTGACGTAGATCGCGCCTTCCTCAGCCGCGATGCGCTCGGCCATGTCCTGATAGTAGTCAGGGTGCCCTTTGCCGACGTCGGAGCGGGTGAGCCGCACCTCGGCCCCGAGGGCGCGCAGGTGAAAGATCTTCTCCTGCGCCATCTTGTCGGGCACCACGATGATCAGTCGGTAGCCCTTCTGTGCCGCGACGAGGGCCAGGCCGAGGCCGGTGTTGCCGGCGGTCGCCTCGACCAGAGTTCCGCCGGGCTTGAGGCTGCCGTCGCGCTCCGCCGCCTCGATCATCGAGCGGCCGATACGGTCCTTGATCGAGCCCCCGGGATTCTGCGACTCGAGCTTGAGGAAGAGTTCGCAAGGCCCTGTATCGATACGGTTTACGCAGACGAGCGGCGTGTTGCCGATCATCTCGAGGCAGTTGCCGAAGACCGGGGCAGAGCCGGCCGGTGCGGCGGCGCTCATGGAGACGGCGGATTGAGACATGGCGGGCTCCCTGGCAGCGGATCACGCCTTCCGCGCGACCTGATCGTCATGCCCGGGAGACTAGTCCAAGCTGCAGCATCGACCAAGGCAGGGAGCAGAGAGGCAGTTATGTCCGGATACGAGGTACCGCTAGGGTCGACCCGTTCACAGCAGAAAGAAGCCGGAGGCCCAGCCGGCCAGGATGGAACTCGCCACTGCGAGGCCGATGTAAAGGGCAAAGACCGGCAGGCGCACCAGCGCGAAGACAGGAATGGCGGCCCACGCGCTGGTGATGCCGCCGGCAATCAGAAAGGCCATGGCGGCGTCGGGCCGCATCCCGGACTCGATCAGGCCGCGGATGAGCGGCAGGGCGGCATAGCCATCGAGGTAGATGGGCGCTCCGACCACCGCTGAGAGCGGCACTGCCCAGGCGTTGTCTCGTCCGACCCAGTCAATGACCAGTTCTTGCGGCAGATAAAGCTTGAGGAAGAACTCGGCGACGAAGGCCAATGTCAGCCAGGGCAGCATCAGGCGTGCCGTGCTGTAGGCGGTGTCGACGAAGACGGCGCGCCGCTCCCGCTCTTGCCAGAAGCGCCACTGGACGCGCGAAGCCGCGGCACTGTTGCAGACGGTTCCTGCAATGCGCGAGAGGGTGCTGTCGTCCTTGGTCGCTACCTTCAGCCTGCCGCTCGAGGTCAGCGCCAGGGTGACGAAGCCGCCGAACAGCCCGATACCAAGCGCGGCGAGCGTCTTGATGACGGCGAAGTCCCAGCCCAGGGTGCCGGCGGTGATAGCCAGCATGCTGGGGCTCGTGATCGGCGAGGACAGCCAGAAGGCCATGATCGGCGCCAGCGGCACGCGGGCGATCAAGAGACCGGCAACCAGCGGCAGCACGCTGATCCCGCAGACCGGCGTCAAAGCGCCGATCAGCGAGGCGAGCCCGATCATGCGCAGGTCTCGGCCCTGGAAGGCGGCGGCGATCAAGCCCATGGAGCCACTTGCGATGATCCCAGCGGTCAAGCCGACGCCGATCATGATCACCGGGCTGATGATCAGCAGGTTTTCGAGCGCGAAGAGCGAGGCATCCAGGGCCACGCCGGGAAAAGACAGGATAAGTCCCGCGGCCAGCAACGCCAGAAGCGTGCGACGTGCGTAAGGGCGGACGGTGAGGGCTAAGGTCCTACCGGTCATGATCGTCTCCTCGTCATGGCGCGTCAGGATAGAGAGCTCCTTGCAAGCAAAAAAATGAATAGTTATTCTTTCTACATGAATGAAATCGAACGCTTGCCTGTGAGCAGCGAGTGGCTGCGCAGCTTCCTGGCGGTGGCTGAGGCAGGGAATGTCACACACGCGGCCGAACGGCTCGGCCGCACCCAGTCCGCAATCAGCGTCCAGATCCGCAAACTCGAAGACGGGGTCGCGGCTCGGCTTTTCGCACGCCAGGCCCGCGGTATGGTGTTGACGGAGGAGGGGCAGCGGCTTTTGCCGGTGGCGCAGCGAACCCTGTCCGAGTTGGGCCGAATTGCCGAGCTCTTCTCCAATCCGCTCAGCGGGCGAATTCGGGTCGGCATTCCCGACGACTACAGCATTGCGGTCTTGGAGCGGGTTCTGGCCGCCTTTGCCGTTCGCCATCCCGGCGTGGAGGTGTCCGTGCGCAGCGGTTTCAGCGTTGGGTTCCCCGACGCCGTGAAGCGCGGAGAGCTGGACCTGGCCGTCTATACCGCTGCGCCCGGCGAGCGGCTGGGCAAGCCTTTGCTGCGCGAGCAGACCGTCTGGGCCGCAGAAGCGAGCCTGTCGATCGCCGAGGACGAGCCTGTGCCCCTGGCGCTTTTCGACCGAGCCTGCTGGTGGCGCGATGCGGCCATCGAGGCGATGGAGCGCGCCGGCCGTTCGTACCGGGTGGCCTATTCCAGCGAAAGCGTCGCGGGCGTCAAAGCGGCCATCGGTGCCGGACTGGCAGTGGGCGTGCTTTCGGCAAGCGCCGTGGACAGTACCCTGCGCGTCCTCGGTGAGGGCGATGGCTTTCCGGCTTTGCCGCGGTCCTCGCTCGTTTTGCTGATCGGGGAGACGGCGGAACAGAGTGTTGCGCAGGAGATGGAGCGCGCCATCCGCTCGGCACTGCTGTCGGGCTGATTGCGACCCTGCGAGGTCGGTGCTGGGGGAGGGGGCGTCGCAGCGGGGTGCGGCCAAATTTCACACCCTGAGGCATTGAAACTCGCGACTTTGTGATGCAAATTGAACGTATTCTAATTCGCAACAAAGCTGCGATACGGCGTCGTCCGGCGCCGGCTGTACCCCAAGAACCAAAAACTCAAGGAGAGAAAGATGATCGGCAAGAAGCTGCCCGACGTCACCTTCAGGACACGTGCGCGCGATGAGGCCGTCGGTGGCCCCAACCCCTTCCGCTGGCAAGACAAGACGACGGCGGACTACTTCAAGGGCAAGCGCGTGGTCCTCTTTTCCTTGCCCGGCGCCTTCACGCCGACCTGCTCGACTTATCAGCTTCCGGATTTCGAGAAGCTGCACGAGGACTTTCAGGCCAAGGGCATCGATGCGATCTACTGCCTGTCGGTCAACGACGCCTTCGTCATGAACGCCTGGGGCAAGCAGCAGGGGCTGGAGAACGTCCAGCTCATCCCAGACGGCTCGGGCGAGTTCACCCGCAAGATGGGCATGCTGGTCTGCAAGGATAACCTCGGCTTCGGCATGCGCTCCTGGCGCTATGCCGCCATTATCAACGACGGCGTGGTTGAGGCCTGGTATGAGGAGCCGGGCTATTCCGACAACTGCGAGACCGATCCCTACGGCGAGTCCTCGCCGCAGAACATCCTGGAGAAGCTGGTCGCTTCGGTGGAGGGCGAGCAAGTCGCCGCTTAGGCGCCTTCGCCAGCCACGAGAAGAGGGGGGCCGGTCCGCGAGGATACGGCCCCTTTGTCTTGCCATGCAGCTTGATTGCGCAGCCGACTTTCTCTAAAAGAACAAAAAGCGAACACAGAGAGAGGTTGCGATGTCGGGCTCGGCCATCAGTCACATCACTTTTGGGACCAATGACCGAGACAAGGCAGCGCGCTTCTACGATGCCGTGCTCGGGACGATCGGCTTTTCGCGGCTGCCGAAGCCGGCGGACAAGCCGCCGGCCTATGCCAAGGATAACGGCTTCCCCATCGTCTATATCTACACGCCGTTCGACGGCGGCCCGGCCACCGCCGGAAACGGCACGCATGTCGCCTTCATTGCCGAGACGACGGCGCAGGTGCGTGCCTTTCATCGCGAGGCGCTGGCGCACGGCGGCTCCGACGAAGGCCCTCCGGGGCCAAGGCCGCACTATGGTCCCGACTACTATGCCGCCTATGTGCGCGACCCGGACGGCAACAAGCTGCAGGCGGTCTGCTACGCGCCGCAGGACTAGGCGGCTCCGACACAGGGATACTCGGCGGATAGCCTGAGAATCCGCTTGCCGCAGGCGCCGTTCTCTTTATTGTGCACATTCTGTATACGATAAAGGGGCGACGGCAATGCCTGCAGTCTCAACAGCACGGCGAGGCGGCCGCGATGCGCGGCGGGACCTGCGACGCAAACCCTCCGCGGAGATGCTGCCCGGCCTCACGCGCGGCCTGCCGCTGGTCGAGCCCATGTCGCAGGAGGAGATCGAGCGTATCGACGAGGCCTCTCTCCGCATCTTGGAAGAAGTGGGCGTGGTCTTCCGCGATCCGGTTGCCGTGGAGGACTGGCGCAAAGCCGGCGCCGAGGTGCGCGACGGCGACCGCATCCACCTCGACCGCGGCATGGTGCGGGAGCTGATCTCGACCATTCCCAGCGACATCACCTTGCACGCCCGCGACCCTGAGAAGTCCGTGCCTCTGGGCGGCAAGCGCTCGATCTTCGTGCCGATGACCGGCGCGCCCTACCTACGCGACCTGGAGGACAAGCGGCGCAACCCGACGCTCGACGACCTCGCTATGTTCCACAAGCTGGCCCATGTCTCGCCGGCCCTGCATTCCTCGGCCCATCACATCGTCGAGCCGATGGACCATCCGGTCAGCCAGCGGCATCTCCGGATCACCCATTCGTCCATGAAGCATTCGGACAAAACCTTCATGGGGATGACCACCTCGGGCAAGAACGCAGAGGACGTGCTCGATATGTGCGCCATCCTCTTCGGCGCCGATTTCATCGAAACGAACCCCGTCGTGGTCGGCAACTGCAACGGCAACTCGCCCCTGGTCTGGGACGAGACCATGCTGGCGGCCATGCGTGCCTTCTGCCGGCGCAACCAGCCGGTGCTTTGCTCGCCCTTTGTGCTCGGTGGGGCCAACACGCCGGCCTCGACCGCGCCGGCCGTGGCCCAGCTCAACGCCGAGGCCTTGGCCGGTCTCGCCTACACCCAAGTCATCCGCAAGGGCTGCCCGGCGATCTACGGGCACTACCTCTCGACGGTCTCCATGCAGTCCGGTGCGCCCATGGCCGGGACGCCGGAGATCAGCCTGATGAACTTCATGATCGGGCAGATGGCGCGCCACTACGATGTGCCCTGGCGCAGCTCCAATACCTTGGGCGGCGCCAAGACCTTGGATGCGCAGGCGGGCTACGAGAGCGCAACGACCCTCATGGCCGTGCTGATGGCGGGCGCCAACTACATCTGGCATTCGGCGGGCTGGAACGAGGGCGGCATGCACTGCTCGGTCGCCAAGTTCGTGGTCGACGCCGAGCAGTGCGCCATGGGCTATCGCATGGCCGAGGGCATCCGCTGGGACGACTTCGACGAGGCGCTGGCCGCCGTGCGCGATGTCGGGCCGGGCGGACACTATCTCGGCCATCCGCATACCCAAGCCAACTTCCAGCGGGCTTTCTTCATGCCGCGGCTGTTCGACAACAACGCGATCGAACAGTGGATCGTCGACGGCTCCAAGGACACCACCGCCCGCGCCTTGGAAACCGCGCGACGCATGCTGGCCGACTACGAAGAGCCCAAGCTCGACCCGGCCAAGGATGAGGAACTGCGCGACTTCATCGCCCGACGCGAGCGCGAGATTCCAGCCGTCGATGCGCTGAACGAGGAGTATTGAGCTTAGAGCTCCCGCCCGGCTTTCCATTCGTCGCAACGCATGCGCGCGTCAGTGCGTCTTGCCGATCACGCCATGCGCTGTTTTCCGGCGCGTTCAACCAACTACGTCTTGTCAGCTGCGTGTAGTTACCACGAGCCGCTTGGTGCCGGGTAGCTTCCGGTAGACAACTCCCACCAGCACAACGAAACAGAGTACTATGTAAATGTTATCTTGTGCTCTCTCGCTCAATCCCAATTGCTCGGCGCCGGTAAAGAAGATCATGGCGCACAGGAAGGCATAGATAAGAGCCAAAGCTATTGCGCCACAGAGACGGCCCCAACGCGTCCTCGTGCCTCGTTCCCGATGATAGTCATTTACGGCTGCAATAAGAGGTTTGAGGAAGTACAGCCACAACGGAAACGCCAAGATGCTCCACCATACCTGAGCGTATCCGTAGAATATCGCATCACTGTTCCCGTGAACCCACCAATCCTTGCTATCTGCTACGAGGTCTGCCGGCGCTATGCCAGCCAAGACCAAGATCGACAAAGCCAGACCTAGAAAATACGAGATGAGCAGTACAGCGATTGCAGCTCTGCTTTTCTCTGAGTGAACCAGGAAGATAACAAAGTAAAATAGCAGGAGAGTCAGCATATCGTCCCACGGGGCCATCCCGGCTATCGCGTAGCCCAACAGCCAGAGCATCTCAACCGTAGCGAGCGCATACAGAGGAAGGATCATACTGGGCGTGATCATTCCTTGGCGTCGCCGCTGGTCCTCGGAAGCAGGGTGTGGATTGTCGTTAGCCATCTGCTCCTCTCACGAGCACTGTGCCACGCATAGCACCAACGCGCTCAGATCGAAACGAGGTGCGCGGGACAACATATACGTGCTGAGAAAGACATGGCGAATTCAATACGCCTAGTCGACCAGTGTCCAAGGCGACTATCGCGAACTGCCGGCTGCTTTTCTTGGTGCCACTGCTGTGTGGCGGGCTCAGCTTTGTAAGCACACGACCTAGCGGTCCTGCCTGAGCCTCAGAGTTCCCGCCCGGCCTTCCACTCGCCCCAGCGCATGCGGGCGTTGGCCCCGAGCCAGGCGAGGGGCTCGGGCGGCAGGCGTTTCGGTGCCTCGCAGGCCAGCAACTTGGCGACCAGCGGTGAGTTGCCTTGCGCGGCCAGCTCCGCGGCCAGCATGCCGGCCAGGGTGCCTTTCGAGGTGCCGAGCCCGTTCTGGCAGCAGGCCGAGAAGAGGCCCTCGTCGATCTCGCCGAAGGCCGGGACGCCGTTCCAGCTCAGGCACAGCCGGCCGCCCCATCGGTAGTCCATCGTGACGTCTGGCAGCATGGGAAAGCGCGCCTTGAAGCTCTTGTCGTGGTCCTGGGCGACGGCGCGCAGGCGCGCCTCCGAGACCTCCATGCCGGGGTCGTAGGTGAAGCGGTTGCGCACCACGATGCGGTCGCCGCCGGTGCCGGAGATGCGGCGAACCGTGGTGCCCATGGGGTCGGCCGGCAAGACGCCCCAGCGCGGCTTGCCGCCGAGCGCCGTCACCTCCTCGGCGGTCAACGCGCGGGTCATGGAGGCATAGGTGAAGACGTGCATCAGGCGGCGCTTGAAGAAACCGAAGCTCTCCGCATGGCCATTGACGGCCAGGATCGCCCGCGGTGCGGTGACGGAGCCCTTTGGCGTCTCCGCGCGCCAGTCGCCGCCCTGCCGGTCCAGCGCCGTGACCGGGCTCTGCTCGAACAGCTCCGCCTTGCCAGACAGGCCACTCGCCATGGCACGCATGAACATGGCCGGCTGAACCATGGCGGCGCCGGGCGTGAAGACGCCGTTGCGGTAGAAGTCGATGCCCGTGAGGTCCTGCATTGCCTTGGCGTCGAGGACTTCACAGGGCTCCTCCATAGCCGCCAGGTGCCGGGCATAGGTCTCGTTGTGCTTTACGCCGGTGTCGTCCGCTGCCGCATTGATCTTGCCGCATTGGACGAACGCTTCTTCGGTCATGCCGAGTTCGTCGGCGGCCTCGGCCGAGAAGGCGATGGCTTCGCGGCTCATGGCCGTCTGCGCCTTGTCTTCGGCCAGGGCGCCCTCGTAGCCCTCGCCGGAGAGCTTGTGCGGCAGGTCGATCATGAAGCCGGAGTTGCGGCCAGCCGGCCCTTCGGCCACCCGGCAGGCATCGAGCACCACAATGCGGTCGCCGCCGCGGAGCTGCGTCAGCCGGCGTGCGGCAGCAAGCCCGGCCCAACCGGCACCGATCACCAGCCAGTCGGCCGTGACGTTCTCTTCCAGCAGGCGGGGCAGGGCTGCGGGTGGCAGCAGCTCGTTCCAGGCTGCCGGCCCCGGGTCGCGCGGCAGCCGGGTGGCCCGCATCAGTCCACCGCCTCTTCCGGCGCGCTGTCCGAGAGGTCAACCCAGATGGTCTTGAGCTCGGTGTACTGGTCGTGGGCGTGCAGCGAGTTGTCTCGACCGCCGAAGCCCGACTGCTTGTAGCCGCCGAAGGGCGTGGTGATATCGCCTTCGCCATAGCAGTTGATCGTCACCGTGCCGGCGCGAATGGCGCGGGCCGCGCGCAGCGCCTGCTTGGCGTTGGCGGAGAAGACCGAGGCGGCGAGGCCGTAGGGCGTGTCGTTGGCGACGGCGACCGCTTCCTCTGCCGAGGTGACGGTGATCACCGAGAGAACCGGGCCAAAGATCTCTTCCTTGGCCAGCGGGTCGCTGGACGAGACCTCGTCGAAGATCGTCGGCTGGACAAAGCCGTCTTGGCCTTCGCCACCCAGCGCGACCGTCGCGCTCGCGCGCCCCTTTTCGAGGTAGCCGCAGACCTTGGCGAAATGCTCGGCATCGACCAGGGCGCCCAGGTGGTTCGCCGGGTCGAGCGGGTCGCCGGTGCGCCAGTCCCGCGCCCGTGCCATGATGCGCTCCATCAAGGGCGCCTTGACCGCTTCGTGCACGACGAGGCGCGAGTTGGCCGAGCAGTTCTCACCCATGTTCCAGAAGGCGGCGTTGACGATGTGGCCGGCCACCAGATCGAGATCTTCGGCGTCCGCCAGCACGATGGCCGGGTTCTTGCCGCCGCATTCGAGGGTGATCTTCTTGAGGTTGGAATCCGCCGCGTAGCGCAGGAAGCGCTTGCCGGTTTCCGTCGAGCCGGTGAAGG
>JANQIA010000065.1 GCA_028282405.1 Rhodovibrionaceae bacterium
GAGGGGGCGAGGTTCCGCTCCCGCGCCACCGGCGCGAAGCCCCCGGCGCGGTAGACGGCGGCGAAGGTTTCGAGCTGCTCGATCTCCATTCGTGCGTAATTCGCACGATTTAAGTGCTTCGTCGACAGTTTATTGCGCTCTGTGGACAAGTAGAATTTGGGTTATTGTTAAGGCCAACAAGCCTCTCAACCGCTTTCGGGAGACTCCTTCATGAGCAAGATCGCCTTCTTGGGACTCGGCGCCATGGGTTCGCGCATGGCCGCGCGGCTGCTCGCCGCCGGCCACCAGGTCACCGCCTGGAACCGCAGCGCCGGGCGGACCGCGCCGCTGGTCGATCAAGGCGCCCGCGCCGCCGATACGCCGGCCGAGGCCGCCAGCGGGGCCGAGGTGGTCATCGCTATGCTGCGCGGCGACGAGGCATCGGAGATCGTCTGGTGCGATCCCGAGACGGGCGCTGCCGCCGGCATGGCGGAGGGAACGCTGGCCATCGAGTGCAGCACCCTGACGGTCGAGTGGACGCGCCGTTTGGGCGAAGCGCTGAGCGGCCGGGGCCTCGGCTTCGTCGATGCGCCGCTGGCCGGCTCCCTGCCACAGGCGGAAGCGGGCAAGCTGATCTTCTTCGCCGGCGGCCCGGGCGCGCGCCTGAAGCCGGCGCAGCCGCTGCTGCTGGCTATGGGGGCGGTCGTGCATCACGCCGGCCCTGCGGTCGGCAGCGGCATGGCGGTCAAGCTGATGGTCAATTCTCTGTTCGGGCTTCAGGTGGCGGCCGTTGCCGAGCTGCTGGCGCTGGGCGAGGCGCTCGGCGTGCCGGTCATCAGGGCTGCGGAAATCCTCGGCGAGACCCCGGTGCTGAGCCCGGCCGCCAAGGGCGCGGCGGCGGCCATGGTCGCGCGCGCCTTCGCGCCCATGTTCCCGATCGACCTGGTGGAGAAGGACTTCGGCTATGTCGCGGCCACGGCCGGGGCGGCGGGGGCCGCCGTGCCGCTGAGCGAGGCGGCGCGGGCGGTCTTCGCCGAGGCCAAGGCGGCGGGCTACGGCGGCGACAACATCACCGGTGTGGCGCAGCTCTACTGAGAGACGGGTTCGTCCAGGACGGCTGCGGTCGTCGTGACCCGGCAGTACTCGCCGTCCAGATTGGCCAGAGACAGCGCGTGAACTTGGTCGGCGCTGACGTCCCGGCCGTGCCAGTCCTTGCGGCCGAAGGTGAAGCAGGCGTCCTCCACCAGGTAGGTCTCGAAGCCGAGGTTCCCTGCCATGCGCACGGTCGCCTCGACCGAGTTGTTGGTGATCACGCCGACCACGACCAGCGGCGGCGGCTGTCCGTCGGAGCCGGCGGCGCGCAGACGCGCCTCCAGGTCCGTGCCGACGAAGGCGCTGTTGGTGCGCTTGGCGATCACCGTCTCGCCGGGCAGCGGCGCGGTCTCCGGCTTGAAGGCGTGGGTCGGCCGGTCGGGCCGGTAGTGCGAGTCCGGGTCCGTGGAATCGTGCCGCACGTGCCAGACCGGCCAGTCCTCGGCCCTCCACCAGTCGAGCAGGCGGCGGACGTTCTTTTCCGCGTGCGGATTGTTGCGCGTGCCCCAGCTCGGATGATCGATGGCTTGCTGCAGGTCGATCAGCAGCAGCACTGCGCCGGAGGTTGGGAGAGTCATGGTGAGAGCATCGGCGGATTGCGCAGATCGCTCAAGGATGGAAAGAGCGGCCAGTCGTTCGGCGGCTCAGGCGCTGGCGGCCGCCGCGTCGCCGTCCTTCTCTTCGTCGCCCAGGGCGGCCGGCGGCTGCTCGGGCAGCACGCAGCTCACCTCGGTGCCCTCGCCGGGGTGGGAGGCCAGCTCGATGTGCCCGCCGTGCAGCTCGATCAGGCTCTTGACCAGGGAGAGGCCGAGACCGGCGCCGTGGCCCTGGCCGCGCCCGCCGGCCCGCTCGAAGCGGCCGAAGACCCGCGCCTGGTCTTCCTCGGGGATGCCGATGCCGGTGTCGCGCACGGTGAGGTGCAGCGTGCCGTTCTCCCGCCAGGCGCAGACGGTGACCTGGCCGCCGGGCGGCGTGTACTTGAGGGCGTTGGACACCAGATTGAACAGCGCCTGGCGCAAGCGCCGCTCGTCGCAGGTGATGCAGCCGATGTCCTTCGGGCAGTCGATGGCCAGGGCCAGTTGGCGGCTGCGCGCGCGCTCGGCGGCGAGCATCTGGGTCGAGGCCATGAGCTCGGCCACGTCGACCGACTCCATCTCAAGCTGCAAGTAGCCGGCTTCGATGGAGGCGAGGTCGAGGATGTCGTTGATCAGCGCCATGAGCTGATCGGAGGACTTGACGATGGCGTCTGCGTATTCCTTCTGCCGATCGCTCAGAGTCCCGTAGTACTCGTTGCCGAGGATCTCGGCGAAGCCGGTGATGGCGTTGAGCGGCGTGCGCAGCTCGTAGGAGATGTTGGCGATGAACTCCGACTTCAGGCGGTCCGCGGTCTCCAGCGCCTCGTTGCGCTCGCGCAGGGCGCGCTCGACCTGGATGGTGTCGCTGATGTCGACATAGGTGAAGAGGCTGGCGCCGTCGGGCAGCGGCACCTGGGTCCATTCGATGGCGCGGCCGTCGGTCAGGTCGAAGCGCCCACGGCCTTCTTTGGCTTCGCTGGCCCCGGCGACGAGGCGCGTCCGGTAGTCCTCCCAGCGGTCGTCGGGAACGCCGAGCAGCGCCTGGTTGCCGTCGATGAGCTGGCGCACATGGGGCTCGCCCTCCAGCGCCTGCGGGCCGAAGCCCCAGATCTCGCGGTAGGGCGGGTTGTGCAGCTTCAGCCGGCCGTCGGCGCCGAACACGGCAACGCCCTCGTAGAGCTTGTCGAGCGTCTCGCTCTGCACCGCCACCAGGGTGTTGTAGGTGCGCTCGAGATAGAGCAAGTCGGTCACGTCCTCGAAGGTGAAGAGCATGCCACCGAGCGGGTGAGGCGTGGTCGTGGTGCGGATGGTGGAGCCGTCGGGGAGGTGCAGCAGCTCCTCCTTGGGCTCGATCAGGTTCTGGATGTTGCGCAGGTTCTGGCGCCGGTATTCGGCGAAGTCGGCCTGCTCGGGCAGGCGCCGGCGCTCCCTGAGATAGTCCCAGACCTCGGTCAGCATGGGCTGGGTGGCGAGAAAGCCCTCGTCGATGTCCCACAGCCGCATATAGGCGGCGTTGGCGAAGACCAGCCGCAGCTCCGGGTCGGTCATGGCGATGGCCACGTCCAGGTTCTCCAGCACCTCGCGGTGCGCGTCGACGTGGCGCTTCAGCTCGGCGCTGCGCTCCTCCAGCTCCGTGAGGTCGCGGGCGATGCCGAGCTGGCCGCCGCCCGGCAAGGGGCATTCGCTGATTTCGAAGAGGCGCCGCTCGCCGTTGGTGACGGCATGGACGCGCAGGCTCTGCACGGCGCCTTCCTGGTGCGCCCGGGCGGCGAGGTTCTTGAGCTTCAGGCGGCCGCTGCCCTCGGGCAGCTCGGCCTGCTGCGTGCGGGCGTCCTCGGCGCTCATGCCGACGGCAGCCAGATGGGCGCTGTTGAAGTCGGCCAGGCTGAGGGTCTCGTCGCGCACCCAGATAGGGAGGGGCAGCCGGTCGATGGCGGCGCGGTAGCGCTGCGCCTTGTCCTCGGCTTCGCTGAGGGATGTGGAGAGGCGGTCGCGCTCGCTTTCCAGCTTGCCTTGGGCCGCTTGCGCCGCCTCCAGGGCCGCGGCGCTCTCCTCGCCGGCCTGCTCCGCGTCGCTCAGCGCGGCCTCGGCGTCGTCGCGGGCCCGGCGCTGGCTCAAGGCATAGATGATGGCCGCCCCCGACAGGAGGATCGACGCAGCCGTTAGGCCTATGAGCAGACTATTCACCGCAGCCAAATCGCAAGCCGGATTCCGGAATAGTTAACTCCTGGCCCGGCAAAGGTTAATTTAACCCTAAAGCGTCGCGGCTTGGAACAATTTAGATCGCCGGAAGGGGTAAACTGTCCGATCCAGGCCAGATCGCGCGGCTCTGCGGCCGCCGGCGCCCCGGCGCATGACATCCTCGTCGATCGCGCCGGAGCTGATTGCGCCGGGCCTAGTAGCGGTAGTGCTCCGGCTTGAACGGCCCATTCTCCTCGACCCCGATGTAGGCCGCCTGCTCGCGGGACAGCGCGCTGAGCTTGACGCCGATCTTCTCGAGATGCAGGCGGGCGACCTTCTCGTCCAGGTGCTTGGGCAGGATGTAGACTTCCTTGCCGTAGTTGGCCCCGTTGGCCCAGAGCTCCATCTGCGCGATCACCTGGTTGGTGAAGGAAGCGCTCATGACGAAGCTCGGGTGGCCGGTGGCGCAGCCCAGGTTGACCAGGCGGCCTTCGGCCAAGAGCACGATCTTCTTGCCGTCGGGGAACTCGATCTCGTCGACCTGGGGCTTGATGTTGTCCCACTTGAGGTTCTTGAGGGCGGCGACCTGAATCTCGTTGTCGAAGTGGCCGATGTTGCAGACGATCGCCCCGTCCTTCATGTCGCGCATGTGGTCGATGGTGACGATGTCCTTGTTGCCCGTGGCGGTGACGAAGATGTCGGCGCGCGGCGCGGCATCCTCCATGGTCACCACCTCGTAGCCTTCCATCGCCGCCTGCAGGGCGCAGATCGGGTCGACCTCGCTGACCAGCACGCGGGCGCCGGCATTGCGCAGAGAGTCGGCCGAGCCTTTGCCGACATCGCCATAGCCGGCGACCATGGCCACCTTGCCGGCCATCATCACGTCGGTGGCGCGGCGGATGGCGTCGACCAGGGATTCGCGGCAGCCGTACTTGTTGTCGAACTTCGACTTGGTCACCGAGTCGTTGACGTTGATGGCGGGGAAGGGCAGGCGCCCCTCGGACTGCAGCTGATAGAG
>JANQIA010000354.1 GCA_028282405.1 Rhodovibrionaceae bacterium
CCCCTCTTCGACGACAGCGGCGCGATTCGCGGCGAGCTCTTCCTCGGCGACGACCTACACATGAACGCCGGCGGCTACCGCGAATGGACCGCGGTCGTCCGACCGATCCTATTGGCCGACTTGAGCGACTAGCGACCAACCAATCCGCAATCCTCGCAGACAACCGCCCTTCCAAGGGCGGCCGTCTGCGAGATCGTGCGGAGCAACTCAGCTCAGCTTCATGTCGAAAAAGCAGATCTTGTTGCCGTCGAGGTCGCGCACGTAGGCCCCGTAGAAGACCGGCATCCGTTCGCCCGGCTCCCCTTCATCGGTCGCGCCGAGCTCACGCGCCTTGGCGTACAGCTTGTCGACTCCCTCACGCGAGCCACCCGGGATGGCGATCATGTTGCCGTTTCCGGGGGTCTGCTCCTTCTCGTTGTGCGGAATACAGACCGCCAGCATCGTCCCCTCGCCGGTTCCGTAGAACTTGATCCGGTCGAGATCCATCAACTGCTTGGCCCCGATCTCCGCCAACAAGGCATCGTAGAACGCGGTCGCCCGCGCCATGTCATTGGTGCCGATCGTCACATATCCGAGCATAGGTGAACACTCCTCTGTCTACGTTGAAGGTGCGAAACCACCAAGATGCTCGATCGCGCCCGCCGACACAATGCGCACCCCCTTGCCCCAGCCCTGTACCTCGGGAGGGGCGGAATGGAAGGATGCGGAGGGAGCCCGGAGGGCGACCGGCGTAGGGTTCCATTCCGCCGGCAGTTTGCACCGAGGGAGAGGGGTTCGCAGAAGAAGGGTCAAGAGGTCAGGCCACTTCATCGGGAGCAACCCCCCAAGCCCAAGCGTCCAGCTGAGAACGCCCGGCATGGAGCTGTGCCCCGGTGGAGTGGTCGCGACGGAAGTCCAGTGGGAAGTCAGCGCCAGATAGAGCGCCGGTACAGGGCAGGACAAAGCGTCGCGATGGGTCTGACAGAAGGAGGGAGGATACGGAAGGAATGCGATACGTAGGAATAGACTGGAGTACTTCCAGCGGTCACCAGGTGTGTCTGTTGGCCGAGGCGAACAGCAACCAGGTGCAGGCGCAACGCACGTTTGAGCACAGTGCCGAAGGCCTGGCAGGATTGGGACACTGGCTGATTGAGAAAACCGCAGCGCCGGCGGGCGAGATTTGCGTCGCCATCGAGCGGCCGGATGGGGCTGTGGTGGAAACGCTATTGGAGCTCGGATTCCGGGTCTTTTCGATCAACCCGAAGCAGGCTGATCGGTTTCGCGACCGATTCTCTCCGGCCGGAGCAAAAGACGATCGGCGCGACGCATTGGTGCTGGCCAGCGCCCTGCGCACCGACCTCGCGTGTTTTCGCGAGATCACGGTCGACGACCCAACCATTGTCGAGTTGCGTGGCTACTCACGCCTAGCCGAAGAACTGAAAAGCGAACAGCTCAGACAGGGAAACCGCATTCGCGAACAGCTCCTGCGCTACTATCCGCAGGCGCTCGAGCTGACCAGTGAGATCCACGCCACCTGGTTTCTGGAGCTGTGGGCGTTGGCTCCGACACCGAAAAAGGCCAAGCGGCTGCGTCGCAGCAGTGTCGAGCGTGTACTGCGGGCCAATCGGATCCGCCGCTGGGAACCCGACCAAGTTCGCACGATCTTGCGCCAACCCGCCCTAAGCGTCGCTGCGGGGACCACCGAAGCTGCGGTCGTTCACATACGATCATTGGCTGAACGCCTGCTGGTCGTGAATCGTCAGTACAAGGAGTGCCTGAAGCAAATCGACGCTCTCGTAGCAAAGCTTGCCGCCGCAACCGCCACCAGCGAGGACCGCGAGCCGGGGCAAGATGACGAGCAGAGCGACGTGGCGATTCTCAACTCCCTGCCAGGAATCGGCAGAATCAACCTCGCCACTCTGCTCGCGTCGGCACACAAGCCGCTGTCTGAGCGTAATTACCACACCTTACGTCTGATGACAGGTGTTGCACCTGTTACCAGACAAAGCGGCCGCCGGCGGTCAGTGCTCATGCGCCGCGCCTGTAACAAGTCGCTGCGCAACGCCCTCTTCCATTGGGCCCGCGTCGCCGCCCAGAGGGACCCAACCTTCAAGGCTCGATACGCCGCGCTGCGGGCCAAGGGCAAGTCTCACCCTCATGCTCTTCG
>JANQIA010000107.1 GCA_028282405.1 Rhodovibrionaceae bacterium
ACGAGATCGATGTTCTCGCCAAAGCTGTACAGCCAGACGATGCCGAGCGGCACCAGGAAGAACAGCACCAGCCAGAAAGCCGGCGGCAGCGATATCGCGGCAAAGACCAGCGGGTTGCGCCGCCAGCTCTCCAAGGCCCCGCCCCCTGCTAGCGCAGGTCAGACTCGAGCGTTCGGATGCGCTCCATGCTTACGCGGCCTTCACCCGGGTCCAGGCCTCATCCAGCAAACGCGTTACCTTCTGGCCGGGATAGATCGCCGTCTCGCACCGGGCGATCACGTCCTCGGGCGGGAAGATGGCCGGATTCTCGGTATACTCCTTGCTCATCAATGCCTTGGCCGCCTTGTTCGGCGTGGCGTAGTAGATGAAGTCGGCGATGTCGGCGCCGATCGCAGGGTCGAGGATGAAGTTAATCAGCTTGTGGGCGTTCTCGGGGTGCGGCGCACCGGTGGGGATGCAAAGCGTGTCTTCCCACAAGAGGCCGCCTTCCTTCGGGACCACGTAGCCGATGTCGTCATCCTCCTCCATCGCCTGCAGGATGTCGCCGTTCCATTCCATGGCGAGATCGACCTCACCAGCCAGCAGCAGATCCTGACCGTTATCCGGCGCAAAGGCTTTGATGTAGGGCTTCTGCTTGATCAGCATCTCCTCGGCCTGCTGGATGATGGCCGGGTCGGTGGTGTTCAGCGAGTGACCCAGATACTTCATCGCGATCTGGAGGACCGTGCCGCCGTCGCCCAGCAAGGCGATGCGCCCGGCGTACTTGTCGGAGTCGTAGAGCCACTTCCAGCTATCCGGCACGCTGTCCACGGCCGATTTGCGATAGCCGATGCCGATGGTGCCCCACATGTAGGACAGGCTGTACTTGCGCCCCGGGTCGAAGGCCGGGTCCATGAACACCGGGTCGATATTGGCGATGTTTGGAATCTTGGAATGGTCGAGCGGCTCCAGCATGTTCGACTGGATCATGCGCTCGACGTAGTCGTTGGTCGGCACGATCAGGTCATAGCCCGGGTTGCCGGTCTTCAGCTTGGCAAAGAGCTCGTCATTGTCGGCGAAGAGGTCGTACTGCACCTCGACGCCAGTCGCCTCGGTGAAATCCTCCAGCGTGGTCTCGCCGATGTAGGTGTCCCAGTTGTAGAAATTCACTTTGGCATCTTCCGCCGCCATGGCGAACTTGCCGGAGATGCTGATGCCGACGGCAGCTGCGCCGCTGGTGGCAAGGAATTTACGGCGAGAAAGAGGAGCTTTGCGAAGCGATTTCATGGTCGTGCTGTTCCCTGTTTCGTGGCGATGCCCTTTTTTGGAATGGGCAGCTTCATTCGGTTGAATCAAGCCGAGCCAACCCGGCTTTGTCAATCAAACCGAGCAGCCTAAGCAAGCCTGTGGCGGTAGAACAGCCGCGGTTGCCCGCGCAGCGTCGTTTGCTCGACGAGGGATGCGCCAAGGCGCTCGGCAACCTTCTGAGAAGCCAGGTTTTCCGGGTGCACGAAGCTCATCAGCGGCGGCAGGCCCTGTTCCTTATTGGCCCAGCGCCTCGCTTCTGCCGCCGCTTCGGTGGCATAACCCTTGCCTGTATGGCCCGGAAAGAGCGACCAGCAGAGCTCGGGCTCGGCGATATCCGGCGGATGCCAAAGGCCGGCAAAGCCGGCAGCCGCGTCGCTGGCCTTCTCGGCGACCAGAAAAATCCCGAAGCCGCGCAGCGCCCACTGCCCCGAGGTCGCGCAGAAGTCCTCCCAGGCCTTTTCCTTGCTCACCGGCCCGCCGACATAGCGCTGCAGCTCGGCATTGGTGCGCAGCGTGGCGTAGGCATCGAAGTCCTTCACGTCCCAATGGCGGAGACGCAGACGCTCTGTTTCGAGGGTGGGAATGCTATAGCTCGGGCTCATGACGCCAGTGGTGGCATGGGGCCCAGCCCCGCTTCAAGCCTGAGCGCGCTCCGCGCAGCGCATGGCCGCTCCAAGCTCAGCCTTTCTGATGGCGCAGCAGCCGAATCCAAGGCTAGCTATGGCGATAGAAAAGCTGTGGGGTGCCGCGCAGCGTCGTGGTCTCGACGAATTTGGCCCCAAGGCGCTCGGCAACTTTCTGCGAGGCCAGGTTTTCCGGGTGCACGAAGCTCATCAGCGGCGGCAATCCAAGCTCTTCGCTAGCCCAGCGCTTCGCTTCCTCCGCCGCTTCGGTGGCATAACCCTTGCCCATATGCCCCGGGAAGAGCGACCAGCAGAGCTCCGGCTCGGCAAGGTCCGGCGGATACCAAAGACCGGCAAAACCAGCGGCCGCGTCGCTCTCCTTCTCCGCTACGAGAAAGACGCCGAAGCCACGCAAGGCCCACTGTCCCGGCTCAGCGCAGAAATCCTCCCAGGCCTTTTCCTTGCTCACCGGCCCGTCGACATAGCGCTGCAGTTCGGCATCGGTGCGGAGTGCGGCGTAGGCCTCGAAGTCCTTCACGTCCCAATGCCGCAGCCGCAGCCGGTCGGTTTCGAGAGTGGGAATGCTGTAGCGCAGGCTCATGATGCCAGTGGTGGCATGAGCCCGAAGCCCACTTCAAGCCTGAGCGCGCTCTTCCCAACGCATAGCTGCTCTCAGCCTAGCCCTTCCCATGGCGCAGCACGCGCCCCGGGTTCGCCGGGCAACGAACGCCGTCCCGAATCACGGCCTCTCCGTTGACGAACACGTGGGCGATACCGTCGGGGTAGCGACGCGGCTCCCGCACCGTGCAATGGCTGGTGATGGCAGCCGGATCGAAGACGGCAATGTCGGCCTTGAAGCCGGGCTGAAGCACACCTCTGTCTTTCAGGCCGATGCGTTCGGCCGGTAAAGACGTCAGCTTGCGGATGGCCTCGGCAAGCGAGAGCAAGCTCTCGTCGCGCACGTAGACACCCAGAAAGCGGGCGGTCCAGCCATAGCCGCTGAGCGAGCCGATCTGCTCGGCCAATGCCCCATCGGGCGCCAACGCTAGAGTATCTGAGATCACGGCACAGCCCGGCTGCTCCAGGCACATGCGAATGTCGGCATCCGAGAAGCTGCGCGAGGTCCAGAGCAGGTTGTGCAGGCCTTCACCCTCTTCCAACAGCAAGTCCAGCAGCGCGTCATAGGGGTCGCCGTGCCGGTCGCGGCCGATCTCCGCGAAGCTGGCGCCCACCAGATGCGGGTTGGCATCAGAGCGCAGCAGCACAATCTCCTCCCAGCGCCCGGCCGAGACCAGCCGCCACATCGGATTGGGATTGTTCTTGAGGGCGGTGCGCAATGCCGGATCGGCCAAGCGCTGGAGCAACTTGGGTGCGCCGCCTTCCTGCGCCCACTGGGGCAGAATGGCCGAGACGCGGGTGTGCGACCAATCGTGCGGAATAACGTCGAAGGCGATGTCGACGCCCTGGCGTTGGGCCGCCTCGATCATCTCCAGCGTATGCGTCATGGCATAGGCGGGCGCGCCGAACTTCGGCTGAATATGTGAGATCTGAAGACGCGCGCCGGCACTGCGCGCGGTGGAGATCGCCTCGGCGAAACCGAGGTCGTAGTAGAGGTCGCGATTCCGCACGTGGGTGGCGTAGAGCCCGCCCTCCCGCGCGGCCACCTGACAGAGCGGAACGATCTGCTCGACCGAGGAGAGACTGCCCGGCCAGTACTCCAGGCCGGTGGACATACCGAGTGCGCCCTGATCGAAAGCCTGCTCGACGAGGCGCTGCATGCTCTCCAGCTCTTCCGGTTGCGGCGGTCGCAGGGCATCGCCCAAGACCGCCCGGTGGATCGCCCCCTGTCCTACGAAGGCGGCGACGTTGACGCCGAGCGGCGTGGCGTCCAAGCGTGCGAGATACTCACCGAAGCTGCGCCAACCGAGATGCACGCAGCCGGATAGGTAGCCGACACCGGACGCCTGGATATCCTTGTCGCAGGTGACCGGCGCGCAGCTGAAGCCGCACTGCCCCACCACCTCCGTCGTGACCCCTTGGTGCACTTGGCTCTGCGCCCGGCCATCGACCAGCAGGGTGAAGTCCGAGTGCGTGTGCAGATCGATGAAGCCCGGAGAAACGGCAAGGTCGGCGACGTTTATGCGCTGCGCGGCCGAAGCCTCGCTCAGATCCCCGATCTTTCGCACCAAGCCGCTAGCAATTCCCACGTCTGCCGTGACCGGTGCGCCGCCGCGGCCGTCGTAGACCGTCCCGCCCTCCAGCACATAATCCAGCACTGCGTCTCACTCCTTCTCGCTAGCGCAGCTAATAGAAGCTCTCGCCGTAGACCAGGTTGGGCAGGAACAGCGTTGCCTCCGGCACGAAGATCATGAACAGCAAGCCAACGATGTAGGCGAAGATGAAGGGCACGGCCCCGATCGAAACCTCTTCGATGGATATGCCCGTGATGCGCGCAGCCACGTTGAGATTGGCCCCGAGGGGCGGCGTCAGGAAGCCGATCTCGCAGGTCATGACGGTGAAGACGCCGAAGAGCACCGGGTCGATGCCAAGGCTCGTCACCAGCGGCAGGAAGACGGCGGTGAAGAGGATGATCTGCGCCAAGGACTCCATGAAGGTGCCGATGATGATGTAAAAGATGCCGATCAGCAGCATCACGGCGATGGGGTCGGTGGTGATGGCGGTGATCGTCGTCTCGACCTGGGCCGGCACGTCGAAGAAGGCGGAGAGCTGACCGAAAGCGAGGGTCGGAGTCAGCAGGATGAGCAAGCCGCCGATCAGGGCGGTGAACCGCAGGCTCTCGAGAATCTTCACGAGGGTCAGCTCGCGATAGATGAACAGCCCGACGAAGAGCGCGTAGAAGACCGCGACGCCGGCAGCCTCGGTGGGCGTGAAAGCCCCGCCGTAGATGCCGCCGAGAATGACCAGGGGCGCGCCGAGCGACCACTTGCCTTCCCAGACCGCGGTGCGGAAGGCCCGGGCATTGAAGACCGTGCCGCTGCCGCCGAAGCCCTTCCGGCTGGCGATGATGTAGGCCACGGTCAGCAGCACCAAGGCGACGAAGATCCCCGGCACGAAGCCGGCCAAGAATAGTCTTGGGATCGAGGTCTCGGACACCAGGCCGTAGATGATCAACAGGTTGCTCGGTGGGATGACGCTACCGAGCGCCCCGCCCGAGGCAGCGACGGCCGCAGCGAAGCGCGCCGAATAGCCTTCGCGCCGCATGGCCGGAATGGTGACGCTGCCGATGGCGGCCGTGGTTGCAGGACCAGAGCCGGACAGGGCGGCAAAGAGCAGGCAGGCGACAACCGTCACCAGGCCCAGGCTGCCGCGATAGGCACCGACCAGGCTACGCGCCACGTCGATCAGCCGGGTCGCCATGCCGCCCACCTCCATGAGCCGCCCAGCCAGGACGAACAGGGGAATGGTCAACAGCGGGAAAGGCTGCAGCGAGGTGAAGGCCGTCTGCGACATCAGGGTGTAGGGGATGTCGATCAGGAACAGCGCCACGATGGTAGCGAGCCCGACGGCGGCGAAGAGTGGGACGCCGATGACCGTCAGGACGACGAAGACGACGATGACGATGCCGATATCGCTCATGACGGTCAGACGTCCCCGACCGCTTCTTGGAATTCTTTCGGCATGCCCGGAAGGCCGCGCGCGCCCTTGCGCCACCACAGCACGTAGATCTGCGCCAGTCGCAAGGTCATGAGGCTGTAGCCGATGACGATGATCGTCTGCGGCCAGAACTGATCGATATCGAGCGCCGGTGCGATGGCCGTCTGGGTCCAGAGCAAGGTCAGATACTCGACGCCGAAGCGGATCATTAGGATGTTGAAAGCGAGCCAGAGAAAATCAGCGATCAGAATGGTTGGCAGACCGAGCGTCTTGGGCAACGCCACCACGCCGATCAGAATGCGGATGTGAAAACGCTCCCGAACCCCGAGCGCGGCCCCCATGTAGACGGCCCAGGCCATGGCGAAGCCTGACAGCTCCTCGGTCCAGGTCAGTGCCATCCCGAAGCCGTAGCGCAGGACGACCTGAAGGAAGACGCAGACCGCGACCAGTGTCAGGCAGGCGCTGGCGATGGCTTCCTCGAAATGCCGGTCCAGGAAGCCCGCGATGTTTCTCAAGGCGTTCGGCAAGACTCGCCCCTTCCAAGGCCGCGCATCCGCAGGCCGTCCTCAGGTGAAACCACGCGGTGGGCGATCACCAAGAGTGCCGCAAGAGCGCGGTCAGCCGATCATAGGCCGACCGCGCCCCGGCAGGGACCGCTCTACTGAGCGGCGGCTTGAATCTTGGTGACGATTTCCTTGAAACGCGGCTCCGCATCGGCAGCGAACTGCGCCTGCACCTGTTGCGCCGCTTCGATGAAGGCTGCGCGGTCCGGCTCGGTCATGGCCATGCCGCCTTCGCTACTGAGCCACTTCCGCACTTCGTCGGTGCGCTTGCCCACGATCTCGGACTGATACTCGCCGGCTTCCTGAGCAGCGCGCATGACCGCCGCCTTCTGCTCGTCACTCAGCTTCTTCATGAAGCGGTCGCTGGCGAAGACCGGCGAAACGCTGGTGAAGTGCTCCAGAATGACAAGGTGCCCGGCGAACTCGTAGAACTTCATGTCCTTGATCACCGTGGTGCCGTTGTCGCCGCCATCGATGGTCCGCGTCTGCAAGGCCGTGGGCGTCTCCGACCAAGCCAACGGCACCGGCTCGGCACCGAAGGCACGGAAGGTCTCGATCATCACCTTGTTGTTCGGCACCCGGAGCTTCAGCCCCTCCAGGTCGCCCATGCCGTTCACCGCGCGCTTCGAGTTGAAGAGATCGCGATAGGCCGGCGCACCGAAGGTGAGCAGATGCACGCCCGTATCCTCTTGGATCATGCGGCGGATCTCATCGCCCACAGGGCCGGCAGCGACTTTGGCCAAGTGCTCCCGATCCTGGAAGATGTAGGGCAGCACGAAAACGTCCATCAGCGGCCAGTGCGGCGAGACGTTGTTCTGGGTGATGAAGTATCCGTCCACCGTGCCGAGCTGCAGCGCCTTGAAGGCGTCGTCCTCGTTGCCGATTTGCGAGCAGCAGCGCAGCTTCACCTCGACCGTTCCGTTCGAATACTCTTCGGCCAGCTCCTTGAATTTCTGGGCCAGAACGCCGTAGTCGGACTCAAGCGGCGTCGCCCAACCAAGATTCATAACCACCTTGTCATCAGCCTGGGCCGATGCCGTCACGGTAAGCGCGACGGCTGCCAAGGGCGCCAGCAGCGCCTTCTTCCACGAAAAGCTCTTCATTGATACCTCCCACTCCGGACACACGAACATCAGCCAGGCAGAGCCGGTGCCTTCTCCCATCCCCCCCCGTTTTTTGGTCATTTTGGGATGGTTGGACGGCAGCTCTTGCCCGCCGGACTTGAGGCTAGACCAGCTTCTGGGCGAAGGATAATATCAAAGGGGTGCAATTTGATGCCTGATTGTTATCATTGATCATGCATCGAACCTGCGATCTGCGCTACATGCGCTATTTCACGGCCGTGGCAGAGGAGCTGAATTTCAGGCGCGCCGCGGAACGTCTGCGCGTTGCGCAACCGGCCATCAGCCGTGCAATCCGCGAACTTGAAAACGACCTGGACACGCGCCTCCTGGAACGCAGCAACCGACGGGTCGAGCTGACCGATGCCGGGCAGGTCTTCCTGGAGGGTTGCCGCCGCGTGGCCGGTGAGATCGAAGCCCTGATCGAAGATACGGTGCGCGCCCGCGATGGCGAGATCGGGCACGTGCGCATCGGCTATACGGACTTCGCCATCAACGGTGCGCTTCCGGCGGTCCTGCAGGACTTTCGCGCTCGCTTTCCGGAAGTTTCCGTCGACCTGGTGCATATGGTGACGGCCACGCAGCTCGACGCCCTGCGCCGCGGAGAGATCGAGGTCGGCTTCGTCACCGGCCCCATCGCCGAGCCGGGGTTGGAGCGCCTGGTGGTGCAGAATGAGCAGTTGGTCGTCGTCCTGCCCGAAGCGCATCCCCTCGCCCGCTTGCCCGCCGTGCCGCTGGCGAAGCTCGCGGGAGAGCCTTTCGTCACCGGTCAAGCGGCGCACTGGCAGCACTTCCTCAGCCATATGGTGCGTATCTGCCATGGGGCCGGCTTCGAGCCCCGCATCGTGCAGGAGGCCTACAACAGCGAGGGCATCTTCGGATTGGTCGCCGCCAACATGGGCGTTTCGCTCCACGTCGAAGGCGCCCACAACCACATCCGCCGTGGCGTCGCCATTCGCCCCTTGAGCGACTGCGATGAGCGCGTGCCCACCGAAGCGATCTGGCGGGCCGACAAGCCATCCACCGCGCGCGAGCGCTTCATCGAGACCGTCGCCGGCTGGCCCGCCCTGCAGCGGGACAGGACCACGCATCCGGCGGCGGGGCTTGCGGCCCCAGCCAGCCTCGACGACCATGGCGAGCGGCGAGATTAGGTGGCAGACGAAAAGGCATGACGGAGCTTCTGACCCGCAGGCGCTTTGCCGTCCCGGTTGACCGAGCGATCGTCACTGACGATTGGCACGGCCGCGGTTACTCCTGCGGCCTCTTCGTCGACCCGCCCGGACAACAGTGGCTCGACTTCGTGCACGACTGCAACGAGCTGGTGACGGTGGTCGAGGGCCGGCTGGAGATGCATGTCGGCGAGGAGCGCTTCGTCATGGAGCGGGGCGACGAGGTCTTCATCCCAAAGGGCGCGCTGCACTCCGTGATCAACGCCTCGGACGGCGTCTCCAAGTGGCTCTACGGCTACGATTGAGAAGACGAGCGGGGAACAGGCATGGCGAACTTGAACGAGGTCGACTGGTCGCAGCTCCCGGTCCCCGAGGATGACGGGGCCGCCGATCATCTGCCCGGCGGCATCCTACCCGCGTTAAGCCTGCAGGCGACGGACGGCCACAGCATCGACCTTTTGTCCCTGGCCGGCACGACGGTGATCTACATCTATCCCATGACCGGCAGGCCCGACGTTCCGCTGCCCGAAGGCTGGGACATGATCCCCGGGGCGCGAGGCTGCACGCCGCAGTCCTGTGCTTTTCGCGATCACTACGCCGAGCTTCAGGACCTTGGCGTAGCGCAGCTTTTCGGGCTTTCGACACAGGACAGCGCCTATCAACAGGAAGCTGCCGAGCGTCTGCACCTGCCTTTTCCGCTCCTCTCCGACGAAGCGCTGCGCTTCACCGAAGCGCTCCAGCTCCCAACCTTCGAGGCGGCCGGCCAGCGGCTGCTCAAACGCTTGACGCTCATCGCCGAAGACGGGCGCATCGCCAAGGTCTTCTATCCCGTCTTCCCGCCCGACCGCAGCGCCGAAGACGTGATTGCCTGGCTCCAGTCCCGTCGGAGCAGCGCTTAGGTCAGCGCGGCACGCACCCGGTCGCGGGTGAACGGAAGGTGGCGCAGGCGACGCCCTGTCAGACTGTGGAAGCCATTGGCCACGGCCGCCGCCACCATGGGCGTCCCGACCTCGCCGACGCCGGTCGGCGGTCCATCGCTGTCCTGCAGGTGCAACGCGATCTCCGGCACCTCGTGGGCGCGTAGGATCTCATAGTCGTAGTAGTTGTTCTGCTCGACCTCGCCGTTGACGATGGTGATACGCTCCTTCAAGGCGCTGCTCAGGCCGAAGATGATGCCGCCCTCAATCTGCGCCAAGGCGTTGTCCGGGGCGACAATCAAGCCGGCATCCACGGCCGCCCAAAAGCGCGACACGGAGATCTCACCGCTGCTTTCGTCGAGCTGGACCTCGGCAATGCCTGCAGCCATCGAGGCGCCGTAGCCGGCAAAGGACAGACCGAGGCCGGAGCTGGGCGAACGCTTGGTCCAATCGGCCATCTCAACCACCGTCTCCAGCAGCTTCCGTCCGCGCGGGTTGTGCTCGAGCAGCTTCAGGCGGAAGTCCAAGGGGTCGCTGCCGGCCGCCTCAGCCAACTCGTCCATAAAGGCCTCGGCGGCGAAGCTGGTGTAGCTCGCGCCAATGGCACGCCAGGGCGCGACGCGCGCGCCGCGGTCGGTGATGACGTGCTCGGCCAGCATATGCTCGAGCTTGTAGAAGCCGCTTTCCGACCCGCGCATGGAGATGATGTCGCTCGGGTCGACCTGCTCCCAGCGCAGCGGGTTGAAATAGGCGATGACCGACGGGGTCGCCACCCGGTGGTGCCAACCGGTGAGCCGGCCTTCGGCCGTCAGGCCCGCGCGCATCCGTTGCGCCGCGGCCGGCCGGAACCAGCCCTGCTTGATGTCGTCTTCTCGAGTCCAGACCACCTTCACGGGCTTCCCAAGCGCCTTGGAGGTCAGGAGGGCATCGCGCACGTACTCCTGTCTTAGCGCCGTGCGGCGGCCGAAGCTGCCGCCCATGGTCATCATGTTGAGGCGCACCCGGTCCGGTGTGGTGCCCAGCACCTCGGTGATGGTGCGCATGGTCCAGCTTTGTGTCTGCGTGCCGGCCCAGACCTCGGCGCCCTTGCCGTCGGGGTCGACGGCTGCCACCGCAGCCATGGGTTCGAGCTGGGCGTGATAGGCATAGTCGGAGAGGTACTCGGCCTCCAGGACCCTCTCGGCTTGGCCGATCGCCGTCGCTGCGTCGCCGGACGACCGCCACTTGGTCGCCTGGTGGCCCTGGTTCCCGGCCGCCTTCGCATAAGCGGCAAGGTCGGCGGCGCTGTCGAAACGGCGCGCAGGGGCGGCCTCGCTCCACTCCACCGTCAAGAGATCCCGGCCGGCGAAGGCGGCCTCCAGTGTCTCGGCCACGACGGCAATGCCGTCCGGCAAGGTTACGATGTCGACAACGCCGTCAACCGCGCGCGCTTCGCCGTCATCAAGGCTCGTCGGTGTCTCATCCTCGACCGGCGCGCGCAGCACCGCGGCATAGAGCATGCCATGCAGACGCACATCGATCACATAGGTCTCGCTGCCGGTGCTCTTCGCCGGGATGTCGAGGCGCGGCACGCTTTGGCCAATCAAGCGGTATTCGCTGCGGGGCTTGAGGTCCTCTTCGGCAACCTCCGGGACCGCGAGGTCGGCATAAGGCAGCGCAGCAATCTCGCCGTAGCTGAGCCGGCGGCCGCTCTCCGCGTGCACCACGGCGCTCGGCTCGGTGGTCAGGCTGGCAAGCGGAACGGCCCAATGGTCGGCGGCGATGTGCATCAACATGCGCCGCGCCTGGGCGCCCGCCTTACGCAGGCTGTCGAAATAGCCATACACGCCGGTGCTCCCCGCCGTGTAGAGGACGTTGCCGAAGATCGGATTGCCGAAGCTGCGGTCGTCGCGGTTGAGCTGCTCAACCCGCACATCGTCCCAATCGGCGTCGAGCTCTTCCGCCAGGATAAGCGGCAGGGCCGTGGAACTGCCCTGTCCCATCTCGGTCGAGGGAAAGACGATGGCGATCGTGCCGTCAGACGCGATGCTGAGCCACGCGCTGGGATTCAAAGCGCCTCGACCAGGGCTCGCCGTGGCCCGGGCAACCTCGGCGATGCCGCCCGTCCCGATGGCGAAGGTCAAACCGGCCGCACCCGCCAGTACGGCACGGCGGGACAGCGCAGGAGTCGGCGCTTTGGCTTTCATCGACGATGCCATGCTAGGCCTCCTCCGCGGCACGCTCGACGGCGCGGAAAATGCGGTTGTAGGTGCCGCAACGGCAGAGATTCGCGCTCATGGTGTCGCGGATCTCCGCACGGCTCGGGTTGGGGTTTTCCTTCAGCAGAGCTGCTGCGCGCATGATCTGACCGGATTGGCAGTAGCCGCACTGCGGAACCTGCTCCGCGACCCAAGCCCGCTGCAGGGGATGGCTTCCGTCCGGCGACAGACCTTCGATGGTCGTGACCTCCATACCCGCAACGTCGGACAGGGCCGTGAGGCAGGAATAGACCGGCTCTCCGTCGACGTGCACGGTACAGGCGCCGCACATGCCCGCACCGCAGCCGAACTTGGTGCCGGTCAAGGCGAGGTGCTCGCGCAGCACCCAAAGCAGCGCCGTATCCGGCGCGGCCCTGCTCACGACCGCTTCCCCGTTTACTCTGAATGCCGTCATTGCCATCTCCCGGCTTGCGGTTGCTGGGCCAGACGACGCTCCGTCTTGCCTCAGATCTGCCAAAGCGATGGCTTTCAACGTAGGCGGCGGGCGACGCACTATCTTTCGCGTATCGGTCAAACAGTTCGGAAGATCGGTCATGTACGACCTGACACGAGACCCAGCCGACGAGGCCGCCAATGCCATCGTCGGCATCGAGTGGGATCATCCCGCCCCGCGCCGGGTGGAGCGGCACAGCCACCGGCGGGGTCAGCTCATCTATCCGGAACGGGGCTCGGTCACCGTCGAGGCGGAGGATGCGCATTTCGTGGTGCCGCCGCATCGTGCGGTCTGGGTGCCGCCGGAGATGCCGCACGCGGCCGTCTATCACGGCGAAATCGCCTTCCGCGGGCTCTTCATCGCACCACAGCTCTGCACGGCACTGCCGGCGCGCTGCACGGTGGTGCAGGTCGACCCCCTGACCCGCGAGCTGATCCGCAAAGCAGCAGGCATTCCGTGGGATTACGCAGCCGAAAGCTCCGAGGCACGGCTGATGCGGGTCCTGCTCGACCAGCTCGTCACCCTCCCCATCACGCCGCTGCGCCTGCCGGAGGGACGTGATGCACGGGTACGGCGCATCATGACGGCGCTGCACGAAAATCCGGCCGACGAGCGCCCGCTGGTTGACTGGGCCGCTTTCGTCCACATCAGCGAGCGGACCCTGGCCCGCCGCTTTCAGGCGGACACCGGCCTGTCGTTCACCGCCTGGCGTCAGCAGCTTCGCCTGACGGCAGCCTTGCAGCGCCTGGCCGCCGGAGAAGCGGTAACCAGCGTGGCGCTGGCGCTCGGCTACCGCACGCCGAGCAGCTTCACCACCATGTTCAAGAAAGCGCTGGGCGTGCCGCCGAGCGCCTATTTCGCCGAGACCGGCGAAACCGCCGGGCGGTAACGCGACTCAGGCTTCGACCGTCTTGCGGTAAAGATGCCAGGTGGCATGCCCCAGCACCGGCATGACGACAATCAAGCCGAGGAAGACCGGCAGCGAGCCGACCACCAGGCCGCCGGCGACGATCAGGCCCCACAGCGCCATGGGCAGAGGGTTTGCGGCGACGGCACGCAGGGAGGTGGTCACGGCTCCGACAAGGCCCACGTCCCGGTCAAGCAGCAGCGGGAAGGAGATCACGCTGATTGCCAGCGCCGCCGTGGCGAAGACGGCACCGACGGCGATCCCCACCAGCGCCATGGTCCAGCCCTTTGCCGTGGTGAAGACCTCGCTCAGGAAGCCGCTGAAGGAGGTCGGCGGCTCCGGCCCCAAGGTGAGGCTGTAGATCAGCTGAGCGACGGCCAGCCAGACGAAGAAGATTACCATCAGCACCAGGGCCAAGGTGAACACCGCACCGAAAGACGGTGAGCGTAAGGCGCCAAAGGCATCGGCCCAGCCGGCCTTGAGGCCCTGCTCGCGCCGACGGCTCATCTCGTAGAGACCGACCGCGGCCGCAGGCCCGACCAGCGCGAAGCCGGAGATCACGGGAAAGAGCAACGGCAGCATGTTGAAATCCAGGGCGACGCGCGACAGCACAAGACCGCCGATGGGAAAGACAATGCAGATGAAGATCACGTCGCTGCGGCAGGCGGCAAAGTCGGCCAACCCACGTGCCAGAGCGTCCTTCAGGTCATCGACGGAGATCTTGCGAACCGCAGGCAGGCTTTCCCTGCCTCGTTCATCGCTGCCGCGCAGGGATTGCCCGACGGCCTCGGCGTGCCGTTCGGCCTGCTTGACCTGGTCCGCAACCCACTCGACTGGATTTCGTATGGTCGCCATGTGCCGTCCTCGCGCTCTGCGTCCTGCAAACGCGCGGCCCGGTGATGGCCTGACAGCGTCCCGCCCGCCGGCCATGGGAAAGGCCGCGTCTTTCGGTATGATGATCATACCACATAGCGAAACTGCGTCCCATCATTTCTCTGTAAGAAGAATGGGCTCGGCGGACGGCGGCACTCCTGCCCGCTAGAAGGTGAAGAGGCGGGTGTTGGGCGCCAGCATGGCCTCGGCGATAGCTGGCGGCTTGGCAACGCCGACGCCGTTCACCAGATCGCTCGGAGCCTTGTCGCGGTTGGGCAGGTAGAGCGCGCAAACCTGGACGGTTACGCCCTGCGCCACGAGACCGATCATCATCTCCTGCGGCGTGACGTTGCGCGGCTTGAGCACCTGCTGAGGAGAGTCGACCAGGGCCATGTCCCCGCCCGGCCCGCAGAGCAGGACCCGCACTTCGGCTCCCGCATTCAAGGACTGGCGGGAGAGGACCATGGCCATGCCCTGGACCTCGGGCTCGGCGGACGTGATGACGACAAACAGGTTTTGCTGCGCGGCATTCACCACGGCCGGCGTTACGAAGGTCAAGGCAAGCGCCGCCGCCAAGCCGGCGAAGGCAGCGCGAAGGGAATAGCGTCTCATGTCTTTCGTCTCCTGATTCGAGATTGCTGTCGGTGGGCGCGCGGTCAGTCGACCTGCAGGGTGACCATCGGGCGCGCCGCGTCCTTGGTCCAAGCATGCAGCGAGCCGTCGTAGAGCTGCGCGTTCTCGTTGCCGAGCACCTCGGCCAGGAGGAACCAGACACCGGAGGCCACGTGGCCACTGTTGCAATAAGTGATCGCGGGCTCGACCGGATCGACCCCCAACGCCAGGGCAGCTTGCCGCAGGTCTTCTGACGCGCGCAGCAAGCCCGGCCCCTTGCCGGGTGTCAGCAGGCTGAACGGCATGTGCTTCGCGCCTGGAATGTGGCCGGGCGCATAGACATAGCTGCGCTGCTCGAGGCCGAGATAAAAGGCGAGCGGCCGGCTGTCGACCAGCTGCGCAGACTGCTCGGCAAGCGCCGCCTCGACCTCCTCGGTCGTGGCCAAGAGCTCGTCGCGCCTGTCCGTTACCTTGAATGTCCCGGTGGGCGCCGCGGTCGGCTCCTGGGACAGCTCCCGGCCGCTCGCCTTCCACTGCGCAGTGCCGCCATCGAGAACGGCCACGCGGTCATGACCGTAGTACTTGAGCTGCCAGTAGAGCCGCGCGCCGAAGGAGAACTGCAGAGCGTCCTTGCCACCGTGAGCGATGATCACCGTGCTGTCGTTGTCGACGCCGTGAGCCTGCATGAGCTGCTCGAAACGCGGCTCGTCCAGCAGCATCCTCTCGTAGACCACACCGCCTTCGCTGAGGTCGGCGCGCACCTTTTTCCAATCGACCAAGATGGCGCCCGGGATGTGCCCTTCTTTGCCGTAGAGCTCCGTCTTCTTGCGCACGTCGAGCAGCACGACGTCCTCTTGGTTGAACTCCAGCCAGTCGACCGAGACCAGCGGGCCAGGCAGCTCCGGCTCCTGCGCGGAACTCATCAACGGGGTGACAGAGAGCGCCGTGATCGTTGCCGCAACCAAAGCCAACTTGCGCATGATCTTCACTCCTTCTTCGACACCGATGACCAGCCGCAGCCTATAGTCGACCGCCAGGTTGACGGCGGTGATGCCATCGGTCTTAGCTCGATCTGTTTAACTTATATCAACAATAAATCTTTTCTGGATATCGTCTCGAAAAGCACTATCGTCGATATTACTTTTTGTCGCAGGCTTGAAGACGACCGGTTTATGAAGCTGACACACTACTCCAACTATGCGCTGCGTTCGCTGCAGTTCGCGGCGCTGCGCAGTCCAGCGCTCTGTCGCGTCGACGAGGTGGCCGCGGCCCACGGCATAAGCCGGGCGCACATCGTCAAGGTGGTTTACGAGATGGGCCAGGCCGGCTTTCTGGAAACGGTGCGCGGCCGCGGCGGCGGCTTTCGCCTCGCCCGTCGGCCGGAGGAGATCACGGTCGGCGAGGTGCTGCGGGTCACGGAAGGCCCGTTCGAGTTGGTCGAGTGCTTCAATCCGGAGACCAACAGCTGCCCGCTTATCGGCGTCTGCCGTCTGTCGCGCGCCATCGGCGAGGCCATGGCCGCCTTCATCGCGGTGCTGGATGGTGTCACCATCGCGGACATCGCGGCCAACAAAAGAAGCCTGTTGACTCGTCTGGAGGCCGCGACGGCCGACGCGTGACCTCAGGCCGCCGGGGGTTGCGGGTCTACGGCCTGACGGGGGCGGACCTTTGCCGCCTCTCCTCGGCAGCCTGCGGGTCGACGAGAAAGGAAAGCGCGACGTAGCGCGTGCCTTGGGTGACGGGTGCTGCCTCGTGCAGCAAGCTGCAGGAGAACACGACCGCTCCGCCCGGCGGCGTCACATAGAGCGCACCGCCGTACTCGGGAAAGCGCAGACCACCGCCCTCATAGTCATCGTTGAGGTTGATGGTGAGCGCGAAGGCCCTGTGCCGCGTACCGGGCGTGGTGTTGTCCCGGTGGGGCCGGAAATAGTCGCCGCGGCCCGCCTGGTAGCAGCCGACGATGAAACGCTCCAGGTAGGGCGTGCGATAGTGGAAGGCGCGCCAGAGCTCGGGACCGATGCGGTCCTGCACCCGCTGCCCCAAGAGCTGCGTCATCTCGGGACCGGGATAGTGGTCGAGCCGTTTCTTGACGCCGTGGTCGATGCCGGCCTCGGCGGTATCGAGGATGGCGCCGGCACCCTCCTTGGCTTGCCGCACCCCGCCTTCGCGGTGGTCGTCCGCCCAATCGGCGATCAGGCGCCGGCAGAGCTCGGGCTCCAGCACGCCGCGCACGGTCAATACCGGCGCATGGAAGCCGGTTCGCTGATCGGAGAGATCAAGCACTTGGCGCTGGAGCAGATCGACGGCCCAGGCCGCACAGTCGTCCAGTCCCTCTCGCCGTTCGATAACCCGCTGCTCACGGTCCAGGGCGATCACCGCCTCTGCGTCGGGTCCCCGCAGTGCCGCACTGACCTGGCCCTCCGGGTCGAAGAACCAAACCCGATCCGGCCCCTGCGCCGGTGCCTCCTGAACGGGGCCACGCTCGATCACCAACAGGGTCGGCGGATGGGACAGCGTCTCAGCCGCCGCCTGGCTCAGGGCCTCGAGAGTCGCCGCCACTCGCGGCCGCGCGGCCGGGTCCGCCAGCAGCAGCACGGCAGGCGGCCCGGTGAAGCAGTCGCGGAAACTGCGCGCCACCTTTGGCTCGGTGGGCAGCACGAAGTCGGGTATGCGGTCGCCTGCTTCCGGCCTGCGCTGCGGCGCAGGGGCATGCGCCGGTCCTGCTACTCGGGGCTCTGCGGTCATATTGCCTTCGCGGTTAAGCTCCTCTGCCGCCCACTATGGCTATCGCCCAGCGGCGCCACAAGCAGCCCACTCGCCCGAGGTGACTGCCTTGTTATCGAGCGCTTTTCGCCGCATTGCGCTGGTGCCGTGCGCCATCAGGCATCCGAGAGCGCCAAAGGAACAGATGGCATACTCCGTCAAACCAGGCATTTTCCTAGGTCTTATGGCAGCCCCGCTTTTGCTGGCTGCCTGCGGAGCCTCTATTGCCGAAACCTGCCAGGCACGCGGTCTCGAGACGGGAACCCCGGAGTACCGCGCATGCTTGGAAGAGGAGCGTGCCGAAGAGCGGCAACGGCTCGGCAGGTTCGGCGGCGGACCGCCGGGTGGCGGCCGCTAAAGAAGGCCCAGTG
>JANQIA010000125.1 GCA_028282405.1 Rhodovibrionaceae bacterium
GATCGAAGAAGCTCTGGGTGGCGGCCAGGACCACGTGCCCATAGCCGTCGTTCTGGATTTGCGTATAGGCGTCGTTCCCGATGCGGACCGGACTCATCCCACGATAGCCGGGCAGCGCTTCGGCGACCGTCTCCGTCAGGTTCGTCTCCTGGGTGATGCCGAAGACGGGTTGGAGGTCCTCGACGTCCGTGACATCTGCGACATCGACGATGAAGCGCAAGTAACCCTCCATCGAGCGCGTCACGCCGAGCCGGTTGAGCGCGTGGACGACAAAGTAGGAGTCGCGTAGCCAGCAGAAGCGGTAGTCCCAATTCCTCTCGGTATTCGGCGCCTCCGGAATCGAGGTGGTGATGGCGGCCACCACGGCACCGCTGTCCTCGAAGTTCGCTAGCTTCAAGGTGATGGCAGCCCGGATCACCGCTTCTTGCCACTCGAAGGGCAGGGCGAGATAGCGACACCATTCGAACCAGTAGTTCTCTGTCTGCTCGAAGAAGTCTCGACAAACGTGAGAGACCGACTGAGCCACGGTTTCATCCGGCCCCAGTAGGAAATGCAGTGGTCCGTCCAGGGTGAAGGAGGTCTCCTGAACGATGTAGGAGAGAGGTGCGTCCGTGGTCAGGCGCAAGGTCAGGCCGTGGCCGACGTAGCGGATGTGGTTGCTGCCTTGCGTTCGTTCCGGCGTCTCGGCGCCGTAGTTCGCCAGCGGCCGCAGGCGGATCTTGATTTTCGGCAGACCCGCCAGCGGCTTGATCTCCCGCGTGATCATCATCGGCCGGAAGGTTCGGCCGAACTGCTTGAAGCGCGGCGCGAAGTCGGTGACCTGCAAGACGCTGCCATCTTCGGCGTAGAGGATGGTCTCGACGATCGGCGTGTTGCGCCGATAGCGCTGCTCGGTGCGCGCCAAGCCCTTCAGCTCGATATCGAAGTAGCCGGCTTCTGCCTCTCCGTGGTCGAGCAAGAGGGCGCAGAACAT
This sequence comes from Rhodovibrionaceae bacterium, assembly GCA_028282405.1. Lineage (GTDB taxonomy): Bacteria > Pseudomonadota > Alphaproteobacteria > Kiloniellales > DSM-21159 > JANQMX01. The sequence continues at coordinate 974 of JANQIA010000125.1, forward strand.
GGGGTCGCCGTCGAGCCGCGGAAAGCAGCTCCAGACGATGCGGGCGCGTTGGTCGATCAGCGCTGCGATATTGCAGTTGCCGATCATGGCGAGTTCAAGGGAGGACATAAAAAGGGGCCCTTAGCGCTGGTCGTTGGTTAAGGCATACCTCCGGTAGCTAGATCGCGGCGGAGGTTAAAACAGTACGACCGCACTGTGGGTTATTGGTAAACAAGCCTTTAGTAGAGGAACATTGGTTTATCGCGTACCTGGCGGATTACGGGGCGATAGGTCTCGCTGTCGTAGAGCTCGGCGACGTCGACCCGCTTTTGCCCCTTGATGCAGGTATCGACCGGCACCGCCGTGTAGTTGCCGTCCCTGATCGCCGTCATAAGGCCGCTGGCGCCGCCGTCGAGAAGCTGAACGGCCATGGTTCCATAGGCGCTGGCAACCATGCGGTCGAGCGCTGCTGGCGCCCCGGCCCGCATCAGGTAGGCGAGAGATTGATTGACGATGCCTTGCCCGGTCCTGCGTTTGAGCTCCTCGCCGACCAGTTGGCCGATGCCGCCAAGCTTGCGGTGGCCGTAGGCATCGGCGGCACCGCTTTCGATCGTTTCGCCGCCGGCCGGTTTGGCGCCTTCCGACACCACGACCACGGCATAGCCGGCGGGGTTCTCCGCCTTGTCCTGCATGACGAGGTCGGCCAAGCGGTCGATATCGAACGGGACTTCACTGATCAGGACGCGGTCGGCGCCCGCGAGGAAGCCGGAAATCAGCGCTGTCTCGCCGCTGTTGCGGCCGAAAAGCTCAACGATGGCGATGCGCTCATGGCTTTCGGTCGGTGTGCGCAGCGCATCGATCAGCTCGACGCTGCGGCTGACGGCCGTGCCGAAGCCCATGCAGTAGTCGGTGCCATAGACGTCGTTGTCCATCGTCTTCGGACAGGCCATCACGCTGAAGCCTTCCTGATGGAGACGCGCTGCATAAGACAGGGTGTCGTCGCCGCCGATGGCAACCAGTGCATCGATGCCAAGCGCCTTCAGGTTCTCGATCACCTTGTCGGTGCAGTCGATCCGCTCGTCGCCACTTGTCGCGCGCCCGCTTAGGCTGGGCGGCAGATCGATGGGAGCGACCTTGCCCGGGTTGGTGCGGGAGGTGTGAAGGATCGTTCCGCCTTGCCGATCGATGTCGCGGATCGCGGTTCGCGTCAGCTCGACCGTGTATTCGGCAAGCGACTCCGCGTTCTCGGGGTCGATGTTGAGCGGGCCGGCCCAGCCGCGGCGAAAGCCGATGGCGGTCCATCCCAGATCGAGAGCGCTCCCGGCAATGGCCTTGATGCAGGGATTGAGGCCAGGGACGTCTCCGCCGCCCGTCAAAACAGCAACTCGCAATGGTCGTCTCCCCGTTCGTAGAGCTGTTCTTGAGTGGAAAGACTATAGTGCGTCTACGGATTTTGTAAGAGGCTGCGGCTCATCTCTTGGCTGCGATCTGCTGCAGGAAGCCGACCATGACCGTTGCGGCCAGCAGGGCGGTCATGTTCTGCACGTCGTGCGGTGGGCTGACGGTATTCACGTCGTAGGCAACGATGTTCAGCCCCGACAGGGCGTCGAGGAGGGTGAAGGCCTCCACCACGCTGGCGCCGCCGTAGACCGGGTTGCAGACTCCCGGCGCGATCGAGGCGTCGAAGAAGTCCATGTCGAAGCAGAGATAGCAGGGCGCATCGGCCACCTGCGCGGCGATCGCCTGACCGGTTGCAGCGGTGCCGCGCTCGCGCAGTTGCGCCATGGGAGTCAGCGTGAAGCCGATGTCGGCCGGATGGCGCCAGGCACCCGGATCGCTCGCGGTCCCGCGCAAGCCCACATGGCTGGAGCGGGCGACATCGAGCAGTCCCTCCTCGTGGGCGCGGGCGAAGGTCGTGGCCGTGTTGTAGCCCACCTGCGGATAGCTGTCGCTGTGGGCGTCGATGTGGACCAGGGCCAAGGGGCCGTAACGTTTTGCGGCGGCGCGCAGCAGCGGCAGCGTCACCATGCCGTCGCCGCCCATGGCGACCGGGATGCAGTCCTGCGAAAGAAGCGCTTGGCAAGCCTCTTCGATCGCTGCGAAGGATCGGTCTATCTGGCTGGGTACAACCTCAGCGTCGCCGGCGTCGATCAGGCCAAGCGAGTCGATCAGGCTCGTCCCGGTGGTTGGGTCGAAGGGGCCCAGTTCGTGGGACGCGGCTCTGATGGCGCCCGGTCCGAGACGGGCGCCGATGCGCATGGCGGTGCCGTGGTCGAAGGGGCAACCGAGGATGGCCGCGCGTGCCTTGGTCGCGTCGCTGCTGGCGGGTGCTTTGAGAAAGGTCGATGTCATGCTTTGGCTGTTGGCTTGGTTCGATGCGGGTGTGCGGTAACCCTGGCTACGGCACCGTGACCGCTCAGCGCAAGGAAAGAGGGACGCAGAGACCGGGCGCATGAGTACTGTGGAGGAAACCGCGAGCGGCCAGTACCTGGCGCGCTTGGGCATTCTGACGACGGTCTGCCTTTGGGCGCTGCAGTTTCCTTTGGTGCACCGTCTCGCCGAGAACTGGGATCCCTACAGCATCACAGCGCTGCGCTATCCGCTTGCCGTGGTCATTCTCTTCGCCGCCCAAGCGGTGTTCTTTCGTGGACCTTTGCCGCCGACGCCTCTCGCATTCCACAGAAAGGCACTGCTCGGCGCCTCGATGGCCTTGTTCGGTGTGCTCTTCACCGTGGGGCTGGCCATTGGCGATCCCGTCAGCACGGCCATTTTATCCGCCGTTGCGCCGGTCACCGCGAGCCTTGTTGCTTGGCTGGTGCGCGGCGATAAGCCGAACCGTGGCGTGATCATCGCCTTGTTCCTGGTCGTGCCGGGCGCGCTGCTTGCCACCGTCGACTTCGCCGGTAAGACACCGCGTGACGCACAGGACGCTTTGGGGGCCTTTCTGGTCTTTCTCGCCGGCGTAAGCTGGAGCTGGTATTCCCTCAAAGCCCAGGATTGGTTGGCTGGCTTGCCGCAGATTGCGTTGACCGCACGCTCCGTTCTTTGGTGCTGTCCCTTTGTCGTTCTGACCTTCTTGGTGGCGCATGGCCTCGGCGTCACCTACTGGGACTATGAGACCGCACCGGTACAGGACCTCCAGATCTTCCTGATCGTGACCTTGGGGCCAATGGTTGTGGGCGTCATGCTGTGGAACCTGAGCGTCTCGCGTCTCGGTCTCACGGTGACGGCACTGCATCTCAATCTTATTCCCGTGATCACAATGCTGATCGCCTATACGCAGGGCTCCGTGCCGGACCTCAGGCAAGTGATCGGTATGGCTCTGGTGATCGCAGGCGTCACCATCGGTCAGCTTTCGGGGCGTGCCCGCCGCTAATGCCTGCTTGACGCCCTGGGAGTCGGGCGTCTTAGCTGTGCAGGCGGTCGCAGGTCGGGCCTTGCAAGTGGGCGCTGTTCGCCATTTCCGCCGCGCTTGAGATTTTGGAGGGGCGTGCCGGTGGGGCTGGCAAGCATTGCGATCGACAATCTGCTGTCGCCGATGGTCCTGTTTTTCCTGCTGGGCGTGCTTGCCGCGGCCGCACGATCGGACCTCTCCATTCCCGAGTCCGTCGGCAAGGCGATGGCGCTCTATCTCATGTTCGCCATCGGCTTCAAGGGCGGGGCAGGGGTCAGTGCGCATGGGGTGGGCGCCGACCTGGTGCTGGCGATGGCTTTCGGGATGGTGCTCAGCTTTGCCATTCCAGTTCTCGCCTTCTCCTTGCTCAGGCTAACGACCAAGCTGTCGCGGGTCGATGCCGCCGCCGTGGCCGCGCACTATGGCTCGATCAGCGTCGTCACCTTCGTCGCCGCGACCGAGGCGCTCGATACCCTTGGGATCGCCTACGACGGCTACATGGTGGCCGTGGTGGCGATCATGGAAACGCCGGCCATCGTGGCGGCGCTCTGGCTGGTTCGTCGCGGCGACGGCAACGGGTCGTCGGGGGGCCGTGGCAGCAAAGGCGGACTGAGCGGCGACGCCCTGCGGGAGGTCTTTTTCAACGGCAGCGTGGTGCTCTTGATGGGCGCCTTCTTCATCGGCTGGATCACCGGCGAAGACGGATTGGACGCCGTCTCACCCCTGATTGTCGACCCCTTCAAGGGCGTGCTGTGCCTCTTCCTGCTCGATATGGGGCTGGTCGCGGCGCGCGGCTTTCGTTCGGCCAGGGATGCGCTCAACCTGCGGCTCTTTCTCTTCGGCATGTACATGCCGCTGATCGGCGCGGCCTTGGCCACCGTAGGGGTGGCTTTCATGGATATGTCGCCCGGCAGCGCAGCCTTGATGGTGGTGTTGGCCGCAAGCGCCTCCTACATCGCCGTGCCGGCCGCCATGCGGCTGACCTTACCGGAGGCGCGGCCAGCCATCTATCTGACGATGTCGCTGGGTGTTACCTTTCCGTTCAACCTGGTCATCGGCATACCGCTTTACATCACGGTAGCCGGATGGGTCGCGGGGTAGAAGATGCAGACATATCCCAAGAAGAAGCTTGAGCTGATCATCGAGAAGCCGATCACCAAACGGCTCTTGGCCATCCTCGATGACCTCGACGTCACCGGCTATACGGTCTTGCCGGCCGTCGCGGGGCGCGGCCAGGACGGGACATGGGAGGAGGGGCAGATCACCGATGCCTCCCACATGGTGCAGATCCTCTGCGTGCTCGACGACGCCAAGCTGGAAGAGGTGCTCTCCACCACTTTCGAAGCTTTGAAGCCGCAGATCGGCATCGTCTATGTGTCGGACGTGCAGGTGGTGCGGAAGGAGCATTTCTGACCGACCCTGCCGGGTGCAGCCTTCGGTCTCGGCTTGATCGCGGCGCCGGCGCTGCGCAGTCTCCCATCCCGCCGCTCTCCGCTCCAACAAGACAAACGAGGCAGATCATGGCCCACCATCGCTTGCGCCGCTTCAACACCAAGGACACCTACCCGGAGCAGAAGCTCGACAACGATCTCTGTCAGGTCGTCGTCGCCCGCGGCACCATGGTCTTCGTGCGGGGGCAGGTGGGGCAGGACCTTGCAAGCAAGGACAGTGTCGCCATCGGCGACGCTGCCGGGCAGACCGAGCAGGCCATGGCCAACATCAAGGAACTGCTCGAAGAGGCCGGCAGCAGCCTCGACCACATCTGCAAGATCACGATCTACATCACCGATCCGCGCTACCGCGAAGAGGTCTACCGCACCATCGGCCGTTGGCTGAAAGGGGTCTTTCCCGTCTCGACCGGTTTGGTCATTCAGGCACTGGCGCGGCCCGAGTGGCTGGTCGAGGTCGACGTGATCGCGGTGATACCCGACGAGAACTAGGCTCTCGGTCCGATGCGTCTCGCCTAGGCAGACAGCCCTTTCTCGTGAAAGACGAAGCCGAGGATGTTCATCAGGACTTGGGCGGCGAGAAAGGCGGTCGTGCCGGAGGGGTCGTAGTCCGGCGCAACCTCGACCAGGTCGATGCCGACGATGTCGCCTTTCTTGGCCAAGCCCTGGAAGATCTCCAGCACTTCATAATAGAGAAAGCCGCCGTGGCTCGGCGTGCCCGTTCCGGGCGCGATCGAAGGATCGAAGCCGTCGATGTCGATTGTGGCGTAGTAGCGGACGCCATCCGGGATGCGGTCGAGCACGCCCTGGGTGCCGAGCCGGCGCACGTCCCGCACGGAGAGAATGTCGGAGCCGGCCTGGCGAGCCGCCTCGTAGTCCTGGCGGTTGGACGAGGAGACGTTGCGGATGCCGAGCTGCGTCAGGCTGGTGACATGCTGCATCTCGGACGCACGTCTCAGCGGGTTGCCGTGGCCGTAGCGCACGCCGTGGCGCTCGTCGACGAAGTCGAGATGCGCGTCGATGTGGATAATGTGCACCGGCGGCTGGTCGTCGAAGGCGCGGATGCAGGGAATGTGCACCGAATGGTCGCCGCCCAACACGACCGGTAGGGCACCGGCCTTGAGAATGGCGCGCACCCCGCGTTCGATGTTGGCGTGGCTCGTCAGCGTGTCGGTATGCACCATGTCCGCATCGCCGACATCGACCAGGCGCACCTTGTCGACCGGCATGTAGGTGACGTCGTCCTCGAAGTCGTAGGCCCCCGCGTGGCCGAAGGAGAAGAGCGTCGAGGCCTCCCGAATGGCGCGCGGTCCGAAGCGGGCGCCGGCCCGGTACTGGGTTCCCATGTCGAAGGGCGCGCCGAGGACGGCGACATGGGCGTCGATGGCGCTCAGGTCGGTGCAGGGCGGTTGCTTGCCGAAGGTGCAGTGACCGACGAAAGGGAGATTGAGCGCGCCGCTTTCATAGCCGTGACCGTCCATTGAATCGTCCCTTTCCCGTTTGTCTCGACGCGGGCTCTAATGCGCCTTCGCCAGCTCGGCTGCAAGTCGCAGCGGGCGTAGCCCCAGGCGGAGTATCGCTTGGGCGGCGGACGTCAGACGGATCTCTGGCGTCGAGAGGCACCGGCGCCGGATATGCCCGGCTTCGGCAGGGGATTGGTGCGTCTTCCCCGCACCGGCCGCCGCGATGTCGGCTCGGGCGCTTGAGCGGCCTTGAGCTCTCGTTCGACGACGAGACGCATGCCGACAATGATGGCGATCAGCGTATAGAGCAGGTCGAAGAAGGCCAGATTGACGAAGGTTCCGGTAGCCATATAGCCGATCAGCGAGACCTGCAGCATGGAGGCAAGGTCGTAGGCCCAGTGCAGCTGAGGGATCTCGCGCGTCTTGCGCCTGATCGTGCTGCAGTTGGACCAGGCGAGGAACAGCATGGTCATGAAGATGGCCAGGCCGACGAAACCGTGCGCGCCCAGCATCTCGAACCAAATGCTGTGGAAGGCTTTGGCGACCCGTCCTTCCGGAACGTAGGAGAAGAAGAGGTCGCTGATCGAGCTGACGTGGAAGCCGCCGCCCGTAATCGGATTGTCGAGGGCGAGCTTGACCGCGAAGGTCCAGGCGTGGATCCGCCCCATCGCCGAGCCGTCGGTCTCGTAGTCGCTGATGGTTTGCATTCGCTCGATCCAGTGGTCCGGAACGAACCAGGCGCCGATAAACAGGAGGATGAGCGATGCGACGATGGCCGCACCCTTATAGCGGGTCCGCCAGACGAAGAAGCCTGCCATTGCCACGATGCCGACCAGGGCGCCGCGCGACTGACTACCGAGAATGGAGAAGAACATGAGGGCAATGGCGCACCAGAGCCCGATCTTCATCCATTTGTAAGGCGTGGTGGTGGTGAGGTAGTGCACCAGGGGAACGGTGGCGATGAGCGCCAAGGCGAGCTGATTGTTGTCCTGGATGAAGGTCCCCGGCGGCCCCCAGACATGGTAGCTGCCGGCGGTCAGGATGGTGAAGACCCCGCCCTTGACGCCGAAGTACCCCAAGGTGATGACGACCAGCCAAACCATCGCATGAACGCGTTCCCGCGTGGTCAGCATGACCGCCGCCAGCAGCGCCATCAGCAGGACCTTGGTCGAGGTCTCCCATTTCTCCTTCGACCACTCGATGTCGTAGGCGAACAGGGTCGTGACGCCGATCCAGAAGAGCAGCAGCACCACGATCCAGAACAGGGGATAGGGCGGCAGCTTCTTCGGCTCTTTCGAGAAAATGTAGGCCAGGATGGCGACGCTTCCCATTGCCATCGCGATGGGAAAATCGAAAGCAAATCCAAAGCTCAAGCGGTGGGGGTTGAGAAACGAGACCCAGGTCCAGCCGAGAATTCCGATGAATGGATAGCGGAAGGCGAACAGGATGGCGACGCCGAGCAGGCCGAGGACGAAGAGGTCCCTCATCCGTCAAAGCCTTTTGACGGCTTGCCAAGCGCCCGCGCGCGGCCTGACTGTCCGACGGAAGCCGACATCTGCGCTACCGGCGTCGGCGTCGCGCTTTCGCGCTCGCTGCCCTGCCGGCCTCCACAGGCTTATAGTCGTCGCCTGGCTTCATGCGCAGCAGGCCCGTTTGATCCTCGATGCGTGAGGCGCCGTCATTCTGCATGATCCAGAACATCACGTAGAACGCAGCCAAGTTGGTCGCGATGAAGACGAGTGTTTCGAGCAACGCTCAGGTTCCATTGTGAGAGGTCATTTCAAGCTTAACCTCTTTAGTCGAAGAGGGTGAAGCAACAGTTATGTGCGGTGCTGCGGAATCTCTCGTTAACTCTGTCCGAAATTCGCCCAAGAGCTTCAGCAAACTACGTTTTCGACCAGTGCTGCGTCGCCCGGGCGGCTTTGCTGGGGGCGGTCGAAGCGCCACGGAAGTCGTGGTCGAGCCTTGGCCTTTAGGCCCGGCCGGCCTGTTTTGGGTGCGGCGGAGGTGCTATGAGAACGACCAACGAACCGAATCACGGAAAGGCCCCACCGATCATGCGTTTAGCTTTCCTGGTCCTGCTTTGCTGCTTCGGCCTCCTGGTGGCCCCCACAGAAGGACTGGCGAGTGGCTTGGTGGAATCGATCAAGCGCATCAAGCCAAGCATTGTTGCCATCGGAACCTACGACAAATTGCGGCGCCCGCCGGGCAGGTTTCGCGGTACGGGCTTTGCCGTCGTCGACGGGCAGCACGTTCTGACCAATCAGCATGTCCTGCCGCCCAAAGCAGATCTGGCGCGGACGGAGGAACTGGTGGTCTTTCGCCCGGCGGAGGGGGATGCGGAGATCATCCCCGTTCAGGTGGTGGCTGAGGACCGGGCCCACGATATCGCCATCCTGCGGTTGATCGGGCAGACGCTGCCGCCGTTGCAGATCGCCCCGGCCGAGCGGGTGAACGAAGGGCAATCCATCGCCTTCACCGGCTTTCCCATCGGTGCCGTGCTCGGACTGCATCCGGTCACACACCGCGGCATCATCTCGGCGATCACGCCGATCGCCACGCCGTCGCCGACGACCCAGAGCCTCGACGCCAAGACGGTCAGGCGCTTGCGCGATCGCATTACTGTCTTTCAGCTCGATGCGACGGCCTATCCGGGCAACAGCGGCAGCCCGGTCTATGATGCGGAAAGCGGCGAGGTTCTTGCCATAATCGGGAGCGTGTTCGTAAAGGAGTCCAAGGAGCGGCTGCTTCAAGACCCGAGCGGAATTACCTACGCTATTCCCATGGAGCACGCCGTTCGCCTTTTGCGGGAGAACGGCCTTCTCAGGTGACCGGGGGCATCTCCCCTGTGTAGGGTGGCGTTCCAGCAAGCGCTGGTCTTGATGGGGGAGTTCAAGCGTGACCCGGTTGCGAAATCGTCGAACGCGCCAGGATCCAGCCAGAGACGGGCTTGGCGAGACGGCATTTGCCGCGCAAGCACCGGGCGAGGGGCAGTCGGCGACAACAGGCCCTGCCGTTTTGCTGCGCCAGGCGCTTGGGGCTCTGCTTATCCTGGCCGGTCTGGTCACGGTCTACCAGCTGCCCGGGCCGAGCTTGATCTACCTGCTGCTTTCGGTGGGGCTGGTTGCCGTGCTGCTGTGGCGGCCGGAGAGCTGGCTGCTGGTGCTACCGGCCGTCGTGCCGACGCTGGACCCGGGTCTCTGGAGCGGGCGCCTCTTTTTCAACGAGATGGACGCGCTGGTCCTGATCGTCGTCGGGAGCTTCCTGGTCGGGCAGAAGGCCTTTTCCTTTCGGTCGTTGGGGGTCCCGCCGCGCATCTATCTGCTGTTCCTCCTGGTGGCCTTGATCGGGACGGCCATCGCCCTGCTGCCGCCGCCGGCCTTCACCAGCCACACGCCGTTCGACTATCTGAGCCCCTACAACGCGGTCAGGGTCGTGCGGCCCATGCTATGGGCGCTGTTGCTGTGGTGGCCCTTGGCGTACGCCTGGCAACGCAACAGCGGGCGTTGCGCCGAGCTGCTGCTCTCCGGCTTCGCCATCGGCCTGATCGGCTTCGGCACCATTATTCTGTGGGAGCGTGGGGTCTTCCTGGCCATCGTCAGCAGCTTCAATCCCTACGCGATTCTGGAAGCCCTGCTGGATACCACGACCGCCTACCGCGTCACCGGCGTCTTTGCCGAGATGCACACCGGCGGCACCGCCGTCGACGCCTATCTGTCGCTTGCCGTTCCGCTTGCCTGCGCCGGTACCGTCGTGCTGCAAAAATGGCCGCTGCGCTTGCTGTGTTTCGTCGCCCTGCTGGTCGGCCTCTATGCGGCCATGGCAACCTTCTCCCGCGGGCTCTACCTGGCGCTCGGCTTGTCGCTTGCCTACTACCTCTTCGTCTTCGTCGGTAAGGTGCAGGAGCAGATCGGGCTGCGCAGCCGAACGAAGACGGTTATTCTCCTGTCCTTGCTTGTGTTGCTCGGCGTCGCCTACGCCAGCTTCGTCTTGGCCGGCTACTTTGCGCTCGGCCTGGTGCTCTTCACCTTCTTCGCCGTCGTGGGCCTGCGCTATGCTCTGCCAGACCGTCTGAACATCGCTTTTTTCGCCGCAGCAGGCGTTCTTGGCGTGCTGATCTTCTTTCAGCTGCAGGGCACGTTCGTGGAGAGCCGCTACAACCCGCTTGCTTCGGGTCAGGCAAGCCTCGTCGCTGGGATTGTGACGCTTCTCGTCCTGGCGGCATCGGTTCCTCTGGCCATGGCCGTTCGGCCGATCGCGCGGCCGGTCTATGCCTTTCCCGCGCTCGCCGTCTTCGCGATGATCTGCCTGGTCGCCATACCTCCCTTCACCGGCTATCGCATGGAAACGCGCTTCGCGACGGCGCAGCAGGATTTCACCGGCCGCCTCGACCATTGGGCCACCACCTTCGGCTTCCTTGGCGAGTCGCCCTTGTCCTATGCCTTCGGCATCGGGCCCGGCGCCTTCCCGCGACACTACTTCTGGTCTGATCGTCGGCGGGAGGAGCGCATCAGCTATGTCTTCTCCCAAGAGGACGGGGAGAGTTTCCTGCGCCTGAGCGGCGGAGACTTCAACGTGACGCAGAAGCTCCCCATCAGGCCTGAGACGAACTATCGCCTGGAAGCGAGGGTTCGGGCGATGAGCGAGGGCGCCAATCTCGTGGTGTCCCTTTGCCCCAAGCTGGTGTTGTTCTTCCATCGCTGGCAGCCGAACTGCTTACGCGCCTCCGAGCGACCGGCTGAGGTCGGGCAGTGGCAAGAGCTCAGCGTCGAAGTGAACAGCGGGCGGCTGGGTGCCTATTGGCCCTTCAGCCTACCGCCCACCGTGATGCTCTCGAGCGGTGGTATGGTGGATGTTACCGACGTGCGCGTTTCGAACGACTGGGAGAACCTGGTCGCCAACGGCGACTTTTCCAGCGCCGGCGATTACTGGATCATGGCAAGTGATTTCAATCACTTGTCATGGCATGCTAAGAATCTCTTTCTGCATGTCTTGGTGGAGAACGGTGTTCTCGGGCTGCTGTTCTTCCTGGCCGCGATCCTGCTCGCCCTGGCGCGGTTGAGTCGGGCCAAGGCCAGTCAGGCGCTCTTGGCGAATGGCCTCGTCGCGGCCTTGCTCAGCTTCCTGCTTGTCGGCCTCTTCGGGACCCTGATCGACAACACCAGGCCGGCTCTGCTGTTCTATCTGGTGCTGCTTTGGGCCCTGACCTTCCGGCGGGGCGACGTGGCGACCGCTGCCGCGCGCAGACAGTCACAGGCTCGACGACGGTCTTAACCGTCTTACGCCTTGGCGCCGAAGAGAAGTCGTGCGGAAGACAGGCGCAATCGCCGTTCATCCCTGCGGGAAGCTGGACAAATTCCTCTAAAAATGACACATTAAGCGCGGGGTAACTTTTCAAACCGTGCTGGGATTTGAGGGGCGAATGATTCGCATTCCGGGGGCTTTTCTCGCATCTGTACTTTGTCTTGCGGCCACGTCAGCCGCCGCCGACTTGTCGAAGAGTTCGGCGCGCAGCGGTCTGGAAGATCCGCAGCTTCTCCGCGACCGGGTCGCGAGCGGCGACAAAGAGGCCATGACGGCCTTGGCCGCGATGCACGAACACGGCCAGCTCGTACCGAAGGACCTGGGAAAGGCGATCGCGCTCTACTGCGCGGCGGCGGATCAGGGCTCGGCGCGCGCGCATTACAGCATCGGCTGGATGATCATGAACGGCCGCGGCTTCGAGAGAAACGACGCCGAGGGGCTCCACTGGCTGGACAAGGCGGCCGCTGCCGGGCATCCGCAGGCGGCGCGCCTGCGGGGCATGTTCTCCGGCGATGCGGCGAAGCGGTCCAGTGCCTGCCACGGACGCGATGCGCTGGGGGAGGACGGCCCTCTGCGTCCGCTGCGCGCACCGAAGCAGGTCCGCGCCCTGGTTGAAGAACTGGCTCCGCGTTACGGCCTCGACCCCTCGTTGGTCCTGGCGTTGATCAAAGTCGAGAGCGCCTTCAAGGCCGAGGCGGTGTCGCCAAAGAACGCGCGAGGCCTGATGCAACTGCTGCCCAGCACAGCCGCGATCTATGGCATTACGGAGCTGTTCGACCCGCGGCAGAACGTGCTTGCCGGGGTCCAGCATCTGCGAGACCTGCTGGTCGTGTTCGAGGGCGACGTAACCTTGGCGCTGGCGGCCTACAACGCCGGGTCCGGGGCCGTGCGCCGCTACGGCGGGGTGCCACCCTTCGCGGAGACGCAGGCCTATGTGAAGCGCATTCGCCGCTACTATCGCGAACGGAGCCATCCGGTGGACCTGCGGGCCGATCAGATCGCCGAGGTCAGGAGCCGCTTCAATCTGCCCGCAGAGTGACGCTTGGCCCGTACGGGACTGTGACAATTGTCGGGCACGGCCACAGGCAGCGTCACGGAATTGCGCTGGCTCGCCGTTTACCTTATCCCAATCATAGAACCTTAACGGTTCTTGGTGATCTGACGGTCCGGCGGACGCTGTTCGAATAGGGTTCTCGCGCTGCGGCCGGCGAGCATCGAGACCAGGAGAACTAGGCAAATGAATGGCTTGGCAGGGGTGATCGACGCGGTCTCGCAACAAGCGCCGGCACTTGCCGTCATTATTGGCGCTCTTGCGGTGGTCGCCTTGGTGGCGATCGCAATGCGGCTCGGGGGTCTGCAGCGGGCTGCCACGCAGGAATTCGCCCAGCTTTCGGAAGAGATAGCCGGGCTGAGGGTCTCCCTCGATCAGCGTCTCCCGATGCGCTTCGCCTTGGCGGCATTGATCGCCAAGCACAAGGACGACCCGCTCAAGCCGGAGCATCTCGAGGAGGAACTCGAGAAGCTCATGGCGGATTGGGAAAGCCTCGACTATGCCGTCGACGATCTCCTGCGCAAGGTCGAGCGGGCGCAGCAGAACGAAGACCGCGAGGAAGACGGGCGGGATCTCGCATCCGGCCGATAGCGCCGGGGTGTGTTAGATATCGTCGCCGCGGTCTGCGTTTGCCCACTGACAGAGGTATTCGGCGGTCAGCGCTCGGTTGACTTGGCCCGGGTCGGTTAAGCGGTCGAGCCGCAGATAGTCCCTGATAAAGGCAATCTCTCCCAGCACCGCTTCGCGGTAGGGCGGTTGTAGCTGCTGTGGCAAAGGCGGTTGCCGGCGCAGACGATAGGTGAAGCGCCGCAGGCTTGGCGGTCGCAAGTAGGTCGTAAGGTACTTCAGCCGGTACGACCGCGGCGGCTCTTCGTCGAAGCCATAGCCATAGGCCGAGGGGTAGGCCGCCAGCGCCGGGTCGGCCTTGGCGATCATGCGCGCCTGCAACAGCCCCAGAGTCTTGTGCTGCAGCGGCACCCGCAACGCGCTGTTGATTACCGCATGCTCGATGAAGGGCGTGGCGGCGAGGCCGAGCCGGTTGTTGACGCTGTTGTTGCGGCCCATCCAGTAGCGGCAACGGAAGTAAGGATAGAGGTACTCGACCTGGTCGCGGCTCAAGCTGGCCTCTGTGCTCCCCTGCGCGCAGTCGGCGATGCGTTTTGCCAACCCCGCCTGGTAGCGCCGGTTCGAGAAGCCTGCCGCGCAGACCTTTGGGTCGTATTGGCTGAAGAAGGACCAGGCGACCGCCTGCGCCGTGTAGGGCCGATCGGGCAGGTAGAAGAAGTTGCGGTAGATCTCTCCGCCGCCGCCGTTGAGGGCGATGCGGTCCTCGCCGGCCCGCGCGAGACGGGTTGCGAGATCGGCGCCGTTGTCGAAAAGGCCGTCGTTGGGATAGCCGTCGAAGGCGAAAAAGTTTTGCGCCACCAGGTCGGCATAGTCTCCGGCCGGGACCAAGGCGCGCTCGCCCTTGTTGGTGACGGTCAGATCGAGGCCCTCACCGGCGGCGATTCGCTTGGCGACCTGCACGTCTTCCGAGGCGTCGCTGCCGTAGACATGCAGGGCCGCCGGATGATCGCCTTCGCGCAGCACGGCCAGAATGAGTCGGCTGTCGTAGCCGCCGGACAGCGCCGTATCGATGCGGTCGCGATAGTGCGTGGAAAGGCTTGCGATGCGGTCCCGCAGGACCGTCAGGCACCGCTCCGCGCCGTCTTCCAAGGGCTCGTCCGGTTGGCTTGCCGGCGGAGCGACCGGTCGTGCAACCTGTTGTGCTTCAACGCCATCCGACAGCAGCGTGACGTCGGATGGCAGCAGCTTGATCTCGCGGAAAATGCTCCCGCCGCCATGGGGAGCTTCCTGGAAGATGTAGTCGTAGAAGCCCGTGGCATCGATTGTCGTTCGGGGCAGCGTTTCGGCCAGAGCCAGAAAGGATGACGAAAGCCGCTGGTCGGCGAGATCGCGGTAGACATGAAACGTCCCGGTCCGGTCGGTTATCGCGGTCAGGGTCGTCCGGGTCACCAGAACGGCGGCGAAGGAGCCCCAAAGGGCATCCTCGTCGAGCTTCTGGCCTTGCACGTCGCGATGCAGGCGCTCCAAGGCCTTGCGGTCGGCGAGATCGCGATAGAAGAGCGTGCCGGCGAGAAGCGCGAAGGCGCCGTTGGGAAACTGAACCCAGCCCTCCGACGCGCGGCTGCGCCGGAGCGAGAGGATGCGCCAGTGATCGTTCTCAAGCTCGACGGCGTAGGGAAAGCCCTGTCGCTCAAAGTTGCGTCGGGCCCGAGCGAGGTTGTCGTCGGCATCCAGACAGCTCTTCTGGACGGCAAAGAAGCCCCTCATTGCCGGGCCCTAGTGGAGCAGCTCATAAATCTCCGTCAGGCTGCTCGGCTGCCCCCCAAGCTCCCCGAGGAAATAGCTGAAGTAGCCGTCCATGCGCGCGAGAAAGGCGTCCAAGTCCGCTTCGTCGCGCACATAGGGCGTATGGCCGGGCGCGAGCGAAGGGCTGTGGTAGCTATAGACGAAGGCGTTGTAGCCGTCGCCTCGCATGCTTTCGGTGAGGCGGATCTGGTCCTCTAACGAGATGCCCTCGGGACTGAGGCGGATCCGCTCCAGCAGCCCCAGCTTCGCCAGAATCCCCGGCACCTTAAGCTTGGCCGCCAGGTCGGCATGGCCCAGCCGGAAAAGCTGCGGCGTATGGCGCAGGGCGCCCACGAGACCGCAGCTCAAGGGAACTTCCAGGAGCGAGTGTCGCTCGTCCAGCCAGTAGGGTTGAGGCGAAAAGAGGCTGTAGTCCGGTCCGCCGTCGCCGGTGAAGTTGCCGTGTGCGGCGACGCTGCTGTCCACGCGATAGCCAAGCTCGGCCAGGATCCCGGCCGTGTTCGGGCCGGCACCGTAGCGTCCGGCGCGGTAGACGATCGGGCGCTGGCCGAAGGCCGCTTCGATCGTGTCCGTCAGGCGGGTGAGCTTCTCCCGCTCCAGGGCCGGTGGCAGGTTGCCGGGGTAGGAGTTCGTCGAGGTGACCTCTTCATCGTCGGGCGGGCTGACCCAGGGATGCAGATGCGTACCGATCTCGCATTCCCCGCGCTGGACGAAGTCCTTGAGGGTTTCGACCGCCGCAGGGTCGCTTGCGACCGGGTGGTCGACGACGTAGGTAGGAACGATGCCGTGCTTCCGGAACACCGCCTGCGCCTTGTCCTGCGCCGAAATGGACGTGACGGAGCGGCTGTCTCGAGAGAGCGGGCGGCCCCAGTCGAATTCCTCTTCGGTATCGATCACCACGCAAAGGCGCGGCGGCCCGGGGGGCAGATGGGCTGGTCGCTGTTTCTGGGCTTCAAGCAGCATGGGGCCTTTGGCGCAGTTGGCGAAAGAAAGCGCGCGGCGGCGGGGCCGGCTGAGCCGCGCCGCTGCGGTTTTGGCAGCTTCGGCGGACTTTGGCTACAGCTGCGTGCCCGCCTTCGCATCGCAGACTTTGCTTATCGGCCCGGTCTTACCACGAGCTTTACGCGCGGGCACCGAGAGGCCGAAATGGCTCTGCTGAAGGCTCTGTTTCTGCCGCCGGTGGGCTTTCTGGTATTGGTGCTTGGCGGCTTTCTTCTGCGCCGCCGCTGGCCGGTTCTGGCCGGCACCAGCATCGCGGTCGGTCTGGTCGCTCTCTTCCTGATCAGCCTGCCCGCTGTCGGGACCTCTCTCCTGATGCTGCATCAGGACTATCCGCCGCTTCGGTGGGATCAGATCTCCGCCGACCTAACCGGCCCCGATGCACCGCAGGCGATCGTCGTTCTGGGCGCGGACTTCGAAGAGCGACCGCCCGAATATGGGGTGCCGCAGCCGACGGCGCTGACCTTCGTTCGTCTGCGCTACGCCGCCTATCTGCAAGGCAAGACCGGGTTGCCGCTGCTGGTTTCCGCCGGCAACGAAGCGAGCGAGAGCGAGCGCGGCGCCGTTGTGATGAAGCGGGCCTTGGAAGAGCAGCTTGGCGCCAGCGTCGCCTTTGTCGAGCAGGCTTCGACCACCACGGCCGAGAACGCGGTCTTCTCGGCGGATCTCCTGCGCGAGCGGGGCATCGACCGCATCTATCTCGTCACCCATGCGTGGCATATGCCCCGAGCCAAGGGTGCATTCGAGCGTGAGGGCCTGGTCGTCACACCGGCACCGACCGGCTTTGCAACATCGCCCAGCCTGATCCTCTTCGACTGGTTGCCCAGTCCCCAGGGCCTGCAAAGCAGCTACTACTTCTTTCACGAGGCGCTCGGGCGCATTGCCTACGCCCTTCGCCCGGCCTCCTGAGCCTGCACCAGGCCTACCCTTGTAAGCGGATTGGGTTTCGACCTCCGCCCAAGTAAGTTTAAGTCGCGATGTGGCGCTACAGGCGACCTTGAATAGTTCTTGGTGTGCAGTAATCGCCGCCAACTTGGGCGGGGCACAGGGAGTCGTCAAAAAAGTTCTGCAAATGTCTATCGTAAATTATTTCGTCTTAGCGATCCTTGTTGTACAATAAAGTGGGGTATTTTTGCGGGAGTCCTGTTGTTTTCCCGCTGCCGGCCTATGGGGGGTGAAAATGGGCCTGAGCATGAACTCGGTGCCGGCAGCAACTGCGCGGCGCGCGCCACAGCGACGCGAGGCTCTTGCTGCCGTGCGGTGCGAGTTGCGTGACGAGCCGCCCGGCGACTGGCCCGATTCGGGCAGTGGGAGCGCGGCAGCGACCGGCTTCCTGCGGCCAGCATGGTTTGAAGCCTGGTCCAGGCACTACGGGTCGATCGGGTCCTGGCATGGCCCGGTCGCCTATGTCGTCGCGTCGGACGAACAGGGCACGAGCGCGGTGCTGCCGATTGCACGTCAGATCGTCAAGAAGCAGAACTTCACGTCGCTTGCCGGTTCCTACATACCTTTTCGAGATTTCGTCATGCCGTCCGGGCGGCCTGATGTGGCAGCGGCGGTCGTTCGTTTTCTCAAGGACGATGGGTCGACCGAGGGCCTGCGCCTTGGTCCCGTCTCGAGCGGCAGCGTTGCAATCCGGGCTTTGGAAGAGGCTCTGAGAGAGGCGGGGTGGGGCGTGACCCGGCGCAGGCTGGGAGAGCAGTTTGTCGTTGCCCTTCCCAACGATGCGGAGGCCTACGTCTCCACCTTGGCCAAGAAGAAAATCAAAAAGATCCGCTACTACTGGCGCAAACTCTGCAGTGAGGCGCCAACCGAGCTTGTTCACTACAATGGTGCCGAAGGCGTGGACTGGCCCGCGGTCTTTGCCGATCTGGCAGCCGTCGAAAAGCGTTCCTGGGTTTTCAAGAACGGCGAGCCCCACTTCTGTGGCGAGGGAGATTCGCTATACTGGTCGGAGCTGTGTCAGGATGGCTGGTTCGGCGAGCACTTGAACGTCTGGATGATCTATCACGCCGGAAAACCCGTCAGCTTTTGCATCGCGTTGGATTCCGGCGCGACCCGCTACATCATCGCTAACAGCTATGACGAAGCGGTGGCGGACTTCAGCACCGGCTCAAAGCTCTATGAGGAGATGTTTCGGCAGGCGATTGCCAAAGGACTCCAGCAGGTGAACATCGGGCAGGGCGATTCGGGCTA
>JANQIA010000199.1 GCA_028282405.1 Rhodovibrionaceae bacterium
GCGCCTTCTCCGGATGCCTCAGGCGCTGTGGTTCGCTCTGATTTGCCATGATCTAGAAGTGGATCGCCCGCCCGTAAGCATCAAGCACCGACTCGTGCATCATCTCGCTCAGGGTCGGGTGCGGGAAGACCGTGTGCATCAGTTCTTCCTCGGTGGTCTCCAGCCCCATGGCGACCACGTAGCCCTGGATGAGCTCGGTCACCTCGGCGCCGACCATATGGGCGCCCAGGAGCTGCCCGGTCTTGGCATCGAAGATGGTCTTGATCAGCCCCTCCGGCTCGCCGAGGGCGATGGCCTTGCCGTTGCCGATGAAGGGGAAGCGCCCGACCTTGATGTCGTGGCCGGCCTCCTTGGCTGCCTTCTCGGTCAGGCCGACGCTGGCGACCTGCGGGTGGCAATAGGTGCAGCCCGGGATCTTGTGTTTCTCAAGGGGGTGCGGGCTCAAGCCGGCGATCTTCTCGATGCAGACCACGCCTTCGTGCTCGGCCTTGTGGGCCAGCATCGGCGGGCCGGCCACGTCGCCGATGGCGTAGATGCCAGGCTCCGCGGTGCGGCCGTAACCGTCGGCGACGATGCAGCCGCGGTCAGTCTTCACCTTGGTGGTCTCGAGTCCGAGGTTCTCGATATTGCCCTGCACGCCGATGGCCGAGATCACCCGGTCGACGGTGATCTCCTGGGTCTTGCCCTTGGCGTCCTCGACCGTGCAGGTGACGCTGTCCTTGCCCTTCTTGGCGCCGGTCACCTTTGCCCCGGTCATGATCTTGATGCCCTGCTTCTCCAGGCGCTTCCGGGCGTGCTGGGCGATCTCCTCGTCCTCGACCGGGAGGATCTGCGGCAGCACCTCGACCACCGTGACCTCGGCGCCCATGGTGCGGAAGAAGCTGGCGAACTCGATACCGATGGCGCCCGAGCCGACGACCAGGAGCGACTTGGGCATGGTCTCCGGCACCATGGCCTCGAAGTAGGTCCAGATCAGCTTGCCGTCCGGCTCCAGGCCGGGCAGCGTGCGCGGCCGGGCACCAGTGGCGATGATGACGCTCTTGGCCTGAAACTCGCCCAGCGACGTGCCGTCCTTGCCGGTCACGGTGACCTTGCCGGGCCCGTTCAGCTTCGCCTCGCCGTCGATCACCGTCACCTTGTTCTTCTTCAAGAGGTGCCCGACGCCGCCGTTGAGCTGCTTGGAGACGGCGCGCGAGCGCTTGACCACGTCGCCGATGTCGAAGGAGGCGCCGTTGGACTTGAGCCCGAAATCGCTGGCGTGCTGCATGTAGTGATAGAC
Source organism: Rhodovibrionaceae bacterium (assembly GCA_028282405.1). Classification (GTDB taxonomy): domain Bacteria; phylum Pseudomonadota; class Alphaproteobacteria; order Kiloniellales; family DSM-21159; genus JANQMX01. The sequence continues at coordinate 1,280 of JANQIA010000199.1, forward strand.
CTCGGCCGAGCGCAGCAGCGCCTTGGTCGGGATGCAGCCCCAGTTGAGGCAAATGCCGCCCAGGTGCTCGCGCTCGATCACCGCGACCTTGAGGCCGAGCTGGGCGCCGCGAATGGCGGTGACGTATCCGCCCGGGCCGCCGCCGATGATGATGACGTCGAAAGTTTTGTCGGCCATGGCGTTACATCATCCCCAGCTTCTGAGCGAGCTCCACGTCCCAATAGGCGGCCTCGATCTTGTGCCCGTCGAGATCGCGCAGAAAGGCGCCGTAGTAGGGATCGCCATACTGCGGCCGCGGCCCCGGCGGGCCTTCGTCGGTGGCTCCGGCGGCCAGACCTTCCTTGTGGAAGGCATCCACCTGCTCCTTAGAGGAGGCGAAGAAGGCAAAGTGGCTGCCGTTGCCAACCGCAGCCGTCTGGCCATCGAGCGGCGTATTGACCCAGAACTCGGGGTAGGCCCTGCCGTAGGCGACCGCGTCGCCGTGCTGCATCATGCGCTGGCAGCCGACGGTGGCTAAGACACGATCATAGAAGACAAGCGCCTTCTGAAAGTCGTTCGTCCCGATGGAGACGTGCGAAAGGATGCTGGGGTAGTCGTCGCTCATGCCACCCTCCTCGCCTACAGCAGCATCGAGAGCGGATCTTCGATCAGCTTCTTGAAGGCGGCGAGGAACTCGGCCCCGACGGCGCCGTCCACCACCCGGTGATCGACCGAGAGGGTGCAGTTCATCGCCGTGGCGATGGACACGGCGCCATCCTTGATGACCGGGCGCTGCTCGCCGGCGCCGACCGCCAGGATGCAGCCCTGCGGCGGGTTGATGATGGCAGCGAACTCCTTGACCCCGAACATGCCGAGGTTGGAGACCGAGAAGCTGCCGCCCTGATACTCTTGCGGCTGCAGCTTGCCCTCGCGGGCGCGGCCGGCCAGGTCCTTCATCTCGCTGGAGATGGTGGCAAGGCCCTTGGTCTCGGCCGCCTTGATGATCGGCGTGATCAGGCCGCTCGGCGTGGCGACGGCGACCGAGATGTCGGCGTGGTCGTAGTAGAGCAGGCCCTCGGGATCGAAGGAGGCGTTGGCCGTCGGCACCTTCTTCAGCGCGAGCGCGGCGGCCCGGATGACGAAGTCGTTGACCGAGATCTTGTAGTCGTCCGAGCGGGCGTTGAGCTCTTTCCTGACCTTGAGCAGCGCGTCGAGCTGACACTCCACCGTGAGATAGAAGTGCGGCACGGTCTGCTTGGACTCGCTGAGCCGACTGGCGATGACCTTGCGCATGGAGCTGAGGGGCTCCAGCCGATAGGACATGCCCAGGAGGTCGGCCATCTGGCGCGCGCCAGGGCCACTCGGAGCCGGTGCGGCCGCCGCTGGTGCGGGAGCTGCGGCAAGCGCCGGCGCGGCAGCCGCAGCCGCGGGCTTGCCGCCGGCCAGGGCGGCATCGATGTCCGCCTTGACGATACGGCCGTGCGGGCCGCTGCCCTTCAGCGCCGTGATGTCGAGCCCGGCCTGGGCGGCCATACGGCGCGCCAAGGGACTGGCGAAGACGCGGGCGCCGTTGCTGCTCGGCGCGGGCGGCGCCGGGGTCGCTGCGGGTGCAGCGGCAGGGGCCGGCGCTGGAGCCGCAGCCGCCGCAGGAGCCGGGCTCGCGGCAGGCGTTTCGGCGCCGTTGCCTTTGGCAGGCGCCTCGGCGGCGGTGTCGATGGCCGAGCCGTCTTCGCCCTCTTCCAGCAGGATGGCGATGGTTTCGTTCACCGGAACGCCCTCGGTGCCTTCGGAGACGAGCAGCTTGCCGACCCGCCCCTCTTCCACGGCTTCGACCTCCATGGTCGCCTTGTCGGTCTCGATTTCGGCGATGACGTCGCCGGAGGAGACGGTGTCTCCCCCCTTCACAAGCCATTTGGCGAGATTGCCCTCTTCCATCGTCGGCGACAGGGCAGGCATCAGAATGTTGATCGGCATGATCTTGTGTTCCCAGGCTTCGCCAGACGTCAGGAATAGGTGACGGCCTTGACCGCATCGATGACTTCCGCGACCGACGGCAGCGCAAGCTTTTCAAGGTTCGCCGCATAGGGCATCGGCACGTCCTTGCCGGTGACCCTGGCGA
>JANQIA010000204.1 GCA_028282405.1 Rhodovibrionaceae bacterium
CATGAGCCCGGAGGAGTACCGGGATAAGTGGGGCCTGCCGAAGGACTATCCGATGGTCGCCCCGAACTATGCGAAGCAGCGCAGCCAGTTGGCCAAGGAAATCGGCCTGGGCACGCGCTCGCGCAAAGGCTGAGACGCCCGAAGCACCGTCTTTCAGCGGCGACAATATCGACTTTTCCTCAAAGGGCGTCTTGAGAAAGGCGCCCTTCGGCGTTGCCAGGACGGCGCGTCCTGTGGCTTTCTTAACGTGAGGGCCGTCGACAGTCGGCAGGCCTTAAGAGCCACAAGAGCCCCAATGAAGAGCATGCCTGATCGCATCGAGAAGCTCTGCCTCGCCAAGGGCCTGAAGATGACGGAGCAGCGCCGGGTCATCGCCCGCGTGCTGTCCGTGTCCACGGACCATCCCGACGTCGAGCAACTTTACCAGCGCGCCTCCAAGATCGACCCGCGCATTTCGATCGCCACCGTCTATCGCACGGTCAAGCTGCTGGAAGAGGCCAGCATCCTTGAGCGGCACGACTTCGGCGACGGCCGTGCACGCTATGAAGAAGCGCCCGAAGATCACCACGATCACCTGATCGACGCCAATTCTGGCGAGGTGATCGAGTTCTTCAACGAAGAAATCGAGGAGCTGCAGCAGAAGATCGCCCGGCAGCTCGGCTACAAATTGGTCGATCATCGACTTGAACTTTACGGCGTGAAGCTCAAACCTGGAGAGAAGTGAGGCGCGCAATGCGGCCGGGGTTTTCGGCCGTCGACAAGACACGCCCGAAAAGACTCGCCCCGAAAAGACTAGCTGGGCGAGCCACAGCGGAAGGGACCCGCCGCGGACGATAATGTCCAACGAACTCAAGCATGATGCAGAGCCCATGACGGCGAGCCAGCGACCCGTCGACACGCAGCTTCGCGGCCTTTGGCTGCGCCTGGCGGAGACGCCCGAGGAGATCGAAGCCTCCCAGGCGCTGCGCTACGAGGTCTTCTGCGAGGAGATGTCGGCGCAGCCGAGCGCCGAAATGCGCGCCACACGGCGGGAGTTCGACGCCTTCGACCCCTTCTGCGACCACCTTCTGATGTTCGACAGCAACAAGCCGGCCGCCGGCCTGCCGGGGGAGGTCGTCGCCACCTACCGCGTCATGCGCCGGCCGCAGGCGATGCGCATGGGTCGCTTCTATACCTCGACCGAATACGACATCGGCCAGCTCGTGGCCTATCCCGGAGAGATCCTGGAGCTCGGCCGGTCCTGCGTTGCCCGGGACTATCGCCGGGGCGCCATCATGCAGTTGCTCTGGGCCGGCATCGCCCAGTACGTCTTCCACTACGACATAGCGCTGATGCTCGGCTGCGCCAGCCTGCCGGGCACGGACCCCGATGCCCTGGCGCTGCCGCTCACCTACCTGCACCGCGCGCATCTGGCCCCGCCCGAGCTGCGCGCCACGGCCCTGCCCGAGCTTTACGTCGAGATGGAGCGGCTGAGCGGCCAGGAGATCGACGAGAAAGCGGCGCTGGCCGAGCTGCCGCCCCTGTTGAAGGGCTATCTCAGGCTGGGCGGCTTCGTCGGCGACGGTGCCGTGGTCGATCGCGAGTTCGGCACCACCGACGTCTGCGTCGTGGTCAAGACCGATCTGGTGACCGACAAGTACTACCGGCACTACGCCCGCAGCGGCCAAGCCCAGTCGAATGCCGAGGCGGGCGCCCAGACCAGCGAAAGCGGGCCGTAAAGGGACCGGAGGCGATGCTCGGCTCACCCTTCCTGGCCACAAAGAGAGCAGTCCTCTACGTTCTCTTGACCCTGTCCTGCGCGCCCGTGCAGGCCGTCTTGCGCTGGGTGGGCGGCAAGGCGCAGATGCGGTTTCCGAGCTGGTACCACAAGAAGGTGCTGCGCTGCTTGGGCATCTCGGTCGACGTCAAAGGCCGCAAATCCACGGTCAGGCCGACGCTCTTCGTCAGCAACCACGTCTCCTATCTCGACATTCCGGTGCTGGGCAGCCTGATTCCCGGCTGCTTCGTCGCCAAGGCGGAAGTTGCCGAGTGGCCCGTCTTCGGCGTGCTGGCCAAGCTGCAGAACACGATCTTCGTCGACCGCCGGGCGAGCCGGACGGCCGAACAGCGCGACGAGATCACGCGCTTCCTTGAGCAAGGCGACCCGCTGGTCATCTTCGCCGAAGGCACCAGCGGCGACGGCAACCGCGTGCTGCCCTTCAAGTCTGCGCTGCTCAGCGTCGCCCAACAGCGCCCCGGCGACGCGCCCTTGACGGTGCAACCGGTCTCCATTTGCTACCGCCTACTGGACGATATCCCCATGGGGCGCTATTTGCGTCCCTACTTCGCATGGTTCGGCGATATGGAGTTGGCCAGCCATGTCTGGGAAGCCATCGGGCTCGGCCGCCTGACGGTGGAGGTGATCTTCCACGAGCCGGCGACCATCGAGCAGCTTGGCGGCCGCAAGGAACTCGCGCGCTATTGTCAGCAGCGGGTGGCCGAAGGGCTCGCTTCAGGCTTGACCGGACAGCCGCGGCCGATCGAGAAGGCCCCGCAGAGCCTAAACAAAGAGGCGGCATGATTCCCGCTGTCACAATTTCCTATGTATAACCGTGGAACAAGCGAGCTGTAGGAGCCTGCCGGTATTGTCTCATCTGACCTTGCAAGACCGCCCTTCCGAGAGCGCTGACAGCGCGCCGGTGAAAGCCGCATCCGACGGCACGGCAAAGGGGCTCTTCATCAAGACCTACGGCTGCCAGATGAACGTCTACGATTCGGAGCGGATGCACGACCTCCTGAAGCCGCTCGGCTTCGCCCTCTGCGCCGAGCCGGAGCAGGCCGATCTGGTCATCCTCAACACCTGCCATATCCGCGAGAAGGCGAGCGAGAAGGTCTTCTCCGAGCTCGGCCGGCTCAACCGCATGGACGACCGGCGCGCCGCGGCGGGCGGCCGGCGGCTGCTGGCCGTCGCCGGCTGCGTCGCCCAGGCCGAAGGCGGCGAGATCATGCGCCGCGCACCGCAGGTCGATTTGGTCTTCGGGCCGCAGACCTATCACCGCCTGCCGGAGCTGGTGGCCCGCGCCCTGGGCGGCGAGCGCGGCCTGGTCGACGTCGATTTCCCGGCCGAGTCCAAGTTCGACAGCCTGCCGCAAGAGGGCTTGGAGCGCGGCCCCGCCGCCTTCCTCAGCGTCCAGGAAGGCTGCGACAAGTTCTGCACCTTCTGCGTCGTGCCCTACACCCGCGGCGCCGAGTTCTCTCGGCCGGTCAGCGAGATCGAGCGGGAAGCCCGCCAACTGGTCGCCGCCGGCGCGGTCGAGCTCACGCTCCTGGGGCAGAACGTCAACGCCTATCACGGCGAGGGGCCCGACGGCCGCGACTGGGGCCTTGGCCTGTTGCTGCGGGCCTTGGCCGAGATCGAGGGGCTGGAGCGCCTGCGCTACACCACCTCCCACCCCATCGACGTGGACGAAGAGCTGATCGGGGCGCACCGCGACCTGCCGCAGCTCATGCCCTTCCTGCATCTGCCGGTGCAGTCGGGCTCCGACCGCATCCTCTCGGCCATGAACCGCAAGCACGACGCGGCGCTCTACTATAGGGCCGTCGAGCGCCTGCGCGCCGCCCGGCCGGACCTGGCGCTCTCCTCCGACTTCATCGTCGGCTTTCCCGGCGAGAGCGACGCCGACTTCGCCGCCACCCTGCGGCTGGTCACCGACATCGGCTTCGCCCAGGC
>JANQIA010000208.1 GCA_028282405.1 Rhodovibrionaceae bacterium
GCGGTGTTGTTGGCGTAGCCGCCCTTCTTCTCATGCAGGACGGAGGTGATGCCCTTGGCCTGCCAGTCGCTGAACAGGCCCTTCATGTAGTCCATGGAGTCCTGCTCGCCCTCGATGAAGACCGACTCGTAGCCGATCGCCTTCTGCTGCTCGTAGATCGAGGCGACGTCGGCGTGCATGGCCTCGGGGCTGATCTGCATATAGCCGACCGGGTGGTAGGAGAAGGACTTGGGGTCGCTCTCCCAGACGGCGACCGAGTGCGCCATCAGCTCGCGCATGGCCGGCTGATAGTAGTTGTTGCGCACCACGCCGCAGGCGATGCCCGAGGCGCCGGCGGCGATGGCCGTCTTGTCGAGCACCAGCACGTCCTTGCCGCCGCCGAGGCCCTTGGCCTCGAGCTCGGCCGCCAGGTGCCAGGCGGTGGAGAGGCCGTGGATGCCGGCGCCGATCACGAGGTACTTGCTGTGGCTGGGAAGCGCCATGAGGTTTGTCTCCTGATGCGCTCACATGCGGAGCGGGGCGTTGGTCTCAATTCCCCCGACGCTACGCGGCTTTTCAGGCGCCCGTATGGCCGCGATCCGACTCAAGCGCGCCCCGATTCGACATGGGGACGCCTTGCCGCCGCGATTGGTTTCCCGAACAAGAGTGTGGAGCACTGCCTTCCGGAGACTAGTTATGGCTTATCTGATTATCGCCCACGATCACCAGGGCATGGAGGAAGATCGGGAGCGAGTGCGCGACGGCCATCGTCAGCATCTCGCCGCGCAAGGAAAGAAGCTCCTGGCCTCAGGCGCCCTCTTGGCCGACGACGGTGCCACTATCGTCGGTGGGGCCTCGCTCCTAGACACCAATAGTCGCGAAGAGGCTGTGCGCTTCGAAGCAGAGGATCCCTATGCCAAGGCAGGGATTCGTCGCGACGTCAAAATCGTCGAGTGGCGCCTGCGCTGGTGGCTCGGCGAGTTTGATGCAGCCGGACACCGCCCCTCCGGCGAGTACGACGGCCAAGCGGACTCATAGCGTTTGGCGAGCACAAGAGACGCCTTTGGCTTGTGCTTGTTGTCCATACGGTATTACCGTATGATTCGACCAATGGATATCGTGTCGATCTCTCACAAAGGGCTGCGCAGCTATTTCGTCGACAACAATGCCAAGGGGCTGAAACGCGAGCTGGTCCCGCGAATTCGAACGGTACTGTTTGCGTTGCAGGCCGCGCCTGACATGGAGGCGCAGGAAGGTCCACCTGGATGGAGAATTCACCAACTCAAAGGGGACAGAGCCGGAGAGTGGTCGATATCCGTATCGGGAAACTGGCGACTGGCGTTCAAGATTGAAGAGGGCGCCATCGTCGATCTGGACTTGGAGGACTATCACTGATGGCGAGCGAGAAACTGAACATGGGCATGGCGCCGGTTCATCCTGGCGAGTTCGTTCGGACCGAGATCTTGGATGAACTTGGACTGACGATTGCTAAGGCGTCGGAGGTCCTTAACGTACGGGCGGCAACGCTCTCCGACTTGGTCAATGAGAAAGCTTCGCTATCGCCGGAGATGGCCATGCGGATTGAGCTTGGGTTCGGCGTCAAGGCGGAGTTGCTGTTGCGCATTCAAGCGCTCTACGACAGCGTCACAATCCGGCGCAAAGCCGGAGAACTGAACGTTCAACGCTATCAGCCGGAGCAGGCCTAGTCGGATGCTATTGTCTATGCGGCCGTTCGGGTGGCGTCAGGCGATGCAGCTCCCCGCCACTCCGAGATCGGCCGTGACTGAAAGGTCGTGCGGCGCATCTCGCGGCGGAAGCCGTGGTAGTCGTTGATGGCGTAGTGCTGGGTGGAATAGTTGTCCCAGATTGCCACGGTCCCGGCGGTCCAGCGCAGGCGGCAGCAGAACTCGGGCAGGGTCGATTGCTCGAACAGCAGCTTGAGGATCGGCCGGCTGTCCTCCTCGTTCATGCCATCGAGACGCATGGTGTAGGTCGGGTTGACGTAGAGCGAGCGGTTGCCGGTCGTCGGGTGGGTGAGGACGGCGGGGTGAAAGCGCTCCTTGTCCGCCTCCGGGTCGCCGCGCTTGGTCGAGCCCTTCATGGCCTGCTCTTCTATTGGAGGCGCCCACTTGATGCCGTAGGGCTTGCCCACG
>JANQIA010000238.1 GCA_028282405.1 Rhodovibrionaceae bacterium
TAACCGTGCTAATGCCGGAATCTCGATCCGCGGACTCAGTTCCGAGGGCGTGACCGAGCCGACCAACAACAACCCCTTGACCTCGATCATCATCGACGGGGCGACCCAGACGGTGGAGAGCACGCGGCGCGGTGCGCGCGGCGTCTGGGATATCGGCCAGGTCGAGGTCCTCCGCGGGCCGCAATCGACCTTGCAGGGGCGCAACTCGTTGGCCGGCGCGGTGATCCTCAGGACCAACGACCCGACGTTCTTCTGGGAGGGCCAAGTCCAAGGCATCCTCGCACAGGACGACCGCCGCGATGGCGCCTTCGTGCTCTCCGGGCCGCTGATTCCGGATGAGCTTGCCTTTCGCATCAGCGGCGAAGCGCGACGGCGCGACCTGGAGATCAACTACAACGTCAAGGAAAACAGGGAACTGGCAGAGGACCGCTACCGCAACATCCGCGGCAAGCTGCTGCTCGAGCCTGAAGGCATCCCCGAGCTTTCGGTTCTGGTGACGGCGAGCCGAACCTTCGACAAGCCCGGCGTGCGCGCCGTGAGTAGGGGCGATGGCATCGAGTTCGAGGATCGAGAGTTCCTCGCGGGAGCGACAACAGCGGTGGAACAACGGGAAGCCACGAACGACAACTACATCCTCGAGGCCAGCTATGAATTCACGGACTCGATTCTGCTGCGCTCGATCAGCGCGATCGTCGACTCGGATATGGAGATTTCGACACCCTCCGGCTTTACCTTCCAGCGCGAAGAAAACCGCAGAGGCAAGGACTTCACGCAGGACCTGCGCCTGGAAATCGGTGACACCGAGGACACGCTTTCGGGCGTGATCGGCGCCTTCTACGGCAAATTCACGCTGCCGCGCGAATCACTGGTTACCTCTGGCGGAACCGTCTTTCAAAGAGTCGATTCCGACAACGAATTCGAAAACAAATCGATCTATGCCGACCTGCGCTATCGCTTTCTTCCCGACTGGAGCCTGCTGGCCGGCGGCCGCTACACGAACGAGCTGGTGACAAACAAATCCGAAGGCGAGTTCTTCTTCAGCGATTTCAGCATTGATGCCCAAGAGGAATTCCACGTCTTCCTGCCCAAGGCGGGGCTTGTCTACGACATCACGGACAACCAAAGCATAGCGGTCACCGCCCAGCAGGGCTACCGCTCCGGCTTCACTTCGGATGTCGGAGGTGAGCTCAACCGGGTCGATCCAGAGTTTCTCTGGTCGTACGAACTGGCCTACCGCGCCCAGTCGGACGAAGGACGCTGGGACTTCGGGGCAACCGGCTTCTACTACGATTACAAGGATCAGCAGATCACGGTGGTGGAGAACGCAGGTACGCCAGCGTTCACGTCAAGCGTTGTGAACGCCGGCGGCTCTTTCGCTTACGGTGCGGAGCTGCAAGGGCGCTACGGCTTCGATTTCGGCATGGACATCTATGGCTCGCTCGGATTGCTGAAGACCGAGTTCGACGACCTGAAACTGAGCGACAATGAAGTGGACGACTTGAGCGGAAACGAGTTCCCGGAAGCGCCGGCCGTGACCGCCTCGTTCGGCGCGAGCTACCGTCACCACAGCGGGTTTTTCGCGGCCGGCGACTTCAACTTCACCGACAGCTTCTTCAGCATCGGTTCGATCAGAAACGACGAGCAAGTGAAGGTCGATAGCTTCTGGGAAGTGAGCCTGCGCGCGGGTTATGAAATGGAATTCGGGAGCATCGCCTTCTTCGTCGACAATGTCTTCGACAAGGACTACATCACCAGCCTGAGCAACAACAATCCGGTGGTCAGCACACCGCCGACCGAAGCGACGATCGCCGACGGGCGCAAGTTCGGCGTGGAACTCACGTTGCGTTTCTAACGCCTTCGCGGATCAGCCGGTGGTCATCAGCCTTCCCTGAAGGCGTGGGCCAGGTGATCGGACAGCGGCTTCAGCAGGAAGGAGAGTATCGTCCGCTCTCCCGTTTGCACGAAGGCCTCCACTGGCATGCCGGGCACGAGGCGCGTATCGCCGAGCTTGGCGATCTCCTCTTCCGCCAGAGCAAGACGGGCCTCGTAGTACCGCGTCCCGTCCAGCGGGTCCTCGATCAGATCCGCTGATACAGTGACTATCCGGGCCGTCAACTCCGGCGTCGTGCGCTGGTCCAGTCCCGGAAAGCGAACCACGGCTTCCTGCGCGGGGCCAAGCTGATCGATATCGTTGGGCGCAACCCGCGCTTCCACCACCAGAACGTCCTCGTGCGGGACGATCTGCATCAGGTCCTCGCCTGCTGCGACCACCCCGCCCACAGTGTGGACCGCGAGCTGGTGCACGTAGCCGGCGCTGGGCGCGCGGATTTCAAGCCGACGCAGCTCCTCCAGCGCCGCCACCCTTTGCTCGATGAGCTGGGCGATCTCGCCGCGCACGGCCGGCAACTGCTCGACCACCTCCGCTCGCATGTCCTCGTCGATCTGGAGGATCTGGATTTTCCGCTCGGAGATTGCCTGCTCGGCCTGAGCGATCTGCGACGTGAAGCCACCGTGCTCGCCTTTCAGCCGTGCCTGGTCGCGCTTGAGGGCTGTGATGCGGGACTGTTGGATCAGGCGCTTTTCGACCAGGCTCGAAAGATCCGAGAGCTCCTTGGTCACCAGCGCGATTTCCTCGGCCTTTGCCACGCGCTGCGATTTTAGGCCGGTAATCTGCTCCCTGAACTGCTTGATCTGCTCGTTCAGCTGGGCGCTGCGGCCCGCGCGGGAGGCACGTCTGGCGTCCAAGAGGCTCCGCTGGCCCTGCAGGATGGCCGCCACCCCAGGGTCCGTGCCGAGAGCGGCCAGCGCCTCCGGAACGATCAGCGCCTCCTGTCCGTCGCGCTCCGCCATCAGGCGGGCTTCCTGGGCCTGCAGCTCGCGGAGCCTGGTGGTGACCACGGTGAGATTCGCCTTGGCGATCGTCCCGTCCAACTGGACCAGCAGGTCGCCCGCCTCGACGGACTGGCCTTCCCTCACGCGGATCGCTTCGACGATGCCGCCTTCCTGGTGCTGAACGCGCTTGAGGTTGGTCTCGACGACGATGTTGCCGGGCGCGATGACGGCGCCACTGATCTCGACCAAGGCGGCAGCCGTGCCCAAGCCGCCAGCCAAGCCGGCAATGACGACGAAGGCCCAGATCAGGTGCCGGCGCAGACTTGTGGTGACACTGCTGCTCATCAAACGCACCAAGGCTGGTGGATGTTAGCCATCGTGGACCACCTTAAGGCCACCGCCATCGCGGGCACCGCGGACGGCTCCGCCTGTTAGGACCTCGTCTTTCGGCCCGTAGGCGTTCATGCGGCCCCCTTTGAGCACCAGCAGCTTGTCGACGGCGGCGATGGCGCTTGGCCGATGGGCGATGACGATGAAGACGCGGCCCCGCGCCTTTGTCCTGACCAGGGCTTCGGTCAGCGCAGCCTCGCCTTCGCCGTCCAGGTTCGAGTTCGGTTCATCGAGCACGATGAGGAAGGGATCGCCGAACAGGGCCCGCGCGAGAGCGATGCGCTGGCGTTGGCCGCCAGATAGCACGGCGCCGCCTTCTCCGACCTCGGTGTCGTAGCCGTTTGGTAAGCGCGCGATGAGGTCGTGGGCATTGGCCAGCTTCGCCGCCGCGATCACGTCCTCCGAACGCCAATTCGGCCGAAAGCGCGCAATGTTCTCAGCCACGGTGCCGGCGAAGAGCTGCACGTCTTGGGGCAGATAGCCGATCGCTTGCCCGAGCCGGTCGCGTTCCCACTGGGCGAGGTCGGCACCATCGAGCCGGACGCCGCCGCGGCTGGTCGGCCAAACGCCGACCAGCGCCCGGCCCAGGGTGGACTTGCCGGAGCCGGACGGCCCGATGATGCCCAGCGCCTCACCCGACTTCAGGTCGAAGCTGATCTTCTGCACGATCGGCTCGGGGCTGCCCGGCGCCGCAACGAAGGCCTCCTCGACCTGCAGCCTGTGAGACGGCAAGGGAAGCTCGGAATCCGGGACGGCCGGGGCACCCGCCCTCAGGACGTCCTTCAGGCGCCTGAAGCTCTGCCGCGCGAGCACGAAGGCCCGCCATTGCGAGACTGCAAGTTCGATCGGCGCCACGGCGCGCGCGGTGATGATGGACGCGGCAATCATCACACCCGGCGTGATCTGCTCGAAAATAGCCAGGTAGGCGCCCACTCCGAGAATCGCGGACTGCAGCATGAAGCGCAGCGTCTTGATCAAGGACGAAAAGGTGGCCGCCCGATCCGAGGCTTTGCCCTGAAGCTTGAGAAAGGTCTCGCTTTCCTTCAGCCAGCGAGCCTGAAGCCCGGACACCATGCCCATGGCCGTCGCCGCTTCCGCATTGCGGCGCGTATCCTGCACCAGGGCGTTTCGTCGCGCGGACTGCTGCGACGCCTCGGCCAGCGGCTTGCGCACGAGCAGCTCGTTGAGGCCGATGAGCACGCAGATCAGGAGCGCACCACCGGCCGCGATGAAACCGAGGACCGGGTGGAAGAGAAAGACAACCGCGATATAGGCCGGCAGCCAGGGCATGTCGAAGAAAGCGGAGGGCCCAGGCCCGGAAAGGAACTGGCGGATGGTCTCCAGGTCCCGGACCGGCTCGACCCCGTCGGCCTTGCGGCCTGCAATGAGGGGCAGGGCCGCGGACGAGGCAAAGGTCGCCCCCGAGAGATCGCCATCGAGTCGCGCGCTGACCCGCGAAAGAACGCGACTTCGAAGACCTTCCAAAAGACCGAAGAAGACGTAGAGGCCGATCGCAATCCCAGCGAGCGCGACGAGCGTCGAGACGGAGCGGCTCGACAGCACCCGGTCGTAGATCTGCAGCATGAAGATCGGCCCGGTCAGCATCAGCAGGTTGATGAAGAAGCTGACAACGCCGACGGCGAGGAAAACCGAGCGGCACTTCGCGACAGCGCCGGCGACGATTTCCTGTGAGTTCTGCATAGCTTCCCGCCTGTGCTCGCAGCGCGTTATGAAGCAGGTTTCAGAGGGGCACCCCGAAGGATGCCCCTCTGCCAAACGAAACGACTCGCGGCACCGTCGGCCGCGGGCTCAAACGCAAAAATCCGGCCGAAGCGGGCTGCCGGTCCGTGTCGGGCCACGACTTTTGCAGGGTGGTGAGCGGTCAGCAGATCTGCGATCCGGATCTCCTCGCGCGCACGTACCGGGAATTCAGAAGCAACAGCAATCCAATGCCGGGCAGGAAGAGGCCCAGCACCGCCGGCGCGGACAGTTGTTGGACGAGCTGCGCACTGTCGATGGAAAGCGTGGCCGGAATGGTCTCGATGTTAGGCGGCGCGGGCAGGTTGTTGAGGGTGTCCGGGCCCAGGCTTGGCGACGCCAAGGAGAACAGCACGAAGTTGCCGAAGTCGGCCGCGGCCGTGCCGCCGACCACCGAGAAGAGAACCGTCAGGACACCGACGTCAAAGGCCGCATCCATGAAGGTAGCGGACAGAAACAAGCTGCCTCCGGCCCCTGGATTGAAGGTCGTGAAGCTGCCGCCGTCGATCATCGACCCGGTGATCTGCAAGGATCCCGTCGTCAGAAGCCCGGGAACCGGCGGCAAGATCGAGCCGCCCATGGCGACCCCGGTAGGCCCGCCGCCGATGCTGAGTCCACTGCTGCTCAAACCCATGGTGATAAGCCCGTCCGTGATCGACGGGCCGCCGAGAACCGGCTCCACATCGCTGATCACGACGGCGCTGGCGGAGGACGTCCAGGCGAAGAGCGCCAGTCCGGCCGCCACAAGCGGTTTTGTGAGTTTCCCAAGAACCATCATATCCTCCAGTTGCTTTGCACCATTGCCCCAATTTCCACTCTCACTTTTCCGTCGCACCGCATTGCGTTCGAACGCCCGATGCGAAGGAAGCCTCACAGTGTCTTGCCGTGACGCAGCCTGCCTTCGGTACGCCATGCGGCGCCCAGCCTTGTCCTCCTAGACAAAGCTGATCTCGTTGATGGACGAGGCGCCGTTGACGATCAGCGTGTCGAAGTCTCCGCCCTCCAAGAAGAGGTAGGTCGCGGCCCCGGCATCGAAGGAGAAGCTGATGGTGCTGTCTCCCAGGTCGATGAAATCCTCGCCCGGCGTGTAGTCGGTAATGGTGCCGACCTCGCGGCCGTTCCCGTTAGTCGCGTTGAACCGGAAGATGTCGGACCCGCCGCCGCCGGAGAAGAAGTCGAAGGCGCCGCCGTTTCCGACCAGAAGGTCGTCTTCTGGGGTCCCGACGAGATTGTCGTTTCCTTCCTCGCCTTCGATGACGTTCGGCTCCTCGTCGGCGCCGTCGATCGTCACGGTTACGGTTGCCGTGCTGGTACCGCCGTTACCGTCCGACACGGTGTAGGTGAAGCTGTCGGTGGCCGTTTCCCCATCGGCCAGACCCTCGAACTGGCCGTTCGGGTCATAGTCGAAGGTGCCATCGCCATTGTCGGTCACCAGGCCCAGCGTTCCGCTGGTATCGATGCCCTCGACGCTCAGGCTGTCGCTCGCGTCCACGTCGCTGTCGTTGTCCAGCACGTTGCCGGTGGTGAAGCCGTCGTCCTCGTCGGTCACGAAGCCGGTGCCACCGTCATCCGCCGCCGTCGGGTCGTCATTCACCCCGTCGATGGTGACGGTCACGGTTGCCGTGTCGGTGCCGCCGTTGCCGTCGGAGACTTCGTAGGTGAAGCTGTCTGTCTCGCTCTCACCCACAGCCAGGAACTCGAACTGGTCGTCCGGGTCATAGGCGAAGGCTCCATCGGCGTTGAGAGTCAGCAGCGCGCCGGAAGCCAAGGTGATCTGTGTACCGACGCTGGCCTGCTGGCCGTTCACCCGCGACACCGTGAGGGTGTCGCCGGCATCCGGGTCGCTGTCCGGGCCGTTGTCGTTATCGGCCAGGACGTTGCCCTCGATCGGTGCATCCTCGGTTCCGGACACCGCGTCGTCGACGGCATCCGGCGGGCTGTTCTCTCCCGGGATCTCGCTCCGCGTGTCGTAGATGGTGACGACGTTGTTTTCCTCGATGACCGTGGTTCCCTCCGTCACCGGCGTCACCTTCCAGACGAAGGTCTGAGGACTGTCGTCGACGAAGTCGTTGAAGGTCACCGTGGTGATGCTGGCGTTCGGGTCGGTGATCGTCAGCTCGAAGATCGTGAAGTCGAGGCCGGGCGACACATCCTCCAAGGTCAACCCATTCAAGCCCAGCTCGAACAGATCCCACTGGCTGATCGCGTTGGTGATCAGCTCGCCGCCCGGGGTCTCCGCCTGGAGACGTACCTTGACCCCACCGGTCGGAATGTCTCCCGTCACATCGAAGTTGAAGGAGATCGGAGTGTTCTCATCCTCGACCATGGTGTCGGAGCTGAGGCTGAAGGTCACCGTCGGCGGGGTCGGCTGTTCCTGGACGGTGACGTTGACGGTGGCGGTGTCGGTGCCGCCCTGGCCGTCGCTCACCGTGTAGGTGAAGCTGTCGTCGCCCTCGAAGCCTTCGTCCGGGGTGTAGACCACTGTGTCGTCAGAGGTGTCGGCGGTGCCCTTGTCGTCGATCGCGACCGAGCCGTTCTCCCCTTGGGTCACCTCGGTGATCTCCAGCGGGTCCTCGTCCGGGTCAGAGTCGTTGCCCAGAACGTCGATCTCGGCCGGCGTCCCGAAGGCCGTCGTCGCACTGTCGTCGACCGCGTCCGGGTCCTGGTTCGGCTGCTCCTCGACAGTCACGGTCACCGTCGCAGTCGCGCTTTCGCCGCGACCGTCGCTCACGGTGTAAGTGAAGCTGTCCTCGCCCTCGAAGCCCTCGTCCGGGGTGTAGACCACCGTGTCGTCCAAGGTGTCCACCGTGCCCTTGTCGTCGATCACCACCGAGCCGTTGGCACCCTGGGTCACCTCGGTGATCTCCAGCGGGTCCTCGTCCAGGTCGCTGTCGTTATCCAGAACGTCGATCTCGGCCGGTGTCTCGAAGGCCGTCGTCGCACTGTCATCCACAGCCTCGGGCGTGAAGTTCGCCGTATCCCGCAGGGTCAGCGTCGTCTCGCCCTGGCCGTCGGCCACCACATATTCGTCCACCTCGTTGAACGGCGGGTTGGCCAGCGAAAAGTCGATCAGCCGCCAAACCTGTTGCTCTATGCCAAAGTCGGTGTTGGCATTGCCCCCGGGCTGGTCGGGCGGAATGTCGTTGTCGTCATTGATCGGCAGCGTGATCGTCGCTCCGTCCTGACCGATCGTGAAGGCCAAGCCCCCGTTGCCGACGAAGCCGAAGGGGTTGCCGATCAGACCGGTGAACTCGATGTTCGGCGGCGGCGGGAAGAAGTCGAAGTCACCAATCCCCCGCTCCAGCAGGTCCATGCCGCTGTCGCCAGGCCGGTAGACGCCGAGCGCCACCGTCACGCCTTCGGGCGGCAGGTTCTCCACGTTGAAGGTGAAGGTTACGGAAGTGCCTTCGTCCTCGATCAGCGTGGTGGTGTCGACCGAGAAGCCCACCACCGGCAGTGGCGGACGCTCCTCGACGGTGACGTTGACCGTCGCGGTGTCGGTGCCGCCCTGACCGTCGCTCACCGTGTAGGTAAAGCTGTCCTCACCCTCGAAGCCTTCGTCGGGGGTGTAGACCACCGTATCGTCCGAGGTGTCGGCCGTGCCCTTGTCGTCGATCGCAACCGAGCCATTGGCCCCTTGCGTTACCTCGGTGATCTCGAGAGGATCCTCGTCCGGGTCGCTGTCATTGCCCAGAACGTCGATCTCGGCCGCCGTCTCGAAGGCCGTCGTAGCACTGTCGTCGACCGCATCCGGGTCCTGGTTCGGCTGCGCCTGGACGGTGACGTTGACGGTTGCGGTACCCGTGCCGCCCTCGCCGTCACTCACTGTGTAGGTGAAGCTGTCATCGCCCTCGAAGCCCTCGTTCGGGGTGTAGACCACTGTGTCGTCGGAGGTGTCCGCCGTGCCCTTGTCGTCGATGACGACCGAGCCATTCTGGCCCTGGGTGACTTCGGTGATCTCGAGCGGATCCTCGTCTGGGTCGGAGTCGTTGCCCAGAACGTCGATCTCGGCCGGCGTCCCGAAGGCCGTCGTGGCACTGTCGTCGACCGCGTCCGGGTCCTGGTTCGGCTGCTCCTCGACAGTCACGGTCACCGTCGCGGTCGCGCTCTCGCCCCGGCCGTCGCTCACCGTGTAGGTGAAGCTGTCCTCGCCCTCGAAGCCTTCGTCCGGGGTGTAGACCACCGTGTCGTCCGAAGTATCCGCCGTGCCCTTGTCGTCGATGACGACCGAGCCGTTGGCCCCTTGGGTCACCTCGGTGATCTCCAGCGGGTCCTCGTCCAGGTCGCTGTCATTGCCCAGGACATCGATCTCGGCCGGCGTCTCGAAGGCCGTCGCGGCGCTGTCGTCCACCGCCTCGGGCGTGAAGTTCGCCGTATCCCGCAGGGTCAGCGTCACCTCGCCCTGACCGTCGGCCACCACATACTCGTCCACCTCGTTGAACGGTGGGTTGGCCAGCGAAAAGTCGATCAACCGCCAGACCTGCTGCTCGATACCAAAGTCGGTGTTGGCGTTGCCGCCGGGTTGGTCAGGCGGAATGTCGTTATCGTCATTGATCGGCAGCGTGATCGTCGCTCCGTCCTGACCGATCGTGAAGGCCAGGCCCCCGTTGCCGACGAAACCGAAGGGGTTGCCGATCAGACCGGTGAACTCGATGTTCGGCGCTGGCGGGAAGAAGTCGAAGTCACCAATCCCCCGCTCCAGCAGGTCCATGCCGCTGTCCCCAGGCCGGTAGACGCCGAGCGCCACCGTCACGCCTTCGGGCGGCAGGTTCTCCACGTTGAAGGTGAAGGTCACCGCGGTGCCCTCGTCCTCGATCAGCGTGGTGGTGTCAACCGTGAAGCCCACCACCGGCAGCGGCGGACGCTCGTCGACCGTGACGTTGACCGTCGCGGTGTCGGTGCCGCCCTGACCGTCGCTCACCGTGTAGGTGAAGCTGTCATCGCCCTCGAAGCCCTCGTCCGGGGTGTAGACCACCGTATCGTCCGAGGTGTCGGCCGTGCCCTTGTCGTCGATCGCAACCGAGCCATTGGCCCCTTGCGTCACCTCGGTGATCTCGAGAGGGTCCTCGTCCGGGTCGCTGTCATTGCCCAGCACATCGATCTCGGCCGCCGTCTCGAACGCAGTCGTCGCACCGTCGTCGACCGCGTCGGGATCGCCGTTGCCGACGGGAACCTCGCTGCGTGTATCGTAGATGGTGACGGTGTTGTTCTCTTCGACGACCGTCGTCCCGGCGGACACCGGCGTCACCTTCCAGACGAAGGTCTGTGGGCTGTCGTCAACGAAATCGTTGAAGGTGACTGTGGTGATGCTGGCGTTCGGCTGGGTAATCGTGAGCTCAAAGATCGTGAAGTCGAAGCCCGGCGACACGTCCTCGATAGTGAGGCCGTTGAAGCCCAACTGAAAGACGTCCCACTGGCTGATGGCATTGGTGATCAACTGGCCTGCAGGCGTTTCGGCCTGGAGGCGAACGACCGTTCCACCCGGCGGGATCTCCCCTTCGATATCGAAGTTAAAGGAGATCGGGGTGTTCTCATCCTCAACCATGGTGTCGGAGTTGAGGCTGAAGGTCACCGTTTCGAAGTGGCCGGGATAGCGCACCCTGACATCTTCCGAGAAGGCGACCGGCGTCGTCACGGAGCCGAGTTGGGCCTCAAGCGTCCAGTTCGAGACCGGACCGTCTCGGCCTACCCTATGTTCGGATGCTGCGGTGTTCGCGCCGGTCAGCGCACGGAGCTGTTCGAGGAACCGGCCCCCGTCGGCGCCCTCTGCCACCCGGCAGCCGTAGATGAGGAGGTCACGGCCTTCGAGCACGCTGGACCAGGCACGCACTTGTTCCGCATGAACCTCAAGAGCGGCAACACCAAGTTCGCCGTTACCGAGTCGGATGGAACCAGGCGCGCCATGCGCCACGATGTGCAGGCTGGCGACAGACCCTTGTCCGCGCAGCGCCTCGGTAATCTGCTCCACACCGTCGCGGTCGGAGCTCAGCACCAGCACTTCAGCTGAGAGAGGTAAGCCGGCGAGCAGCGCAGACTGCCAGGCCACCGCCGAATCGATAACGACCAAGGTCGAGCCATTCGGCATCTGGTCCGAGTTGCGGATCTCGGAGCGACGGATAAACGGCATGGATACTCCCCCAAGAGTGTTGCGTCTTAGTGCGCGCGCCGGCCCTCAAGCACAGGCGTCATGGTTGAGACGCCGTTAAGGCGTCGATCCCCCATTCGAACTGCGGACTAAATCCAAGTCAGGAGAGGCACCCAGCCCTGAAGGGCGAGAAAGCTGGCCGCAACCAGGAGTCCCACCGTGCTCCACAGCGACAGCGCACGAAGCGCCCAGCCGGACCGCGACAGCGCCGTTAGGAGCCGGACCGCCCCAGCGAGCGCCAACACCACCCAAGCGATGCTCAGGCTCGCGAGAACGAGGGATCGGGGGCTGATGCGCCCAAGCTCGGCGACCGACGAGAGCGGCGCCAGCATGCCCCAGAGCACATAGAGACCTTGCAGCAGGACCAGGGTCAGGGTGGCAGCACCCAGCAGGACAAGCCCTTGCCCACCCGGCCCCAAAGGACGCCCGAGCAGACGGCGCAGAATCAAAACAGCAGCGGAAACGAGGGCCAGCAACATGGCACTGGCCGCAAGCCAGAACAGCCCGATGTGGAGTGCGGCCTGGAGCGGCGTGAGCTTCTCGTAGCTGTTCTGCTGGTCGCCGAAGAGAACCAGCGAGTCACCATCATCGAGAAAGAGATGGGTCGAGACCCCAACGTCCACTTCGCGGAAGAATCTCTTCGTCTCCGGAACGAGCGCACGCGCGCCGAGCGGCAACAGCCCGGAGGTGACGACGAGCCCTTCGTCCTGGGCGCGCACCCTTTGCAGTCCAAGCATCTCGGCTATCCAGGCCCGCTTGACGTTGTCGTCGGTGAAGGGGCGGTACCATCCCTCCAGCAGGGCTAGCTCGGCTGCCGGAACCTGTACCACCGGCGGCTTCGGCGGCACCGGCAAACCGCGCGACACAAATTCGGCGATCTCGCGTCGGATTTCGGCAAAGGCGCCCCGGTTCCCGGTGTTGGTCACCACGGCGAAGCCGCGACCGGTGCCTGGCAGAATGCCGAAGCTGGCCTGGAAGCCATCCACCCGCCCCCAGTGTCCCCAGAATATGCGACCTGCTTCCAAAAAACCGAACGTGCCGAGTGCGTAGGACAAGTCGTAGCCCTGCTCCGCCGCCAAGCCGGTCTTCGGCTGTCGCATGCCCTCGATCAACGCCGGTGGTGCTATCTGCGCCGTCGCGCCGTTCGTTGCATGGAAGGCAACCAGCCGCCCAAGATCATCCACCGACATGGAGAGCGAGCCGGCCGGGCGAACCGCCATTCGCCAAAACTCTGCGTCGCTGCCATCCGGGTTGAAGCTGCGCGGCCAGGCGTTCGGCTCGGTCGCCCAGTCGAAGCGCGCGCTGGTCAGCCCCAAGGGCCGAAACACGCGCTCGGCCGCCAATTCGTCGAAGGAGCGGCCGGTGACCTGTTCCATGACCGCCGCTGCTAGGGTGGTGCCCAAATTCGAGTAAGAGAAGTACCGGCCCGGCGGCCAGCGCAGGCCTAAAGGTCTTGCCAAGACAACCGCGGAGGGACTGAGTACCTCTTCGCTATCGACATGGCTGCGGTGGCCCGAGCCGGGCAGGCCGCCGGTGTGTTCGAGCAAATGCCCGAACAGGAGCGGCGCCTCGTCGGCCCAGGGACCGTCGAGCTCTAGCTCAGGTAGAACCTCACTCACCGGGGTGTCGAGGGTCAGCAGACCCTCCGCCATGAGCGTCACCGCCACCAGGGCCGTTACGTTCTTTGATATGGAGCCGACGCGCAGCGCGCTGGCCGTCGACAACGTCTCTCCACCCGGCGCGACCCGGCCGATGGCCGCGCTGCGCACGACATGGCCGTCTTCCACCAGGCTGTAGGCCAGGCCGACGATGCCTTGGTCTTCGACGATACGTTCCAGGCGCGTGTCGAGCGCGTCCAACGATGCTGCAAGCGCAACGCCCGAAAACGCGACTGCCGGGGCCACGACAGCCAAGAGAATCACCGTGCGGCGAAGGCAAGACCAACCGCCAGCGAGCCACATCACGCCATCTCGAGCTTGGACAGAAGGGCTTGGCCAAGCGTGGTCGCCGGCGCCGACTTGTCCGCCAGGTTCGAGAGATTGGTCAACACGACGACAACCGCATCGCGCCCAGGATGCCAGGCGAGGAAGCTCGAAAAACCCGGCACGTCCCCAGCGTGGCCCAGGGCATTTCCATAACGCGCCAAGCAAAAGCCGTAACCAAAGGACTCGCCGACGGGGAGAAAGTCTCGCTGTACGCGTCGGCTCTGTTCGCTAAGCGTCTCGCCGGCGGCCAAGACTCTACCCAGGCGCAGAAGATCGACGAGCGTGCCGTTCAGGTTGCCTGCAGCCCCCGCCCAGGAGGCGCTGAAGTCCGTCGCATCGAAGAACACGTCGCCGTATTCGATCGCCCCCGCCGCGGCGCCAAAGCGATAGCCTCGCGGCGCCGGTGGCGCGAGCACATGGTTTGCCGGGATCGCGATGCTCTCTGTGCCATAGGGCACAAGAAGCCGCGACCGCAGAAGCGCCATGAGAGGCTCATTCGTCGTCCGCTCCAGAACATCGGCCAGCAGGAGGGTGTTGGCGTTGGAGTAGTGAAAGGCTTGGCCAGGCGGCCCTGCCGGCGCATTGCTGAAGGCAACGCTCAGCACCTCCTCTCGCGGAATAGCCCGTGTCGGCGTCCGGTTGACCCGGGCGCGGAAGGTCGGATCTCGCAGGGGATTGAAAAGCCCGCTGGTGTGGTTGCCCAGCATACGCAGGCTGATCTCATCGCCACCCGGCACATCGTCGCGATAGCTCGAGACCGCATCGTCCAGGTCTATTCGGCCTTCATCGGCGAGCTGCAGGGCGATGGTGCCAACGAAGAGCTTGGCGATGCTGCCCAGCCGCATCGTCATCTCGGGCAGCATCGGCGCGCCGCTGTCCACATCGGCGACCCCCAGGGCCAAAAGCTCCGCTGTCCTGTCGCCCAACTGCAGCCCGATCAGCGCGCCCGGCAGCCCCTGCTTTGCCAACTCGTCAAAGGACTGACGCGCCCGCGCCATCAGCCTGTCCAGGGTGGGGCCAGAGAGCGTTTCGCCCGTGTCAGCCGCCCGCACCTTCGAAAGGCCAGGCCACAGGCCGGCAAGCGCCACGGCCAAGCCGCATTGAAGAACGCGGCGTCTTCCGTCAGCGAAATGCTGATTCACGTCCTGTCGGTCGAGCAGGGACTAAGCCTCCGGGAGAACCAAAGACAGCCCCGGAGTAATCGGGGCCTCTTCTGGGAGGGCCTATGCAGGCCTCCAAACAGAAGACGTATCCGCCGCCCTTCTTCCCCCATAGCTGGATCGGAAGACGTGCATCACGGCAGAGACCTACCTGCTGAAGAAGCTCCGCCTTGGCGCTGAGCACAGTGTTGCATGTCCACGATGAGGTGCAGCAAGCAGGCAGCGATGAGCATGCGCTGCATCGCACCGCCCACTCAACGAGCCAGCCGTCGAGTCCGGCCTTGACGGCAGCTTCGGCAAGACGTTCGCCTGCATGAATCTGCAGCTTGTCGTCCTCCGCTCCGTTAAGGAGCCGTTAGGGCTATGACCAACTTGCTGGCGGAGAGGGAGGGATTCGAACCCTCGGTACGCTCGCGCGTACAACGGTTTTCGAGACCGCCCCGTTCGACCGCTCCGGCACCTCTCCGCTGGTCCGCCTGAGGCCCCCAAAGGGGCCCGTCAGGGGCGGCGGGGACCCTAGTCGACTCGCTGCCGTTCCGCAAGCGATGCCGCCGCTTGGCTCTTCCGAAAGCCGAGTGCTACGCCCCGGCTAACCCAGCGGCATTTCCTCCCGCGCCACCTTGGCGAGATAGTTGCCGTAACCGCTCTTGGCGAAGCGCTCGGCCAGCGCCAGGAGATCGTCGCGGCTGATGAAGCCCCGGCGGTAGGCGATCTCCTCCGGGCAGGCGATCTTCACGCTC
>JANQIA010000287.1 GCA_028282405.1 Rhodovibrionaceae bacterium
CGAGCGAAACTCGTTACGGCTGCTTCCTTCCGGACCTGACCGGGTTGGCGAGCGGCTCGTCCGCGACCAACCTTCCAGTGATCGAATATCATGGCCCCCGGGCCAAAAGGCAAGGCTTGTGGCGAGGGCCGAAGCCGTCGCCAAGAGAGCGCCCTAGTAAACCGCCAGGGGAGAGCCGGGCGAGCCCGTGGCGCCCTTGATGGGGACCGGGTTGAAGATATAGGCGAAGGTGCTGACGCCGGCTTCCGCCAAGCGCTCGGTCGCCAGGTTCTCGTGGATATAGATGCCGTTCTTGGTCAGCAGGATCTGATGCGCCGGGAAGGCCAGGCTGCTGTCCGGATTCGGCACGACTTCCACGGGCCAGGTGTCGGCGCCGACCAGGGCGACCTGCTTATCGGCCAGCCATTCGGCCGCGGATACGCCGATGCCCGGCGCGCCGGAGTTAAAGCGGTCGTTGTCCTCCATCCACAGGCTGCCCCAGCCCGTGTAGAACAGCACCACGTCGCCGGATGTGATGTCGTCGGCGCTCTTACCTTGGGCCGCCAGGGAGGCCTCGATGTCGGCGACGGAGATCTCCTGTCCCGCATCCATCATGCCGCCTCTGAGCGCGACCATGTCGATCAGATGTCCGGTGGTGAAGAAGGGCCTGACGTGCTCGATGCCCAGCTTCTGCAGCCCGTAGGCACCGGCCATCTCGGCACCGGTGATGCCGTTGTAGTAGATGCTCTGGGACTCGTCGGCCTCGCCTCTGACGCGCACGCCGATGTGTCCCAAGCCGTCGAACTGGGTGCCGACTTGGCCGATATCGGTCGCGAGGAACTCATCGTTCCAGATGATCCGGTTGGCGCCAAAGGTGCCGCCCGTCGGGTTTCCGCCGATGCGAAGGGAAAATCCCCGCGCGCCGAACAGCGGCATGCCGACCTCATAGTCGCGGCCGAGCTTGATCACGTTGCCCGACTGGATGAGCTGCGTCGCCGCCAGAACCTTGTCCGGGGTGACCAGGT
Source organism: Rhodovibrionaceae bacterium (assembly GCA_028282405.1). Lineage (GTDB taxonomy): Bacteria > Pseudomonadota > Alphaproteobacteria > Kiloniellales > DSM-21159 > JANQMX01. Next base: position 1,005 of record JANQIA010000287.1, read on the forward strand.
TGCTGGCGCCGGCCTGATCATCGGCGCCGTGGACGGAGGGCCACCAGGCCGCGCCGATGGGCGTGTCCTCCGCGTGAACGAGCGGCGCGGCCGCCAGTCCGACCACGACCGGAGCGATGAGCAAGAGCTTCTGGGGCATCATGGGCAAACAGCCTCCTCTAGATTGCGATCGATCACTGCGACCGATCGTCGTTTTTATGTCATGCAATACTAAGTCTAATCAGCGCCTGCGCCAGGCGACAGTCGTCAGACCATCGAAAGTGCCGTGCCGCTGAGGCTCACCCTGCACGTTCTTCGATCACCTGGCTCAAGCGCAGCTCGACCTCGGCGCCGTCGGGCAAGACCGCGGTTGCGGCCAGCAGAGCGCCGTCCTCATCGTACCAAACGCCTCCATCGATGGCGCCGCGGATCCGGTAGCCCGCGGCGCGGCGCGGCGTCCCATCCACCATCAGCTCTCGCGGTCCGATGCTGAAGGACCGGATGAGCTTGAGCCTGCCGTCGCGCGGGTCGAGCAGCTCTCGCACGGCGGGCGAATCCGGGTGCCAAAGCGTGTGGGGGATGGAGTACCCGGACACGCTGAACTGATTGCCGTTGCGATGGCCGCGGAGGGCATCATCGTGCCACTCGGCGCGCACCTGCCAGGTCTCGGCACCATAGCGGGTATCGCTGATCAGGCCGCGCAGCCAACCGTCGACCCAGCGTTCCTCCACGTGCTGCTCGTAGGGACGCGGGAGCTGCCAGACGCTGTCGCTCCTGACCAGCAGTTCAGTGCCGCTGCGGCGAAAGCCGATCCTGTGCTGCCCCACCGGCACGTCTTCTGAGAGCGCGGAGAAAACCCACTCTCCATCCTTCGGAAAGTGCCGGAACGCGGCGCGGACTGGGCGGATGGCAAGGCAAGCCGCGGCAGCGAGCGTCAGGCTTTGGCGTCGAGTCAGGACGAAAACCATGATGAAAGCTTGCACATGGCCTGCCAGGGGGCGCAATCACTTATTCGCCAGGGCCTGTCGCCTGCCGGGCCGGGGGCCGCTAGGGTCGCGCGCGAGCCGCGCTTGCCGCGACTCTGCACTGCTTGCGATCTCAGTAGCGATGGAAATGCAACGCCTAAGGCGCACCAACTTCTACAGCGAGTCCCCGCTCGACCGCGCCGACAACCGCCGGCTGGACGAGACTTGGCTGGCTGGGCGTCTGAGCGCGGAGGGAACGCGCTTCGTCCCCCTCTGGCGCAATCGCAACCTGGTCGACAGGCTGGAGGGAGATCCCCCGCGGAGCGCCGTTTTTCTCGGCCACGATCACTATGCAGCTTTGGCCGACGTGCTGGATGACGACGCCATCTTCCTGGGCGAGGACGCGGAGCAGCGGAGCTATTTCGCGATCGATCTGGCGAAGCTTGAGCTGCCCGACCACCATCCGGTGCTTGCCGGGCTCGGCCACTTCGCCGATCTGAGGCTCTTCGGCCCGATGCTGCCGCAGGGCGAGGGCGCGCTGCTCGCCTACGCCCGCGGCATGATCTACTGGCACCGGCGGCATCGTTTCTGCGGCTGCTGCGGCGCGCCGACCCGCTCGGAGCGCGGCGGCCATATGCGGCGCTGCACGAACCCCGACTGCGGGGAAACCCACTTTCCGCGCACCGACCCGGCGGTGATCATGGTGGTGCACGACGGCGCCGACCGCTGCGTCCTGGGACGGCAGGCGAACTGGCCGAGCGGCATGCACTCGACCCTGGCCGGCTTCGTCGAGCCGGGAGAGAGCCTGGAGGAGGCGGTCGCCAGAGAGGTCGAGGAGGAGGTCGGCCTGAAGGTCAAGGATGTCACCTATCACTCCTCTCAGCCCTGGCCCTTCCCCTCCTCGCTGATGATCGGCTTCTGGGCGCGCGCCGAGGGCAGCGCCCTGCGGATCGACGAGACCGAAATCGAGCGCGCCGCCTGGTACAGCCGGGACCAGTTGATTGCCTCGCCGGAGGACGACAGCTTCCGCCTGCCGCGGCGGGACTCCATCGCCCGCCGGCTGATCGAGGATTGGCTGTCGGAGATCGGCTAGGCCGCGACGCTCGTCAACAGGGCACCCTGAGCGCCTTTTCCTTCTCCAGGCGGAAGGGGGAGGCCGGGTAGACGCCCAGGATCTTCACTTCGCGCGAGAAAAAGCCGAGCTCCTCCAGGGCAAGGCGCACCAGCCGGTCTTCCGGATGCCCCTCGATGTCGGCATAGAACTGGGCCACCGTGAAGGCGCTGTCGATAATATAGCTTTCCAGCTTGGTGATGTTGACGCCATTGGTGGCGAAACCGCCGAGCGCCTTGTAGAGCGCCGCCGGGACGGAGCGCACACGAAAGACGAAGGTGGTGATCGCCGGGCCGTCGCTCATCTCCGGGTCGAGCGGCTCCGGCGCCATGACCAGAAAACGCGTGGTGTTTTGCTCGGCGTCCTCGATGTCGGTGGCGAGGATATCGAGATCGTAGATCTCCGCGGCCAGCGCAGAGGCGATCGCGCCCTGACTGGGGTCGTTCAGCTCGGCGACCTCACGCGCCGCGGCGGCCGTATCGGCATGGATCAGGGACTGCAGGCCGCGCTGCCGGAGGAAACGCTTGCACTGCGCCACGGCCTGCTCGTGGCTGCGCACCGCCTTCAGGGTCTCCAGGCTCGCCCCCTTGGGCGCCAGAAGCTGATGACGCACCGGGTGAAAGTACTCGCCGATGATATGCAGGCCGGACTCGGGCAGCAGGTGGTGAATGTCCGCCACGCGCCCGGCGCTCGAGTTCTCGATAGGGATCATCGCCAGACCGGCGCGCCCGGAATAGACGGCCTCGAAGGTCTCCTCGAAGGTGCGGCAAGGCAGGCTGGCGCGTCCGGGAAAGACCGCATGACAGGCCATATCGGAGTTGGCGCCGGCGGCGCCTTGGAAAGCGATGGGAGAATTTGCGTCGATCATGTGGTAAACACGCCGGGCGGCGCAGCTTAACTTGTTGATTTAACTCAAAATATCGCAGGCTTTCTGCAGATCCGCGGGAGTATCGACGGACAGCGGCATAGTGTCAACGAAGGCGACGGCGATGGACATCCCCGCCTCAAGCGCCCGCAACTGCTCCAGCTTCTCGCGCTGCTCCAGCGGGGACGGCGGCAGCGAGATGAAGCGGGTGAGCGCGGCCCTGCGAAAGGCGTAGATACCGATGTGCTGGTAATAGGGCTCGCCCCCGCCGTCCCGGTCGTGAGGCACCGGCGCCCGGCTGAAATAGAGCGCACGGCGCCAGGCGTCGCCTGGCTGGCCGGCAAGAACGGGCTTCGGCACGTTGGGGTCGGCGGCAGCCTCCGCGGTCTCGAAGGGGGTCGCCAAGGTCGCGATGTCGAGGTCGGCGGCGGCGTCCAGCGGTGCCACGACGGCCCGCAGCATCTCCGGTTCGATGCCCGGGATGTCGCCCTGCAGATTGATCACCACGTCGTACGCCCCGGCCGGATCGAAGCCCTCCAGCGCGGCATGGATGCGGTCCGAGCCGCTTGGCAGGTCCGGGTCGGTCAGCACGGCCTGGCCGCCCTCGGCCTCGACCGCCGACACGACTTCGGGCTCGGCCGCCGCCACGATCACCGGCCCGACCTCGGCGGCCATGGCCCGCTCCCAGACGCGAACGATCATCGGCCTGCCGTTGATGTCGGCGAGCGGCTTGCCGGGCAGGCGTTGAGACGCCATGCGTGCGGGGATGGCAACGATTGCTTTCATGGGCTGTCGTACGGGCGTTCGATTTGACTTGGTCGGTTCTGCGTCAGGGCCCCCTCGGAGGGCGCCGAACCCCATGCCCTTGGCACGTCCATTCCCCTCCTGCAAGGCAAAGGCCGCCGTGCGGCAATCCTGCCCGCCGGGAATGAGCGCGACCGATTGATGTTGTCGCGCCCGCTGGCTATTGTCCGGCCGGTCATAGTGATAGTGAGAGAGCGGCGCCCAAATGTCCCTGATGGTAAACAAGATTGCAGCCGCCGGCCTGGCGGCCGGCGTGATCGCGATGACGGCCGGTTTGATCGGCAACCTGATCATCAACCCGCCCGGCTACCATCATAGCGAGGATGAGCAGTTCGCCTATGTCGTCGAAGGCGACGGCAGCGCGACCGAGGCCGTCGTGGAAGAGGAGCCCGGCATCGAGCCCATCTTGGCGATGCTCGCCGACGCGGATGTGGCATCCGGGGAAAGGCGTGCACGCGCCTGCACCGCCTGTCACGCCTTCGAGTCGGGCGGCGCCAACAAGGTGGGCCCGAACCTCTGGAACATCGTCAACGCGCCGAAGGCCCAGGTGCCCGGCTTCTCCTACTCGGACGCGCTGGCCGGCATTGCCGAACCCTGGGGCTACCACGAGCTCAATCTCTTCATTGCCAATCCCAAGGAATACGCGCCCGGCACCAAGATGAGCTACGGCGGCATGAAGAACGTGAACCATCGCGCCGAGCTGATCGCCTGGATGCGGACCCGGGCCGACACACCTGCTCCCTTGCCGACCGAGGAGGAGATCAATGCCGCCGCCGGAGGCGCGAGCGAGTAGAGGTCTCACGGGTCTTGGGCGGCCAGCGGCCGGCTTGTAAGCATGGCGGCTCCGCCCTGCCCGCTTGAGTTCATCACCTTCGCCGAGCAGCTTGCGGACAGGGCCCGCCTGTCCGTGCTCGAACACTTCCGCGCCGACCTCGCCGTCGACGAGAAATCCGACCTGACACCGGTGACCGTCGCCGACCGGGAGACCGAATCGGCCCTGCGGGCGCTCATTCAAGAGACCTACCCCGAGCACGGCATTCTCGGCGAGGAGTTTCCGGCGCTGCGCCCAGACGCCGAGTTCCTTTGGGTGCTCGACCCGATCGACGGGACCAAGAGCTTCATCACCGGCAGCCCCATGTTCGGGACCTTGATCGCCCTCGCCCAAGCGGGCCGCCCGATCTTGGGCATCATCGACATGCCGGTCTTGGATGAGCGTTGGGTCGGCGCCCAGGGCTTTCCCACCCGCTTTCACGAGCGGCGCGGGACGCGCAGCGTGACGACCCGCCCTTGCGCCGACTTGGCGGACGCCTATCTCCGGACCATGACGCCGGACGCTTTTGACGGCGAAGCCCGGCACGCCGGCTTCCAGAACCTGGTTCGCGGAGCCCGTATGACCCTCTACGGCGGCGACTGCTACAGCTTCGGCCAGGTCGCCAGCGGCGGTATCGATATCGTGATCGAGAACGGCCTCGGAACCTACGACTTCGCCGCTTTGGTGCCGGTGGTGGAAAGCGCCGGCGGGCTGCTGGTGGACTGCGACGGCCGGGAGATCACATTGGACTCCGCAGGCGATGTCCTGGCCCTCGGCGACCGGCGGCTGCTCGACCCGGCCCTGCGCCTGCTGAACGGCTAGCGCTTTGCGGACACACGCCGGCGGCCCGGCAACGATAAGAAACGGAAAAGACCATGAGTGACGATCTCGACATCCTGAACGATCTTCTGAGCCGGGCGCGCAAGGCCGGCGCCGACGCGGCCGATGCGGCGCTGCTGCGCGGCATCTCCCTGAGCCACGCCCAGCGCCTCGGCAAGCCGGAAACCCTCGAACGGGAAGAAGGGCAGGACCTCGGCCTCCGTGTCTTCGTCGGTCAGCGCCAGGCCATCGTCTCGACCACCGACCTCAATCCCGAGGGCATGCAGGACCTGGTCGAGCGCGCGATCGCCATGGCGAAGGTCGTTCCGGAAGACCCCTACTGCGGCCTGGCGGAGGCCGGCGCCACCAGCACTGACGGCGGTAGCAAGAGCGCCGCGCTCGAGCTTTGCGATCCGGAGGAGCCGGCGCCCGACAGCTTGATCGAGCGCGCCCGTCTTTGCGAGGAGGCTGCGCGCGCGGTGGCCGGCGTCACCAATTCCGAGGGCGCCGAAGCGAGCTGGTCCCACTCCCAGGTGGCGCTGGCGGCAAGCAACGGCTTTTCCGGCGGCTACGCCCTCTCCCGCCACAGCCTCGGCGTCTCGGTCATCGCCGGCGAGGGCGCCAACATGCAGCGCGACTACGACTATTCCAGCGCCGTCTTCGCGGACGACCTGGAGGCACCGGATGCGATCGGCCAACGGGCCGGCGAACGCGCCGTCAAGCGGCTCAACCCGCGCAAGCAGAAGACCTGCCGGGTGCCGGTGGTGTTCGAGCCGCGGACCGCGAACTCCTTCCTCCGCCACTTTGCCGGCGCGATCAACGGACAGTCGGTGGCCCGCGGGACCTCCTTCTTGCGCGACAAGCTGGGCGAGGAGGTTTTCGGTTCGACCATCAACATCATGGACGACCCGCTGCGCCCGCGCGGCCTGCGCTCCCGACCCTTCGACGGCGAAGGGCTGGCCGCCGCGCCGCGGCGCCTGATCGAAGCGGGGCGGCTACAGACCTGGATCCTCGATCTCGCCTCCGCCCGGCAGCTCAAGCTGCACTCGACCGGTCATGCCTCGCGCGGCGTGTCGAGCCCGCCTTCGCCCTCGCCGAGCAACCTCTACCTGGAAGCGGGTGAGCGCAGCCCCGAAGCGCTGATCGGCGACATCGACGAGGGGTTCTATGTCACCGACATGATCGGCATGGGCGTCAATGCCGTCACCGGCGACTACAGTCGCGGCGCCAGCGGATTCTGGATCAGCAAGGGTGAGCTGGGCGAAGCGGTCAGCGAGATGACGGTGGCCGGCAACCTGAAGGACATCTTCCGCCACGCGACGCCGGCGAACGACCTCAAGTTCCGCTACGGCACAGACACGCCCACCTTGCTGGTCGAGGGCCTGACCGTCGCCGGGGCTTGAAGACCGTCGGGAAACACGAGGTTGAAGGCGTCGGGCAGCACCACGACCTCGCCAGGCAAGGCCGCGATGATGTCGCCGTCGCCTTGAATCGGGTCTTCCGCGGGCCCGCGTACGGTTATCTTTCGTCCGCGTACAATGCGTACGTCCGATAGTCTCGGCAAGCGGCCGATCAAGAGCGCGATGGCGTAGCGGATGGCGTGCAGCGGCCCCTTGCTGAGGAACAGGCAAACCTCCAGGCTGGGGGCTTCAATGCTGGCCTCAGGCGCGCAAACGTGCGGCCCACCATAGGCGCGGGCGTTGGCAAGAATGACCGAGGCGGCCTTATAGCTCTTGCCGTCGATGGTCACCGTGTAGGTGGGAAAGTCGAAAACCAGGAACTGGCGCAGCGTCTCGACGACGTACGCGGTCTTGCCCACCCGGCGCTTCAACGGGCGGAACACGCCGGCGACCACATGGGCATCGAAGCCGGCGCCCGCCATCAGGAGGAAGCGACGCCCATTCGCGCGCCCCAGGCAGACCGGGCGGGCCTGGCCGTGCAGGGCGAGCTTGGCGATCTCCTCGGCCGCAAAGGGCATACCAATCTCGGCCGCCAAGACGTTGGCCGTGCCCAGCGGCAGCAGCGCGACCGGCAGCACGGCCCCGCCAAGCTTGTTCTCCGCCAAGCCGTTGATCACCTCATTGACGGTGCCGTCGCCGCCGGCGATGACGATGCGCTGGAACTGCCTGGGGTCGATGGCGGCGGCATAGCGCTCCGCATCGCCCCGCACGGTCGTTGTCCAAATCGCAACCTCGGCGCCGGCTTCGTGCAGCAGGTCGAGCACCGCCTGAAAACGGCGGCGCCGGGCGCCCCCGGCGGTCGGGTTATAGATGACGAGAAGATGCCGCCCGCTCGCGGCACAGTGCGGTGCCGCCGGGGAAGGAGAGCGCTCTGTCAACGGCCATTGAGTCACCTGCTGGGTCTAGTGGCCGCAACATTGCGGCAACATGTCAGCTATGTTTCAGCTAAGTGATAATTTCACTATATGTAGCGTTTGCCCTTCCGTCGGTATCCGAAACTTAGCTATATGCCACCACATTCGCGCGGCATGAAGGTCGCCCGTTCACTACGGACGAAGGTGAATCGTGAGGGACCAGGTACGGCGTTATCGCACGATCTTCATCTCGGATATCCACCTCGGCACGCGAGGCTGCCAAGCCGAGTTCCTGCTCGACTTCCTGAAGAACACGGAAGCCGAAACGATCTTCCTGGTCGGGGACATCGTTGACGGCTGGCGCCTCAAGCGAAGCTGGTATTGGCCGCAGTCGCACAACGACGTGGTGCAGAAATTGCTGCGCAAGGCGCGCAAGGGCGCCCGCCTGATCTACGTTCCCGGAAACCATGACGAGGTGCTGCGCCAATACACCGGCGTGCACTTCGGCGGCGTCGAGGTGGTCAACGACTACATTCACGAAACGGCCGACGGCAAGCGCCTGCTGGTGATGCACGGCGACGCCTTCGACGGCATCGTGCTCTATGCCAAGTGGCTCGCCCTTATGGGCGACTGGGCCTACAACGTGGCGCTGACCGCGAACACCTGGTTCAACCGCGCCCGGCGCAGCCTCGGTTTCGGTTACTGGTCGATCTCCGCCTTCCTCAAGGAGCGGGTCAAGAACGCCGTCCAGTTCATCGACAACTTCGAGCGGGCCGTCGCGGAAGAGGCCCGGCGACGCAATGTCGACGGCGTTGTCTGCGGACACATACACAAGGCCGAGATGCGTACGATCGACGGCATTCTCTACATCAACGACGGTGACTGGGTGGAGAGCTGCACCGCGCTGGTGGAGCACTTCGATGGCCGGCTTGAGCTGATCAACTGGGCAGAAATCCACAATCTCTCGATGCTCGACCGGCGTTCGCCGAAGCGCGACACCGAGGACTCGGAAGTGGGAATCGCCGCCTGATGCGCCTCGCCCTGGTCAGCGACGCGTGGCTACCGCAGGTCAACGGCGTCGTACGTACGCTTGATCGCGTACGCCGAGAAGTCGAATCCCTTGGACACGAGGTCCGGGTCTACTCGCCCGACCAGTTCCGGACGCTGCCCTGCCCGACCTATCCGGAGATACGCCTGTCCGTCGATCATTGGCTGAAGATGGGCCGCCTACTGGACGAGTTCGCGCCGGAAGCCGTGCATATCGCCACCGAAGGCCCGCTCGGTCTGGTGGCGCGCTCGGTCTGCCTCAGGCGCGGCTGGCCCTTCACCACCAGCTACCACACCAAGTTCCCGGAATACGTCAACGCCCGGGCACCCATTCCCGTGTCCTGGGGCTACCGCTTCATGCGCTGGTTCCATCGCCCCTCCAAGGGCGTCATGGTGGCGACCCAGACCATTCGCGCCGAGCTCGAAGCCCAGGGCTTCGACAACGTGAAGTCCTGGTCGCGGGGGGTCGACACCGATCTCTTCCATCCGGGGAACGAGCCCGCCCTCGACCTGCCGCGGCCGATCTATCTCTACGTCGGGCGCGTGGCGGTGGAGAAGAACATCGAGGACTTCCTCGGCCTGCCGATCGCCGGCGGCACCAAGGTGGTGGTCGGCGACGGGCCGCAGCGCCCGGCGCTGGAGCAGCGCTATCCCGACGCAGTCTTCACCGGCGCCAAGTTCGGCGAAGAGCTGGCCCGCCACTATGCCAGCGCGGACGTCTTCGTCTTCCCCAGCCGCACCGACACCTTCGGCCTGGTGATGCTGGAGGCAATGGCCTCCGGCGTGCCGGTGGCCGCCTATCCCGTGCCCGGGCCGCTCGACGTGGTCAGCGATCATCCGGTCGGCGCGCTGCACGAGAACCTGGGCGAAGCGGTGAAGCGCACCACCAGCATCTCGCCGCAGGACTGCCGCGATCACGCGCTGCGCTTTTCCTGGACCGCCTGCGCCGAGCAGTTCCTCGGCAACCTGCACCCCTTGGCCAAGGCCTAAGCCGCCGGCGCGACCTCCCGCGCCGCTTCGCCGTAGAGGCTGCGCACTGTGATCGCCCCTCTCTCAAGATGTCATCCCTGGGCGAGCCGCTAAGCGGCGAGTTCCGGGGATCCACGGCTGACGGCCGCGCGGGCTGATGAGTGGATGCTCGGGACTCGGCCCCCCTTGGACTATCGGGGCCTAACGGCCCCGTGGGCCTCGCCCAAGCATGACAAACGTTGGTGCGGCAATGGCGCTGCAGACCATCACCAACCGAATTGTCTCCGTCTGAGCGGGAAAGTCGCTAAGCGGCCGGCGCGACCTCCCGCGCCGCTTCGCCGTAGAGGCTGCGGGCGGCAATCGCCTCGAATCCGTCTTCGGCCACTTCCGACAGCAGAATGGGCAGCAGGTCGTGGCGCCCGCTCTGCCGCGCCGAGTCGAAGAGCATCTGCTGGAAAACATCCTGCTGGGCGTGGCTGCCGCCCATCATCCAAAGACTGCGGCGGGCCGGCAGCAGGACCTCCAGCACCTTGTCATGCTCGCCGCGGCGGTGGGCGATGGCCGCCTCGGCCGCCGGGATGGCGGCGGCGGCATAGCGCGGCGGCAAGGTGCCTTCGTCCTCGTGCACATAGGCGCGCATGCCCAGCACCATGTCGTGCGCCTTCTCATCCTCGCCGGCCGCCGCCAGGACCATCACATAGTGTGGGCTGGTAAAGGGGCTGGTGTGGTCGCCGATGCGGTGGCTGACGGAGGGCACCAGGTCCCGCCAGCGGTCTCCCACATCGATCCCGCGCAGCTCCAGCCGCTGCAGCAGCGAGGCGCAGTTCTGCATGTCGACGTTGAAGTCGTGCATCGCCTGGAGGAGCGGCGAGTCCGGGTTGCGGATCTCCCGGTCGTAGATCTCGAGAACCGCGTCGACCTCGCCCAGCTCCAGATGGAACAGGCAGCGGTGCCACCAGAGATGATGCACGAAGTGGTTCGCATTGCCCCACTCGCCTTTGAGAGAGTCGAGCCAGGCCACGCCGTCCTTGCAGCGCCCCTGCATGACCAGGGTATGCGCCACCGCATGGGTCGCCCAGTGATCGGTCGGCGAGAGCTCGACCGCCTGGCGCCCGGCGCGCTCGGCCGCCTCGTACTGACCGGTCTCCTCCAGGCCGAAGGACCAGAGCGACAGGTGGCTGTGGTAGTCTGGGGTGGTGGCCTGCCACTGCGGTCCCGTGCGGTCGATCACCGCATGCATCCAGCGGCTCTCGCCGAGCCAGAAGAGCTCCATCTGCGCCAAGCGCGCAGCCAGCAGGTCGTGGGGATGCTCGGCCAGGATGGCTTCGTAGGCCACGACCGCCGCCGTCAATTGGCCGGCAAAGGCCGCTTCCAAAGCCTCGATGTAGAGCGCCTCCCGCTTGCTGACCCCTTTGGCATGGGCCTGGGCCGCCGTCAGACACTCCTTGATCTTGGGATAGAAGCGCAGGCTCCGGATCGAGCAGAGCAAGAGCCCCTTGGCGGCATGGGCCAGCGCGAACTCGGGGTCGTGCTGCAGGGCCGTCTGCAGACTATTCATGGTGTCGGCCCGAAAGCCGAGATAGCCGCGCACCGTCTCGCTGTAGGCCGCCGCCGCCTCGGCGCTGTCGGTGGTCAGCGGATATCCCCACGCATCGCTTTGCATCACTGCATCTCCATGCTGTCGCAACCGGGTCAGAGCAGGCTGCCCTGACTTCCGCTCTCGTCCTTCTTTGTGCGCTTGCGCGGCTTTGCCGGCGCGGGCGCGGCAGGAGCATCCCCCGAGATCGTGGCACCGACCCGGCCGTCGGCGAACTCCAGCGCGACGGCCTGCCCGGCCGCAAGCCCGGAGGCTGCCGTGACCAAGCCCTCGGCGCCGTGAACCACCGCATAGCCGCGGGCCAGGACCTTGCGGTAGGAGACGCTGTCGAGCACCCGGCCCAAAGTCTCGAGCTGCTGGCTTGCAGCCCGATGGCCCTGCTCGGCTCCCTGCTGCAAACGCGCCGCCCAGTCACCCAGATTGCGCTGGCCGTCCGCCACTTGGCGGCGCGGCGGCCGCAAGCGCTCGGCAGTGCCGGTCAATTCGACGCCGGCCGCACTCAAACCCCGCTGCACCGCCTTGCCGAGACGCCCGGTCAGCTCGGCCAACTCCCGGTCGGCCTGGCGGAGGCTGACGTCCGGCCGCGGCAAGCGGGCACCAAGCTGGGCCACTTCGGCTGTCTGCCGGTCGAGGAGACGCCGGGCAGCCAGCTCGGCCCGCTCCCAGCGGTCGTCCAGGCGCTGCGCCCGCTCCGCCAGCAGGGCGCGCGGCTCGGGGAGGCCACGGGCCAGACCCTCCAGCGCCGTGCGGCGCTCGCTCAAGAGGCGCTGCCCGGCGGCCAGGGACCGGCGCTCCAGCTCCATGACCTGCTGCAGCAGCTCGAGCCTGACCGGCACGGCGATCTCCGCCGCCGCGGTCGGGGTCGGCGCCCGCCGGTCGGCGGCATAGTCGATCAGGGTGGTGTCGGTCTCATGGCCGACGGCCGAGATCAGCGGGATCTCGGAGGCGGCGGCGGCGCGCACGACGATCTCTTCGTTGAAGCTCCAAAGGTCCTCCAGGGAGCCGCCGCCGCGGGCCACGATCAGAAGGTCGGGCCGGGGCACGGCGCCCCCGGGCGCCAGGCGGTTAAAGCCCGCGATCGCATTTGCGACTTGCGCCGCAGCCCCCTCCCCCTGGACCAGCACCGGCCAGAGCAGCACACGCCGGGGAAAGCGCTCGGCCAGGCGATGCAGGATGTCGCGGATGACCGCCCCGGTCGGTGAGGTGACGATGCCGATGACCTCGGGCAGGTAGGGCAAGGGCCGTTTGCGCTCGGCATCGAACAGCCCTTCGGCGGCGAGCTTGCGCTTGCGCTCCTCCAGGAGCTTGAGCAGCGCCCCCTCGCCGGCCAGCTCCAAGGCCTCGATGACCACCTGGTACTTCGAGCGGCCGGCGTAGGTGGTGACCCGGCCGGTGGCGATCACCTCCATCCCGTCCTCGGGCTTGAGGCCGAGGCGCCCGGCGACGCCGCGCCAGCAGACCGCGTCGATCACCGCGTCGGCGTCCTTCAGCGACATGTAGAGATGGCCGGAGGCGGCGCGCTTGAAGCCGGAGATCTCTCCCCGCACGCGGATATGCTCGAAGCGGCTCTCCAGGGTGCCGCGAATGGACTGGCTCAGCTCGGAAACCGAGATGGCCGGCAGGTTGCCGGGCGTATCGAAAACGGAAGCTTGGGTGCCCAAGGGCTACGACCTTTCCAGACTCGTTCTGGCCTGCCATGTAGTCGGCGGCGCAGCATCGAACAGAGTAGAACAAAGCGGAGAGTCTCGGCAGTGAAAAGGCCTGAGCTATGAAAATCCTGGTCGTCGGCAGTGGCGGACGCGAGCATTCGCTCTGCTGGACCCTCGCGGCCTCGCCGCTCTGCGAAAAGCTGTTCTGCGCCCCCGGCAATGCCGGCATCGCGCAGGAAGCCGAGTGCGTGCCGATCGCCGTCGACGATATCCCGGCCCTGGTCGACTTCGCCAAGCGGGAGGACATCGAGCTGGTCGTGGTCGGGCCGGAAGCGCCCTTGGTGGCCGGCCTGGTCGACCGCCTGGATGAAGCCGGCATCCGCGCCTTCGGGCCCACCGCGGCGGCCGCGGCGCTGGAGGGCTCAAAGGCCTTCACCAAGGACCTCTGCGCCAAGTACGGCATCCCCACCGCCGACTATCAACGCTTTACCGAAGCCGCCCCCGCCAAGGCCTTCGTGCGGGAGCGCAGCCTGCCCATCGTCATCAAGGCCGACGGTCTGGCCGCCGGCAAGGGCGTGATCATCGCCGCCGACTTGGACGAGGCCGATCGCGCCATCGAGGCCGCCTTGGAAGAGCAGGCCTTCGGCGAGGCCGGCGCCGAGCTGGTGATCGAGGACTTCATGGAGGGCGAGGAGG
>JANQIA010000295.1 GCA_028282405.1 Rhodovibrionaceae bacterium
ACGCCACGGCCGCCGCCACCGGCGCCGCCTAACCGATTGTCGAACACCAATGTCCCAACGTCATCTCCATGCAGGCGGAGACCTCCAACCTATTGAAACCCATGCATTTTCGCGTGTGCGGCCATAACAGTCGGGGTCGTGGTTGCCCGGCCACACCTTTGCCTTTGCTAAGATAGATAGCTCGGTCGTCATTTCTAGCCCCGGTCTTTCGCCCTTGGGCACCGGGCATCGCGTAGATGCGCTTGACCGGGCGGCGGCAAGGCTATATTTCTATATTTTTCGAAATATAAACTAACCCGTCGAACGCCGACCCTGACCCCCGGGTCAACGGTTTCGGCCTAGAGAAGCTGCGCGCTGCCGGGATTGCGGTGGAACTCGGGCTCTGCGAGGAAGAGGCGCGCGCGGTGAACGAGGGCTTTCTGCTGGCCAAGACGGCTGGCCGGCCCATGGTTACCCTGAAGCTGGCGAGCAGTTTGGATGGCGAGATCGCGACCGGCGCGGGCGAAAGCAAGTGGATCACCGGCGAACTGGCTCGGCGTCGGGCCCACCTTATCCGTAGCCAGCATGATGCGGTATTGGTCGGCAGCGGCACCGCCTTGGCGGACAACCCGCGTCTGGATGTGCGCTTGCCGGGCATGGAGGCGCTGGCACCCCTGCGGGTCGTGCTCGACGGGCGCTGTCGTGTCGGGGAGGCGCTCGACCTTGTGCAGCGGGCGGGCGAGCAGCGCACCCTCATCCTGACGGGCGAAGGAACGCAGCACCCGCTGGCCGAGCGGCCCGGATTGGAGGTTTGCGGCGTGGCTGAGACCGAGGAGGGGCTCGCGCCTGCAGCCGTTCTGGCAGCGCTCGCCCGACGTGGTGTGACGCGCGTCATGATCGAGGGCGGGGCCGAGGTGGCCGCAACCTTTCTCAAAGCCGACCTGGTGGACCGCATTCGCTGGTTTCGGGCGCCGAAGGTCATCGGCGGCGACGGACGGGCCGCCGTTTCCGGCTGGGGCTTGGCGCATCTGATAGACGCCCCGCGCTTCACGCGGCTCAGGGTTGAGCGGCTTGAGGAGGACTTGCTCGAAAGCCTGCGCCGCGCCAGATAGGGCGCGACATGTTCACGGGCATCATCACAGATCTGGGCCGGGTGGAAGCCGTGGTTCCGGCGGGCGAGAGCGATAGCCGCTTTCGCATCGCGACGACCTACGATCTGTCGGAGGTCGAGATCGGTGCGTCCATCGCCTGCTCCGGCTGCTGCCTGACGGTGGTCGAGAAGGGCGGAGGCAGCTTCGCCGTCGATGTCTCCGGGGAGACCCTGTCGAAAACCAATCTCGGCGACTGGCAGGTCGGCCATCGGGTCAACCTGGAGCGCTCCCTGAAGGTCGGCGACGAGCTGGGCGGTCATCTGGTCTACGGCCACGTGGACAGCGTCGCCGAGATCGTCGGCAGCCAGCCCGAGGGCGGCTCGGTCCGCTGGCGTTTTCGGGCCCCTGGCGAGTTGGCTCGCTTCATCGCGCCCAAGGGTTCGGTGGCGCTGGACGGGGTTTCCCTCACCGTCAACGAGGTCGAGGGCCGGGAGTTCGGGGTCAACATCATTCCCCACACCGCGGCCGTCACGAGCTTCGGCGCCTATCAGGTGGGCGACCGGGTCAACCTGGAAATCGACGTGCTCGCGCGGTACGTTGCCCGACTGCGGGAAGAGGAGAGTTCGCACTCATGACGGAAACGAAGCCGGAAGAGCCCTGGCGCTTGACGTTCCGCGAGCTGCTCAGCCCGATCGAGGACATTATCGAAGAGGCGCGCAACGGGCGCATGTTCATCCTGGTCGACGACGAGGACCGGGAGAACGAAGGCGACCTTGTGATCCCAGCGCAGATGGCGACACCGGATGCGATCAACTTCATGGCCAAGCACGGCCGCGGGCTGATCTGCCTCGCCATGACCCGTGAGCGGGTCGAGCACCTCGGCTTGCCGATGATGGCGCGCAAGAACGAAGCCCGCCACGAGACCGCCTTCACCGTCTCCATCGAGGCGCGCGACGGCATCGCCACTGGCATTTCCGCCCCGGACCGGGCACGGACCATCGCTGCGGCCATCGACCCGCAGTCGGGTCCTGAGGCTATCGTGACGCCGGGCCACGTCTTTCCTGTCATGGCGCGCGACGGCGGCGTGCTGGTGCGCACCGGCCATACCGAGGCTGCGGTCGACCTTTCGCGCATGGCCGGGCTCAACCCGTCTGGCGTGATCTGCGAGATCATGAACGACGACGGCACCATGGCGCGCCGCGACGACCTGATCGCCTTCGCCCAGACGCATGCCTTGAAGATCGGCACCATCGCCGACCTCATCGCCTATCGGCGTCGCACGGAGCGCATCGTCGAGCGTGTCTCCCGCCGGCGCTTCGAGAGCCGCTTTGGCGGTGCCTTCGACATGACGGTCTATCGCAACCGCATCACCGGCGTGGAGCACCTGGCGCTTTCCGTCGGCAAGTTGGCCGACGGCGAGCCGGCCCTGGTTCGCGTCCATGCCTTCGATCTCTTCGACGACCTCTTGGGCGACACCGGCTTCGGACGGGGCGGCGAGGTGGAAGCGGCGATGCGCGCCATCGCGGCTGAGGGGCGCGGGGTCCTGGTGATCATCCGCGAGGCTTGGAGCGGCGATCTCTCGGAGCACATCGATCATCGCGCCAGCGTCGGCGCGCAGCCGGGCGAACAGCTGCGCGACTATGGCGAGGGCGCGCAAATCCTGCTCGATCTCGGGGTGCGGGAGATGGTGCTGCTGCATAACACCAAGCACGTCATCGTCGGCCTAGAGGGCTATGGCCTCAAGGTGGTCGGGCAGCGCTCGCTGCCGCACAGCGTCAGCTAGGCCGCGACCATGGATGAGCGCCCTATCGTCCTTTTGGTCGAAGCGAAGTTCTACGAAGACATCGCCGAGGAGCTTGCGCAGGGCGCCATCGAGCACCTGACCGAGCAGGGCGTCGACTACGAGCGCTTGCCCGTGCCGGGCGCCTTCGAGATCCCGGCGGCCATCCGTATGGCCACGCGCGCGCTCGATTTCCACTCTTCGAACCGCCGCTATGCCGGCTATGTGGCGCTCGGCTGCGTCATCCGGGGCGAGACCTCGCACTACGACTATGTCTGCGGTGAGAGCGCTCGCAAGCTGCAGGACCTCGCATGCGAGCAGACCCTGGCGATCGGCTATGGAATCCTTACCTGTGAGACGCGGGAGCAGGCATGGTCTCGCGCGTCGCGCGCCGAGAGGAATAAGGGCCGCGAGGCGGCCAGGGCCTGCCTCGACATGATCGAAATCAAGCGCCAGTTCCGTCTCTATCCACGCTGAAGGGCAGAAGGCTTTGGACGATAAGAATAGCCGGCCGGTTTTCAGGTCCGAGCGCAAGCGGCGGGCGGCGCGCTTTGCCGCGGTCCAGGCGCTCTACCAGCTGGCGATCAGCGGGGGCGACGCGCGGCAGGTGGCTGCCGAGTTCCTGCAGCACCGCATCGACGAAGAACTGGACGGCCTGAGCCTGGCGAAGATCGACCGGGCGCTCTTTCGCGAGATCGTCGAGGGGACGGCGGGGGAGCAGGCGGAGCTCGACGATATGATCACCGCGGCGCTCGGCCCGGACCGCTCGGTCGAGCGGCTCGAGAAGCTGCTGGCCGTCATCCTGCGGGCCGGCACCTACGAGCTGGTCCACCGCCAGGATGTGGCCGCGAAGAGCCTGATCGTCGAATATGTCGATCTTGCCGGCGGCTTCTTCACACAGCGCGAGCCGGCCATGGTCAACGCCGTGCTCGACCGCTTGGCCGGCGTGCTGCGCGCCGAAGAGCTGGACCGCCCCGACGCGATCGCCAAGATCGCTGAACTTTAAGCCGCAGCGGGCGAACGGCCATGAGCGGCGAGTTCGAGCGCATTGCCCGCTATCTGGCGCCCCTGGCGGCCGATCACCCTGAAGCCCTAGGACTGCGCGACGATGCCGCGCTGCTGCGCCCGCCCAGCTCGGGTAGCTACGTCACCACCCTCGATACCATGGTCGAAGGGGTCCACTATCTGCCCGACGACCCGCCAGACCGAGTCGCCCGCAAGCTGCTACGAGTGAATCTCTCCG
The DNA here is from genome assembly GCA_028282405.1 of Rhodovibrionaceae bacterium. Lineage (GTDB taxonomy): Bacteria > Pseudomonadota > Alphaproteobacteria > Kiloniellales > DSM-21159 > JANQMX01. Next base: position 4,094 of record JANQIA010000295.1, read on the forward strand.
ACCTGGCGGCCATGGGCGCCGCGCCATACGGCTATCTGCTCAGCCTCTGCCTGCCGCAGGAGCGCGGCGACCCCTGGCTGGAAGCCTTCTGCCAGGGCCTGAGCACAGACCAGGAGGCTTTCGGCATCAGGCTGTTGGGAGGCGACAGCGTCTCTACGAAAGGGCCGACGGTGCTTTCGCTTTGCGCCATCGGGCTAGGGGAGGAAGGCACGCTGTTCCGGCGCAGCGGCGCGCAGGCGGGCGATCTGCTGTTTGTCAGCGGCACCATCGGTGACGGTGTCTTGGGCCTGGCGGTCCGGCGTCAGGAGTTCCTCTGGCTTGCGTCGGAGGAGCGCGACGACCTGGCGCGGCGCTACCAGCTCCCAGAGCCCAGGCTGGCTCTGGCGGCTGCCTTGCGCGGCATCGCGTCCGCGGCGATCGACGTTTCCGATGGCTTGCTGGCCGACGCGGGCCACTTGGCCGAAACCTCAGGCGTGGCCATCGAAATCTCCGGCCCGCGCGTGCCCTTGTCGAAGGCGGCGGAGAGTGTCCTCGCCGAGGACCCGGAGCTGTTCCCTTCGCTGCTCGCCGGGGGCGACGACTACGAACTGCTGTTCACCGCGCCGGCGGACGCGCGGCAGGCGGTTCTGGCGGCCGCGGAGGCAAGCGCCACCCCCGTTGCAGAAATCGGCAGCGTGGCGGCGAGCGAGGGGGTCTCCCTCCTCGATCGTGCTGGCGAGCCAATCCGTGTGGATCGCAAGGGCTGGGCTCACTTCTGATCCGCTCCCGGTTCATCCGCCGTTAACTCTTCGGCTTGCCTTGGCGTTAACCGAGCCGCGTTAAGCTACATGCCCGCTTGAGCGGATTGGAAAGCTGGGGCAATGCGGCACTCACTCTTCTTCGGCCTTAGGGTCTTCGCGCTGGTCGCGCTGCTGTTCGGCGCTGCCGAAGGGCCGTCCTGGGCCGGAGGCGGGGCCGAGCCGGACGCCGAGGACGCCGACGCCAGCAAAGGTATCTTCGTGACGCTCGACCCCATGATCATTCCGGTGATCGCCGATGGCGTGGTGCGCCGGCACCTCACGCTCCAGCTTCAGCTCGAGATGCGGGACATCGAAAGCGACCGGCGGCTGCAAAGGCGCTTCCCCAAGCTGGTCGATGCCTTTCTGAGCGAGCTCTATGCCCTCATGTCGATGCGCTTCGTGCGGGAGAAGGGTGTCGATGTGGAGTTCTTTCGCGCCCGCCTGATGATGCGCGCCGACGCCCTCCTCGGAGAGGGCGCAATCAAGGAAATTCTGGTGCGCGGCATCGATAAGCGAGAGCCGGCCCGCGTCAGCGGTTGACGGACGCTTTGTCTGGGCGAGGGCGCCCAATTTCTTTCTGCTGCGACTTTTGCCTGGCGGGGTAGCCTAGCGGTTGCCAACGCTAAGGCCTTCTGTCATTTTCCGCTCGCCTTTTTCCGAAGGACTGGTGAATCCCTCTCATTTCGACCGGAAAAGGCGGTCGCCGCCGCCGTTTTCCGCTGTGAACTCAAGGAAGGTCGGCCATGGGCTTTTTGCTTTTCCTCGTCATTCTCTGCGCCATAGCGGCCGTCGCATACGGCGCGATCACAGCCCGCCAGGTGATCGCATCGAACGCCGGGACGGAGCGGATGCAAGAGATCGCGGCCGCCATTCAGGAGGGCGCGCAGGCCTACCTCAATAGGCAGTACAAGACGATCGCCATCGTCGGCGTCATCATCTTCGCCATCGTTTGGGTTCTCTTCAGCTTCGGGGTCGCCTTCGGATT
>JANQIA010000302.1 GCA_028282405.1 Rhodovibrionaceae bacterium
GAAGACCGCGGTGCCCAGGGCCTGACGCATCTCGGCGCCGGCGCCGGTGGCGATCAGGAGCGGCACCACGCCCAGGATGAAGGCGAAGGAGGTCATCAGGATGGGGCGCAGCCTGAGGCGCGCCGCTTCCACCGCCGCCTCGATGCGGCTCTTGCCCCGCTCTTCGGCCTGTCGCGCGAACTCGACGATGAGAATGGCGTTCTTCGAGGCCAAGCCCACCAGCACGACAAAGCCGATCTGCGTCAGGATATTGTTGTCCATGTCGCGCAGCAGCACGCCGGTCACGCCGGCCAAGAGGCACATGGGCACGATGAGGATGACGGCGAGCGGCAGCAGCCAGCTCTCGTACTGTGCCGCGAGCAGCAGGAAGACGAAGGCGACCGCCATGATGAAGGCGAAGATTGCCGTGTCGCCGGCCAGCTTCTCCTGCAGGGCGATCTCGGTCCACTCGTAGCCGAAGCCGGACGGGAGCTGCTCGTCGAGCAGGCGCTCCATCTCCGCGATCGCTTCGCCGGTGGAGACGCTCGGCGGAGTCGAGCCCTGCACGGCGGCGGCGGGAAAGAGGTTGTAGCGCGGCACCCGGTAGGGCCCGGTGATGCGCTCGAGCACGGCCACCGAGCCGATCGGCACGATGGCGCCGGATTCGGAGCGCATGCGCAGGTCGAGCACGTCTCTGGGGTCGTCGCGAAACTCGCCGTCGGCCTGGGCGGTGACCCGGTAGGTCCGGCCGAGATAGTTGAAATCGTTGACGAAGGTCGAGCCGAGGTAGGTCTGCAGGGTCTCGAACACCAGGTCGGGCGGCACGCCGAACTCTTCGGACTTCACCCGGTCGATGTCGGCATAGAGTTTCGGCGTCGCCGTGTTGAACAGGGAGAAGACGGCGACGAGCTGGTCGCTCTGGTTCGCCTGGGCGACGATAGTTCCCACCGCTTCCTCGAGAGCCGGCAGGCCGCGGCCGCGTTCGTCCTGAACATAGAGCCGCCAGCCGCCGGAGTTGCCGATGCCGCGCACCGGCGGCGGGGCGACGATGAAGATGTTGGCCTCGGTCAGGGGGGCGAGCCTGCCGTAGGCTTCGCCGATGATGGCCTCGTTGGAGCGGCCGCTGGCGGCGCGCTCGGCGAAGGGCTCGGTCGTAAAGAAGATCGCGCCGGCGTTCGGCGCGTTGGTGAAGGTGGCGCCGTCGAAGCCGGCGAAGCCCACCGTATGCTCGACCCCCTCGATGCCCAGCAGGATGTCCGAGGCCTCGCGGATGACATCGTCGGTGCGCGACAGCGAAGCGCCCGCCGGAAGCTGCACCACGGCGATCAAGTAGCCCTGGTCCTGCTCGGGAATGAAGCCCGTCGGCGTGCGGTCGAACTGATAGGCGGTGAGGCCCATCAGCCCGACGTAGAGCAGCAGCACGATCGCCGAGGCCCGCAGCAACTGGCGGACCAGCACCGCATAGCCGTCGGAGAGCCGCTGGAACACCCAGTTGAAGCCCCTGGCGAAGAGGCTGAACGGCAGGGCCAGAACGGCATAGAGCTTGCCCAGCAGGCTGGTCGGCTTTGCCTCGGACTCGGCCTTCGACTTCAGGAGAAGCGCCGCCAAGGCCGGCGAGAGCGTGAGGGACACGAAGACCGAGATCATCGTCGCGACGGCGACGGTGATCGCGAACTGCTGAAAGAACTGGCCGGTGATACCGCCGATGAAGGCCACCGCCGGGGTGAAGACGGCGAGGAGCACCAGACCCATGGCGACCAGCGCGCCCGAGACCTCGTCCATGGTCTTGTGCGCGGCTTCGCGCGGCGACATGCCCTCTTCCAGGTAGCGCTCGACGTTCTCCACCACGATGATCGCATCGTCGACGACAATGCCGATCGCCAGCACCAGCCCGAAGAGCGTCAGGTTGTTCAGCGAGAAGCCGAAGGCGGACATGATGAAGAAGGTGCCGATCAACGACACCGGTATCGCCAGGATGGGGATGACCGAGGCGCGCGGGCTCTGCAGGAACACCACGATCACCAGCACGACCAGCACCACCGCCTCGAAGATGGTGAAGTAGACGGCGTTGACCGATTCCTGGATGAACTCCGTGGGGTTGTAGATGATGTCGTAGGCCAGGCCGGTCGGGAAGTCCTCGGAGAGGTCTTCCATCAGCGCCATGATCTCGTCGGCGGTTTCCAGCGCGTTGGTGCCGGGCCGCTGGAAGATGCCGATCGGCAAGGCGATCTTGTCGTCGAGGTAGCCGTTGGCGCGATAGTCCTGCGCGCCGAGCTCGACCCTCCCGATATCGCGAATGCGGATCTTCCGGCCGTCTTCGTCGGCCCGGACGACGATATCCTCGAACTGCTCCGGGTCGACCAGGCGCCCCAGGGTCTCGACATTCAACTCGAAGGCGCCGGGACGGGGCACCGGCAACTGGTTCACAGCACCTGAGGCCACCTGGACGTTGTTGGCGCGCAGCGCCTCGACCACCTCGCCGGCGGTCAGCTCGCGCGCGGCCACCAGCTCCGGGTCGAGCCAGACGCGCATGGAGTAGGCGCGCTCGCTGAAGATCGTCGCCTGACCGACGCCGCGGATGCGGAGCAGCCGGTCGATGATCTGGGTCCGGGCGTAGTTGGAGATGTAGAGCTGGTCCCGCGTGTCGTCGGGCGACAGCATGTGAATGACCATCATCAGGTCAGGCGAGTTCTGGCGCGTCTGCACGCCCAGCCGCCGCACCTCTTCCGGCAAGCGCGGTTCGGCAATGGCAACCCGGTTCTGGACCAGCACCTGCGCTTCGTCGAGGTCGGTGCCCAGCGTGAAGGAGATGGTGATCGTCAGCTGCCCGTCGGAGCGGGACTGGCTGACCATGTAGAGCATGTTCTCGACACCGTTGATTTCCTGCTCAAGCGGCGTGGCGACGGTGTCGGCGACAACCTCGGCCGAGGCGCCGGGATAGCTGGCCGTGACCTGGACCGTCGGCGGCGCGATCTCCGGGTACTGGGCCACCGGCAGGCCGAAGTAGGAGACGGCGCCGAGCAGCACGATGAGGATCGACAAGACCGCCGCGAAGATCGGGCGGTCGATGAAAAAGTGGCTGAGCCGCATGGATCTAGTCCGCCGAGCCGAGGGCGAGGTCCATCAAGGTCGGGGTGACCGGCGCGCCGGGCCGCGCCCGCTGCACGCCCGAGACGATGACCCGGTCCTGCATCGTCAGCCCCTCGCGGATGACCCGCAGGCCGCGGTGCAGCGGCCCCAGGATGACCCGGCGCTCGGCGACGATGTTGTCGTCGCCGACGACGTAGACCAGGAGGTGGGACTGGTCCGAGACGATGGCTTCGTCGGGGATGAGAATGGCGTCGTACTCGACGGAGCCGGCCAACCGGAGGCGTCCGAACAGGCCCGGCTGCAGGAAGCCCTCGCCGTTCTGGAAGGTCGCGCGGCCCTCCAGGGTGCCGGAGTTCGGGTCGATCTGGTTGTCGACGAAGGTCATGCGGCCCTGCCAGGGCCAGTTTTCCTCGTCCTGCAGCTTCACCAAGACCATGTTCTCGAAGTCGCGCGAGGAGGGGCGGACACCCGTGGCATCGAGCCGGGCGTAGCGGAGAAAATCCGCCTCCGAGACGGTGAAGACGAACTCGATGGGGTCGATGGTGACGATATTGGCCAAGACGGTCGCGCCGTTCGGCCCGCCGATGACCAGGTTGCCCACGTCCAAGTTGGTCGCCGAAATGCGGCCGGAGATCGGCGCACGGATTTCGGTGAACTCCAGGTCGAGGCGGGCGCTGACCAGCTCGGCTTCGGCCAGCGCGACGTTGGCCACCGCCTCCTGGTACTCGGCGCGGCGGCGCTGCGCCTCGCTGCGCGGCCCGACCTCGCGGCGGAACAGCTCGTCCGCCCGCTCGACCTCGATCAGTGCCAATTCGCGCAGAGCGATGGCGGCCTCGAGCCGCGCTTGGGCTTGCGCCACGTCCGCCTCGAAGGGGCGGGGGTCAATTTGGTAAAGCAGCTCGCCGGCTTCGACCCGGTCGCCCTCCTGAAAGTGAATCTTGTCGAGATAGCCGGACACGCGGGCCTGCAGCACGACGCTTTGGACGGCCTCGAAGCGCCCGGTGTACTCGTCCCAATCGATGACCCGCTCGGTCAGCGGCGTGGCCACGTCGACCACCGGCGCGCCCTGCGCCAATGCCTCATCAGGTGCGCCGACTTGCAACGCCATGAGGGCGACAGCAGCCCAACCTAACCCCCGCACAGAAAGTAAGACGTCCGCTTGGCCGTTCAAAGTCCGCAATCCCCTCTCTTGCCCCGTACGCCGTCCGATCAAAGTCGCACGGTGAAACAAACACGTACTCCGTGAAACAACCGCATCGTGTATGCGGTTGTCCTCATACCTAGAGGGAGACCCCCTTTGGTCAATGCGCTTTCAATACGGTTCTGCGCTGTAATTTAGGGCTGATGCCGCTCTGTGAGGCGCTCTCGCATGCGGAGCGTCAGAAAGGCACCGTCCAGCGACGGCAGCACCGGCGCTTCCTGATCCAGGGCGACCTTGGCGACCACCATGGCGGGGCCGGGGCTGCGCCACAGCAGGGCTTCGGCCGCCGCAAGCGCCTCCGCCCCGCGAAGGGTGAGGCTGCCGGCAAAGCCGCAGGCCTCGGCCAGAGCCGCGATGTCCGTCCGGCCGCCGCTCAAGCCGCTCTGCCGCCCGGTTTCGCTGAAGCTCTCGTTGTCGAGCACCAGGATGGCCAGATTGGCCGGGGCGGCGTTGGCGATAGCGGCCAGGCTGCCGGCGCCCATCAGCATCTCGCCGTCGCCGGTGACCACGAGAACGCGGCGTTCGGGCTGCGCCAGGGCAAGGCCGAGGCCGGTCGTGGCCGCCAGCCCCATGGCGCCCCAAAGATAGAAATTCTCCGCCCGGTCGCCGGCCGCCGCCACGTCGTAGGTCGGGCTGCCCAGCCCGGTGACCACCAGCGCCTCGCCCCGTTCGGCCAGCAGCCTGGCCACCAGCGGCCGGCGCAGCAGACGTCCTTCGCGGTCGGTCAGGCTCATCGGAAGCTCTTCGCCCCGATCACCCGCTGGCCGACCAGGACGGCCGCGGAGAACCCGCCGTTGAAGGCCAGATCGGCGGCGGCCGCGAAGCTCTCGCCCACCTCTTCGGCCGCATCGGCGCGGAAGCAGTGCACGCCCATCGCGGCGAAGCAGTTCTCGACCGCACGCCCCATGGGCACCTGCCAAGGATTGAACTCGCCCCACTCGCCGCGCATGGTCACCAGCATCAGGCAGGGCATACGGCAGATGGCCGGCAGCGAGAGCGCATTGATGCAGTTGCCGGCACCGCTGCTTTGCATCAGCAGCACACCGCGCTGACCGCCGAGCCAGAGGCCGGCGATCAGGCCGATGCCCTCCTGCTCGCTGCTTAGCGTGACCACCCGCAGGTCGGGATCGTCGTGGCAGAGGTTCAGCAGACGCACCAGGCCGCCGTCCGGCACCGTGGCCACGGTGCGGACATCGCGGGCCTTCATGGCGGCGAAGACCGCGCCGGACCAGTCGGCGCCCTCTCCTGCCGCGGCGGTCGCGTCGTCAGTCATCGCCCTCATCGTGGCCGTACTGAGCGCCGAAGGCGAACTCATAGCCGTCCGGGTCGCGCAGGGTGAACTCGTCGACGCCATAGGCCTGGCGCTCGACCGGGCCGGGGTCGTAGCCCTTCTCGACCAGATCCTGGTGAGCGGCGTGGATGTCCGGGACGGTGAAATAAAACACCGTCTCACCATAGCTTGGCCGAGCGCGGCGCGGCGTGCTCTCGATGTCATCGGGCCGGTTGAGCATGAAGACCACCTCGCCGTGGGTCACCTGCGCCCAGATCACGCCGGAGTCGTCCTCCGCCTGCTGCTCGACCTCGAAGCCCAGCGCATTGCGAAAGAAGTCGAGCGAGGCCGAGACGTCCTCGACGTTGAGCAGCGGCGTCATACGGCTCAGGATCATGCCTCCACTTCCTCCGGGGTCAGGGTTTCGACGAAGCGGACCGGACGGCCCTTGGCTTTGACGGCCAATTCGTCCTCGCGCATCACGATATCGCCGCGGATGATGGTGGCCAGGGGAAAGCCCGTCACCGTCATGCCTTCGAAAGGCGACCAGCCGCACTTGGCGGCCAGCCAGTCGGCGGTCATGACGCGTTTGGCCTTAAGGTCGACGATCGTGAAATCGGCATCGTAGCCGACGGCGATGCGCCCCTTGCCGGCGATGCCGAAGATGCGCTGCGCCCCGGCCGAGGTGAGGTCGACCAGGCGTGCCAGGCTTAGGCGCCCGGCGTTCATGTGGTCGAGCAACAGCGGCAGCAGGGTCTGCACCCCGGGCAGGCCCGAGGGCGTGCGCGGATAGCTGCCCTGCTTCTCCTCCAGGGTGTGCGGTGCGTGGTCGGAGCCGACCACGTCGAACAGGCCTTGGCGCAGATAGTGCCACAGCGCGTCCCGGTGCCGGCCCTCGCGAATGGGCGGGTTCATCTGCGCCAGGGTGCCGTGCTGCTCGTAGCACTCGGGCGCCACCAAGGTCAGGTGCTGCGGGGTCACCTCGCAGGTCGCGATATCCCGGTGCTGCGCCAAGAGCGGCAGCTCCTCCGCCGTGGTGATGTGCAGGGTGTGGACCCGCCGGCCGGTCTGCCGCGCCAGGCCCAGCAGGCGCCGGGTGGCGGTGAAGGCCACGTCCTCGTTCCGCCAGACCGGGTGCTGGGAGACATCGGCCCCGTCGCGCACCAGGGCCAGGCGCTCGCGCAGCAGGGGCTCGTCCTCGCAATGCACGGCGACCCGCCGCCGGCCGTTGGCCAGCACCTCGCGCAGGGTTTCGTCGTCCTCGACCAGGAGGCTGCCGGTCGAGGAGCCCATGAAGATCTTGACGCCGCAGCAGCCGGGCAGGCGCTCCAGCATCGGCAGGTGCTCGGCATTGTCGTCGGAGGCGCCGACGTAGAAGGCGTGGTCGCACCACATGCGCCCGGCGGCGCGTGCCAGCTTGTCGTTGAAGTCGTCCGCCGTCACCGTGGAGGGGTTGGTGTTCGGCATCTCGAAGACGGCGGTGACGCCGCCCATGACGGCGGCGCGGCTGCCGCTTTCGAGGTCTTCCTTGTGCTCCAGGCCGGGCTCGCGGAAGTGCACCTGGGTGTCGATGACGCCCGGCAGGACGGTCAGGTTCGCGGCATCGAAGCTCTCGGCCGCCTGGCCGGGGTCGAAGACGCCCAGCTCGGCGATGCGGCCGTCCTTCACCGCAATGTCGATCGGGGCCAAACCGTTCGGCGTGAAGACCTCGCCGCCGTTGATGATGAGATCGAAGTCTGCTGGCATAGTTCGGTCGTGCGCCTCGCGTCTTATTCTCTCATCCCCCGTGCGAGATTTGTTTCAGGTTCCCGCGTCCGCGGCAAGCACCAAGCTGAGCGGCGCCGTCCCTATCGCCTTCGGAGCGGCGATCAGCCGCGTCGGGCGATAGCGACTCCCAGCAGGCAGAGGGCGAAGCCGACGATGACCGCGCCGCCGATCGGCTCGCCGAACATCAGCCAGGCCCAGATCGCCGTCACCGGTGGCGTCAGGTAGATCAGGCTGGTGGCGCGGGTCGCCGAGGCGCGGGCCAAGTAGGCCCAGTAGAAGCCGTAGCCCCCAAGCGTCGAGATCAGGACGAACCAGAGCACGGCATAAGCGAAGCCTGCATTCGCCTCGGGCTGGATACCGCCGTCTATCGCCGCCAGACCGGCGAAGAGGATGAGAGACACGAAGCTCTGAACGCCAAGGCTTGGCAGCAGCGGCAGGCTGGCCGGATAGCGCTTGCCGAGCAGGGTGGCGAAAACGATGCAGACCGTGCTGGAGATCGAGAGGCCGAAGCCCCAGAGCGGGGCGGCCCCGATCGCGCCGCCGAGGGAGACGGCGACACCGATCAAGCCGAGGACCAGGCCGAGCCATTGCCAGCGCGTGACGGTCTCGCCGATCAGGAGGCCGGCCAGCCCGGCGGTCAGCATGGGATGCAGCGAGCCGACCAGCGCGGCTGTCCCGGCCGGCACGCCGGCGTCGATCGCCTTCACGCCGGTCGCCAGATAGCCGAACATGGCAAGACCGCCGATGGCCGCTTGCAGGCCGATGCTGCGAAGATGGCCCCGCCTCAGGTAGGGGAGGGCGAAAGGCGTCAGAATGCAGGCGGCGAGGACGAAGCGCCACAACAGGACAGTATAGACGGAGGAGGTTTCAGACGCCAGGATCGCGCCGATGAAGCCGGAGCTCCAGCACATCACCAGTCCGATCTCTATGAACAGCAGGCTGATGGCAGGACGCCGGCCCGGGCGGTCGACTTTCATCGGCGAAGGGTCTAAGTAAAGCGATCGTTCTACTCAATCGCATGGTAGAGTGATCGCTCTACTTGTCAACATGACCTCGACCAAGGAACGCATTGCCGCACGTCTGGAGCAGGCCTTTTCCGAAAACGGCTTCGCCGAGCTCGGCATCGCCGATCTGCGCGCGGCCGCCGATGTCAGCCTCAGGACGCTCTACAAGCACTTCCCCTCGCGGGATGCGATGGTGGTCGAGGCGCTGGAATACCGGCACCGGCGTTATCTCGCCCATGTCTTCGACGATCTTCCGGACGACGCCGAGGCGCGGCTTGAGGCGGTCTTTGCGCGCATCGGCACCTGGATGGCGACCAACTCCCCGGCCGGCTGTATCTTCCAAAACGCTCTGGCGGCGCAGCCGCATCGCGAGGAGCTCAAGGCGTTGCTCGTCCGCCACAAGGAGGAGATGGGCAGGCTGCTGGCCAAGAGCCTCGGCCTTCCGGGCCGCGAGGCAGAGATGCGGCAAATCCACGAGGGCGCAATCCAGAGCTGGATCTTTCAGGGGGAAGAGGCCTTTGCCATTGCCCGCTCGTTGACGGCCGGCCTGCTGTCGTCTCGAAGGGCTACGCGCTCATGAGGGAGACGGTACAAGTGTCTGCGCCTGTCTTGTTTGCGGCGGCCTCGCTGCTTAACTGCTGGAGCACCGGAACGAAGCAAAAGAGGTGACGATGGCCGAGATCGTCCCGTTGGCTCATCGCGGCGTGCTGCGCCTCAGCGGCCCCGACGTGCGGGCCTTTCTGCAAGGCGTGCTCTCCAACGACGTGGAGAAGGCGACCGAAGAGCAGGCCATCTGGGCCGCCTTCCTGACCCCGCAGGGCAAGTATCTGCACGACTTCTTTCTCGTCGCGCAGGGCGACGATCTGTTGTTGGAAGGCGAGCTGGAACGGCTGCCCGACCTCATGAAGCGCCTGAAGATCTACAAGCTTCGCGCCAAGGCCGAGATCATCGGGCCGCTGGAGGATTTCGCCGTCGCCGTGGTGCATGGCGAGGGCGCTCTCGCCGCGCTCGGCCTGCCCGAGCAACCCGGTGCCGCGCAGGCCTTCGAGGGCGGCGTCGCCTTCGTCGACCCGCGCCTGGCCGAGGCCGGCGCGCGCCTGCTGCTGCCCGCTGATGCGCTCGCCGCCCTAGGAGACAAGCTCGGGCTGAAGAGCGGTGAAGAGGCCGACTACGACCGCCGCCGCATCGCCCTCGGCCTGCCCGACGGCAGCCGGGATATGCAGGTGGAGAAAGCCATTCTGCTGGAGTGCGGCTTCGATGAGCTGGGCGGCGTCGACTGGGACAAGGGCTGCTACATGGGCCAGGAGCTGACGGCCCGCACCAAGTATCGCGGCCTGATCAAGAAGCGCCTGATGCCGCTGGCCTTCGACGGCGAGGCCCCGGCAGCGGGGACGCCGGTGATGGTCGGCGAGCGGGAAGTCGGGGACCTGCGGAGCACGCAGGGCAACCTCGGCATCGCCCTCCTGCGCCTGGAGCACGCCGAAGCGGCGCTGGAGGCCGCGGGTGTGGCGGCCAAGCCCGCCCTGCCCAACTGGCTCAAGCTGCCCGAGAAGGCCGAAACCTAGCTGGCGCGCTTAGCCAGCAGGCGCTTGCGGCCGAACCAGCCGAAGACGGCCAGGGCCGAGAGCAGCATGTAGACCGAGCCCGGCAGCGGCACCACGGCGATGTCGCTGATGTGCGTCGAGCGGCTTACGTTTCGCTCCATGGTGCGGTCGACGCCGTTGAGGATGTCGGTGACGACCTCCTGATCTCGCAATTCCACGCGAAGCTGGAAGTTGCCGGCGTAGAGGAAGCCTTCCTCGATGTCGACGCTGGTCGTGCTGAGATCGGTGATGACCGTCCTGTAGACCTCGGTGAAAAAGGTGTCCGCGACCGTGTCGACAATGCGCACGACGATTTGGTCGACACCGGTCGTATCGGCCGGGTTGGTCCAGGAGACGGTCGGCGTCTGGGAGCTGTCACTGACCGTCACGTTGCTGACCAGCGGCAGGAACTGCGCGGTTTCGCTCGGGCCGATTATCGGGCCCACTTCTGCCGTCGCCGTTTCGGTGTTATCGGTGACGCTCATGGTGAAGCCGGAGCGGGCGAGGTCTGTCAGGTCACCGTTGGATGTCCGCCAGATGCGTCCGTATTCAATAACCGGCTCGGATTCTCCGAAGCCCAGGAAGGGCCCGAAGCTGATCATCGAATAAGTCCCGGCCAAGGGCCCGCTCAGCACCTCCGTCGTCGGAGAGGTGATGTTGCCGTTTACGTCCTGCAGGCTGATGAACATCGGCAAACGGGGGTCGAGGCTTCCGTTCGAGTTCTGCCGCAGGTCCAGGTAGTGGTAAGCATCGACGACCGCGAGCGCCTGGGCTCGCTCGGCCAGCGCCGTCAGTCCGATGACGGCCGCGCAGGCCAGCGCTAGGGCGTATCGCATCCTGGCGTGTCCCTTGTGTTCTTCTGGTTGGTCTTAGCTAGCCGCGCTTGGCCAGCAGGCGCTTGCGGCCCAGCCAGCCGAAGACCGCCAGAGCCGAGAGCAGCATGTAGACCGAGCCCGGCAGCGGCACGACGGCGAGATCGTTGATGTTGGTCGAGCGGCTCACGGTCCTAAATGAGCTGCGCTCTACGCCGTTGAGGACGTCGGTCACAGTCTCCTGATCTTCCAACTGCACGCGAAGCTGAAAGTCGCCGGCGATGAGAATGCCGGGGTCGATGGTAATGCTGGTGGTGCTGAGGTCGGTGATGACGGCCTCGTAGATCTCCGTCGAGAAGGTGACGGAATCTGTATCGATAATCCGGATGCGGATCAGATCCACACCGCTCATATCGGTGGGATTGGTCCAGGATATGGTAGGCGCGAAGGGGTCGCCGCTGGTTGTCACATTGCTGACCAGCGGCAGAAACTCGGCCGTCTCGCCGGGGCCGATCAGTGGCCGCGCCACACCGGTCACGGTCTCGCTGGCGTCGCTCACCGACATGGTGAAGGTTGCCTGAGCCAGCGGCGTCAGATCGTCATCGAAGGTCCGCCAGATCCGGCCGTCGCGCAGGACCGGGTCGCCGGAACCGAACTCCAGGGCTGGGCCGAAGCTGATCATCGGAAAGGTGACGCCGTCGAAGGGCGCCGGTCCATCCACATCCACGGTCCTGGAGGTGATGGCGCCATCGATGTCCCGCAGGTCGATGAACATCGACAGGCGGGGGTCGAGAGTCCCGTTCGGGTTCTGCCGCAGATCGAGATAATGAAAAACGTCGACGACGGCGAGAGCCTGCGCCCGCTCGGCCAGTGCCGTCAGCCCGATGATGGCCGCGCAGGCCAGTGCAAGGGTGTACCGCATCCTGTCGTGTCCCCTGTCTGCTCGAAACGCAGAGCTTGTTTATACAACTAAAGTTGTTGCTTCATGGCACTCTCAGCGATGCACGCGATGGTGTCAATCAGCTAGGCCGCCGCAGGTCGACATTTTGCCCGCGGCACTCAGGCGAGCTGGGATTCGATCTCTGCCAGGCGGCCGAAGGGTCGCGTCTGGGGCGAGAGAGCCTCGGGGGCGAGGCGGGCGAGGCCGTGGCTCCCGAAGCGTTCGCGCAGGGCCTCGCGGAACCAGGCCGCGGTCTGCGTGCCGCGCTGGCGGGTCAGCCGCCCATCCTCGTCCAGCCATCGGCGATGCGCGTCGAGCGCCTCGATCAACTCGGCCAGGCCGCTGCCGTCGCTGGCCGAGACGGCGAGGCAGCGGGTCGGCCAGGCCCCTCCCGCCGTGCTGAGGCTGAGCGCGCCGGTCAGGTCGCTCAGCGCCCGCTGCGCCGCCGCGCCCATGTCGGCCTTGGTGACCACGGCGATGTGCGGGATCTCGACGATTCCCGCCTTCATGAACTGTAGGGAGTCGCCGCTGCCCGGCTGCACGCAGAAGACGACGCTGTCGGCGGCGAGGGAGATCTCGGTCTCCGACTGGCCCACGCCGACGGTCTCGATCAGCACCTTGTCGAACAAGGCCCGCATCAGGACCATGGCGGCGATGCTCTGCTCGGCGAGGCCGCCCAGGCGGTCGCGGGCGGCCATGGAGCGGATGAAGAGCCCCTCGTCCTCGCCGTTCACCGCCAGGCGCACCCGGTCGCCCAAGAGCGCGCCGCCCGAGCGCTTTGAGGAGGGGTCGACGGCGATCACGCCGACGCTCTGCCCGGCGTCGCGACAGCGGGCGATCAAGGCGCCGGTCAGGGTCGACTTGCCGACACCGGGCGGCCCGGTGAGGCCGATCACCTGCGCTTGGGCGGCCGCGAAAGCGTCGTCGAGCAGGGCCAGATTGGCCGGCGCGTGCGGCTGTCGCTCCAAGGCCGCAAGCGCGCGGGCCAATGCGGCCTTGCCCCCGGCCCGTAAATGGTCGAGCGTTATGGCGTCCATCTTTTGGGTGAAGCAGGCAACAGACGAACGGTCAAGCAAGGCGGAGCATGATGGTTCGATGAGCGACGACTACCTGACCTCCGTGGCCGGCCACTACGCGCGCGAAGGCTCCCTGGCCGAGCGGATCCTCACACTCGTCACTGCGCAGCGGCAGGGCGACGGGCCCTTGAGCTTCAAGGAGCTGGCGCCGGCCGACCAGTTCCACCTGCGCGGCAAGGATGCCAGCGAGGAGATGGCGGCGCTGCTCGATGCCAAGCCCGGCGCCCGCATTCTCGATGTCGGCAGCGGTATCGGCGGCTCTGCCCGCCTGCTCGCCAGCGCCTATCAGGCGGAAGTTCTCGGCATCGACCTGACGGCCAGCTTCTGCGCCGATGCGGCGGCCTTGAGCGCCGCCACCGGCCTCGGCGACCGCACCGATTTCGTTTGCGCCGATGCGACGAACATCCCACTCGGCGATGCCAGCGCCGATCTTGCCTGGACCCAGCATGTCGCCATGAACATCCCGGACAAGGGTGCGGTCTATAAGGAGGTCGCGCGGGTGCTCAAGCCGGGCGGCCGCTTCGCGCTCTACGACATCATGCTGGGGCCGACGGGCGACCCGCACTATCCGACCCCCTGGGCCAGCCAGGCCGGCGCCTCCTTCCTGCTGCCGCCGCCGGAGGTGCATGCGCTGCTGCTGGCGGCCGGTTTGCGCGAGCACGTCTGGCTCGACCGCACCGCCGAGGCGCTCGGTTGGATGCGCGAGCGTCAGGCCGCGATGAAGGCGTCCGGTCCGCCGCCGCTCAGCCTCCAAGTCATCCTGGGCACGCACTTCGGCGAGATGATGGGCAACGTCGCCCGCAACCTCGAAGAAGGCCGCATCGTCGTGCAGCTCGGGATGTTCCGGAAGCCGTTGGACTAAGGCGATTCTGCCCGGCTTAGCCCCCGCTTCTCGTGCAACGTCATAGGCCCTTGCCGTCACCCCCTCCCAAACCCTCCCCCCTCAAGGAGGAGGGCTTAGAGAGTAAGGCGTCGGCCGTCTCTCCAGGAATGTCACCCTTGGGCGAGCTGTGCAGGCTCGTAGAGCCGGAGCAGCGAGTTCCGAGGGTCCACGTTTCGGCCTCTGCCAAGCCTTGCCGTGGATGCTCGGAACTCGGCCCCGGACCTAACGGTCCAGTGGGCCTCGCCCAAGCATGACAACCAGAGAAGCGGCGCCACCCGCCGAACATACGTATGCCAGCATAAGCTAAAGGCCTTGCTGTCGCGTTGCCTCCACCCTTGAGGGGAAGGGACAGGGTGGGGGTAAAGCGGTCTAGGCAGGGACTGTCTTTGCTCGGAACAGCGCGACCGCCTGCGCCACCGCAAGGGGCGGGCTGGCCAGCACCGGGACGCCGAGGTCCCGAAGCGGCGCGACCGCGCCGGCCATGGAGGCCTGGGCCAGCACCACCATGTCGGCGTCGCCCAGGTTCGCTCGGATCGCATCGGCGAGCGCGGCGACGTAGGCCGCTTGCTCCCCGGCCTGGAACAGCGCCCAGGCTTCCGGCAGCACCAGGGTCCGGAAGGCGACCTCGCGGCCGGCGCTTGCCGCCGCCTCTTCCAGCAGCGACAGGGTTGGGCCGATGGTCGTCTCCACCGCCGCCACCACGAGGACCCGCTCGCTCTCGGCGACCGCCTTTTCGGCCAGCGCCCGGTCGATGCGCAGGATGGGTCCTGCGGCCTCCTGCGCAGCCGCTTCGACCGCCGGCCCTAGGGTCGAGCAGGTGCAGAGCACGCAGGTGGCGCCCTCCTCCAGCGCCGCGTTCAAGGCCGTCGCCGTCTCCGCCGCGATCTCCGGCGTCAGCCCGCCGGCGGCCTCGGCCGCGGCCAGCAGGTCGGCGCGCACCACATGCCGCAGAGGGATGTCCGGCGCCGCGTCCCGAAAGCGCTCGGTGAAGCTGGCGACGTGCACCTCGCCGGTGTGCAGCAGGGCGAGATAGCGCTCAGCCATTGCGGCGCGCCAAGGCGAGGCCGATGCCGGTGCCGATCAGAAGCGTGCCGGTGATGCCGTGGCGGATGCGGGCGCGCCGCGGGTCCAATAGCCGTCCGCGCAGCCGCCCGGCCAGCAGGGCGTACATGCTGTCCAGGCAAGTGGCGATGACCAGGAAGCTGACGATCAGGATCGCGATCTGCGGGCCGGCGGCGAGCTGCGGGTCGAGGAACTGCGGAAAGAAGGCGACGAAGAAGAAGATGGTCTTGGGGTTGGTCAGCGCGACCAGGAAGCCGTGCCAGAAGACGCCCTTGGGTCGCTCGTCCGGCGGCAGCGCGCCGTCGCGCACGCCGGCCAGCGCGCTGCGCCATTCCCTGAGCCCGAGCCAGACGAGGTAGGCCACCCCGGCCCAGCGCACCCACTCGAAGATGTCGCCGGCGACCGCAAGCATCGTGGTCAGGCCAAAGCCGCCCGCGGCGATCAGGATCGCCGTGCCGCTGTTGGCGCCGATGACCGTCGCCAGGCCCGTGCGGCTGCCGTGCTTCAGGGAGTTGGCCACCACCAGGGTGACGATCGGCCCCGGCATGAGGATGAGGGCCGCGGTGGCGACGCAGAAGGCGAGGTAGAGTTCCAGGTTCAGCATGGCGGCGCGGGTCTCCCGTCGGGCTCTAGGGGCTATCGAGCCGCGTCGCTCCCGCGAGCGCAAGGTCTTTCACAAGAAACGGATGGAAATTCGCGACATGGCGGGCATGAGGTATGCCGGGGGCAGCCTCACGCCGCCGGCAATGGTGCGGCGGCCGGGTCGATGCCAGAGTCTGCGCCCGACGGACAGCCAAAGGAGGTGATCATGAGCGCAGGGCGAGAGCACCACTACAAGGCCAAGGTCACCTGGACGGGCGCGGCCGATGGCCCGACCCGCGACTACGAAAGCTATTCCCGCGCCCACCGCATCGAGATGGATGGCAAGCCGCCCATCGAAGGTTCCTCCGACCCCTCCTTCAAAGGCGACCCCAGCCGGCACAATCCGGAGGACATGCTGGTTGCCTCGCTGTCGGCCTGCCACATGCTCTGGTACCTGCATCTCTCAGCGGTAAAGGGCATCGTCGTCCTCGACTACGTGGATGCCGCGGAAGGCACCATGGTTGAGGAGCCGCGCAAAGGCCGCATGACCGAGGTGGTGCTGCACCCGCAGGTCACCATCTCGGCCGAGAGCGATCCCGCCAAGGCCAAGGCCCTGCACGAGCGGGCGCACAGCGAGTGCTTCATCGCCAACTCGATGAACTTCCCGGTCCGCTGCCAGCCGGTGATCATGGTCGCCAAGGCCAGCGCGGCTTAGGGGGATCTTTCTTACACTGTCATCCTTGGGCGAGCCGCCATGCGGCGAGACCCGAGGATCCAGCGGTGGGCACGGTCCGAGCTTGTGGCTGCCTTCGGCAACTCTCTGCGCGAGCCCCGGATGTCGCCTCTCGCGAGGCTCCTCCGGGGTGACAGACGGTGGTGCGGAGACACCTTTCGTTTCCCCAGATCGTCACCCTTGGGCGAGACACGCAGTGTCGAGTTCCGAGGGTCCACGGATAGGCTTGGCGCAGGCCGATGAGTGGATGCTCGGAACTCGGCCCCGGGCCTGACGGCCCAGTGGCCTCGCCCAAGCATGACATTTGGAGTGGGGCCGCCGCCTCAGCTCAGTCCCGCCTCTGGCTCAAAAGGCCGACATGCCCCATCCTGCGATGCGATACTGGGAGGGCAAGAGCGCGAGCATCTATGAATCCGGTCTATGTGGTCACCGACGTCGAAGTGGACGGACCGACGCCGGGCGAGAACTCAATGCTGTCCTTCGCTTCCGTGGCGGTAACGGCCAAGGGCCGCGAGCTAGACGACTTTCAGGCCGTTCTCGACACGCTGGAAGGTGCCACACCGGACCAGCCGACCATGGACTGGTTCCGCAGTCACCCTGACGCTTTTGCCGCAGCGACCGAGAGTCCACAGCCGCCCCAGGAGGTCATGCTCCGCTATGTAAGCTGGGTCCGCGCCCTACCGGGCGACCCGATCTTCGTGGCTCACCCTTTGGCGATGGACGGACCCTGGATGGACCATTATCTGCGTCGCTTCGCCGGCATCCGGCTCTTGAGAGGGCCTTGGCAGGGGGAGCGGCTGTTCTACGCCGGAGGCCTCTGCCTCAGGTCGTTCGCCGCCGGCAAGCTTGGCTGGCCGCTTTGGGACTGCGCGCCGGAGAATTATCCGTCCGATTGGCTCGGCGACTGCCGCCATACGCACAAGGCAATCGACGATGCGCGCGCCTATGCGAACCTCTTGTCACACCTAATGGGTGAAGCGGCCGACCGGTAGCTGAGCGGTTGCCCGATCGTCCTCCGCCTGTCCTCCCAGGCTCGCTCAAGGGCCGGGTTGGCGGTTTCTCTCAGGCTGTCATCCCGGCCAAGGGCGAAGCCCGCGAGCCGGGATCCATGTGTGGGCTGGGCATGAACCGCGGAACCACGGGCGAGGCCATCGCAACGTCCGCGCTCAGCTATCTCATTCCGAGCGGGCTTAGAGATGGGCCCCGGCTCAAGGCCGGGGTGACGGTCTGTGGTGCTGTACAGTCTGTGGGCCGTCCCCTCCCTTCGTCACCCCGGAGGAGCCTCGCGAGAGGCGACATCCGGGGTCCATCTATCGGCAGGCGCGGAGCCTGTAGCTGGACCCCGGATCGCTGGCGCGTCCGGGGTGACGGACGAAGGTGTAGCGCCGCCGCCTAATTCCGCCCCGGCGTCAGCAGCCCGCGAGCGATGACCTGGGCTTG
>JANQIA010000307.1 GCA_028282405.1 Rhodovibrionaceae bacterium
GACGAAGGCACCACATAGGCCGAGCCGGTCCAGGCATAGGACGTGAGGATGGAGAGCACGTTGCCGCCGCGCCCCTCGGCAATCCAGCGCTTGCCGGCCTCGAGCGTCATGTAGGTGGAGCCGTGCAGCACGATGCCGACCACCGCGTCGAAGGCGCGGTGGCTGAGGGCCTCTGTCTGCGACAGGAAGTTGCCGGCCGCATTGTTGACCAGGATGTCGAGCGGTCCGTCCTGCCAGACCCTGTCGAGCACCTCGGCGACCATCTCGGGGTCGCGGATGTCGAGCCGCTGCCAATGGCTGCGGCCCGGGAAGTCCCGCTCCCAGGCGTCGCAGGCCTCACGCAGAACCTCTTCCCGCCGGCTGGCGATGACGACGTCCGCTCCCAGGCTCAGGAAGCGACTGGCCATGCTGTGGCCCAGGCCGCTGCCACCGCCGGTGACGAGGATGCGCTTGTCTTTCAGGAGGTCGGAGCGAAACATGTCGGCCTCGTTCGTGTTGTCTTCTCGTTGCTGCAAGTTCGTTGAGGATGAGGCGCGATGCTGCCGAAGGCGTCAAGCTATCCCGAGTTGATCGAGCGCTTCCGTTGGCAGGTGCCGGAGCGTTTCAATATCGGCGTCGCTGCGTGCGACCGCTGGGCCGACGGACGCGGCCGCCCGGCGATCCTCTATCATCGTCCTGACGCGCCGCCGCAGCATGTCAGCTTCGATGAGCTGGCACGCCAGTCGAACCGGCTGGCCAACGCGATGAGCGGCCTCGGCCTCGCCCGCGGCGACCGCATCGGCATTCTGCTGCCGCAGAGGCCGGAGACGGCCGTCGCGCACATCGCCGCCTACAAGATGGGCGCCATCGCCATTCCGCTCTTCGTCCTGTTCGGCGAGGAAGCGCTGGAGTACCGCCTCGCGAACTCGGGCGCCCGCGCGCTCATCACCGACCATAGCGGCGCCGAGAAGATCGCGGCCCTTCGCGAACGCCTGCCGGACCTCGCCGAGGTCATCTGCGTCGACGGCGCCGCCGAGGGCGCCAGAGACTATGGCGCCACGCTTGCCGATGCGTCGGATGCCTTCACGCCGGTAGACAGCCACGCCGACGACCCAGCGGTGATCATCTACACCTCCGGCACGACGGGGCCGCCGAAAGGCGCGCTCCATGCCCAGCGCGTGCTGCTCGGCCACCTTCCCGGTGTCGAGATGCCGCAAGAGTTCTTTCCCAAGGCCGGCGATCTCTTCTGGACACCGGCCGACTGGGCCTGGATCGGCGGCCTGCTCGACGTCCTGCTGCCCAGCCTGTTCCACGGCGTGCCCGTGCTGGCCCACCGCATGGCCAAGTTCGATCCCGAGGAAGCCTTCCGGCTGATGGCCCAGTACGAGGTGCGCAACGCCTTCCTGCCGCCCACCGCGCTCAAGATGCTGCGCGGGGTCGAAGCGCCCCGGCGGCGCTTCAACCACCGCCTGCGCTCCATCGGTAGCGGCGGCGAGACCCTGGGGGCCGAACTGCTGGACTGGGGCCGCAGCACCTTCGACCTCACCATCAACGAGTTCTATGGTCAGACCGAGTGCAATCTGATCGTTGCCAACTGCGCCGGCATCATGCCGGTCAAGGACGGCAGCATGGGTCGCCCCGTGCCTGGGCACAGCGTCGCGATCGTCGACGAGGACGGCCAGCCTTTGCCGCCCGGCGAGGCCGGGAACATTGCCGTCAGGCGTCCGGACCCGGTGATGTTCCTGCAGTACTGGAACAACCCGGAGGCGACGGAGAAGAAGTTCGCCGGCGACTGGCTGCTGACCGGCGACCAGGGAACGATGGATGAGGACGGCTATCTGCGTTTCCAAGGCCGCGACGACGACGTCATTACTTCGGGCGGCTACCGCATCGGTCCCGGCGAGGTCGAGGACTGCCTCTTGAAGCACCCCGCCGTGGCCATGGCCGCCGTCGTCGGCGTGCCCGACCCCTTGCGGACGGAACGCGTGAAGGCCTTCGTCGTCCTCGCCGAGGGGGAAGAGGCGTCGGACGAGTTGGCGCGGGAGATCCAGGCTCACGTCAAGACCCGCCTGGCGGCGCACGAGTACCCGCGCGAGGTCGCCTTCATCGACGCCCTGCCGATGACGGCGACGGGCAAGATCATGCGCCGCGAGCTTCGGCAGCAAGCGACCGACGGGTAGCGCTCTTACGCCTCCCGGATGGCGCGGTGGATGACGCGGCAGGCCTCGGCCCAGGCGGTCAGGGCCTCGCGCTCCTGCAGGTGATCGAGACCGAGCTTGGTGAAGCTGCCCTCCGTCGCGATGGCGGCCGTGGTTTCGTCCAGCGGCTCTTGGTGGTGGTCCCTGGCCATGGTGGCCGCGGCGCGGGTCGCCTGGCTGGCCAACAACCGGGCGCTGGCCGGGTCCAATCCAGCTTCCGCCATCACCGCCTCGGCCTGCTCCATCAAGGCGTAGAGGCAGCCGTAGTAGCAATGCGCAATGTTGGCCGCATCGAAGAGGGTCTCGTCCGGCACCGCGACGACGGGCCCGAGCGGCGCGAAGATTGCCCGGGTCAGCGCGTCCTCGGGATAGAGCGTAGTCGGGCTCTCGCCGACGGCCGCGGCGATGAGCGGCATGACGCGGGTCACCTTCGCCTGCGGCGCCGCCGCCTGCACATCGGCCAAGAGCAAGCCGGCCACCGCCGAGATCAAGCTCTGCCCCGGCCGCCAGGTGAGGCCGCGCACCACCTCCAGCGCGTGCCAGGGCCGCACCGAAAGCAGCACCGCCTCGCTTCGATCGACCAAGGCCTGATTGTCGGCTGCGATCGATAGCCCGAAGCGCTCGGCGAGGGCCTCAGCCTTCTCCGCGTTGCGCGGCGACAGGAGCAGCTCGGGAGGCTCCGCGCTGCGCATCCAGCCGGCCACCAGATGCTCCGAAAGATGTCCGATGCCGAGAATACCGAGAGTGGTCATGAGCGCAGGGGCTCCTCCTTGATCACGTGCCGCAAAAGCGCGGGCAAGAGCGCCTCCATGTCGCGGCAGACGATGGCGCCGGCAGCGGCCAACTGGTCGCCCACGTCCACTGGCAGGCTGCTGTTCGAAGTCTCCGGGATCTGATTGAGCCGCCCGCCGATCAGGATGGGTATGTCCAGGCCTCGCGCCGTCAGCTCCGCCTTGACGCCCTCCAGGAAGTTGAGCGCCACGCCGTTGTAGGTGCTGATCGCGAGCGCATCGGCGTCGTGTGCCACGGCGGCGGCGACCAAGGCATCCGGGTCCACCGAGACACCGCCGTCGAGCGGCGCGGCGCCCAGCCGCCGCAAGACCTCTTCGAGCAGCAGCTTGCCATGCTCGTGGACATCCGAGGTGGCGACGCAGACCCGCAAGCCGGCCGCCGAGACTGTTGCGATCTCAGGCGCGTCCCAACGGCCGATACAGGCATCCGCCATCGCCGCGAGCTCCTCGACCACCGGCGCTTCCACCGTTGGCCAGCGACCACGGGGCGCATCGGCGTCCGGCTGGCCCGGGCCGAAGAGCGCCTCCAGCCTGCGTGGGCCGAGCCGTCGCAACACCAAGAGAAGCTCCATGGGGTCGGAGAGCGCGATGCCGGCCCCCTCCAGCCCGGCAAAGACCCGCTGCTTGAAGAGCTGCCCGCCCTCGATGAGCCGGTCGGCCAACTGCTCGACCGCCGGCCAGTCGATCAAGGCTGCGTGGCCGTCAGCCTGTTCGAGCAGACGAACGGCGTAGAGCTGTGCGTCGATAACTTCGTCGATATCGGGGATTCGTTCGTTCTCGCTGACCGGGACGGGATTGAGCGCATGGCCGCTCGGCCAGCGGCCCTGCCCCAAGGCATCGATCAGCAGATAGCTGCCGAGGCTCGCATAGTTCTCGACCGGCCCGCCGCGATAGCTGGTGGTGTTGCCGTAGACCATGGTGCCGGGCGTGTCCTCGACCTTGGCCAGGGCGCATTGAAAGGCGGCCCGGGTGAGCGGCTCCGAAAAGTGATGGCCGAAGCAATGGCTGACCCGCGCGCCGATCAGCCGGTCGATGATGTGCTGCTCGATCAGGACGGCGCCGAGCACACAGGAGAGATCGGTGAAGAGCGCCGCGAAGCCATCGTCGAGATTGGAATGCACCAGGACTTCGACCGGCTGCGCGGCAATCAGACCGAGCGCCCGCAGAGTGGCCTCGGTGCTGGCGACCTCGTCGTCCCAGCCCGGCAGGCGGAAGGTGAAGTACTGGCCGAGGTTGCCGATCGCCGTGGCGCCGGCCGCGAGCGCAGCCTGCGTGTTCTCCAGGGCGGCGGGAAAGCCGAGCACGAAGTCGCCGAAGTGCGGCGCGACCGGTGCGGCTTGGCCGAGCGCCGCGAAATCCTCCGCCCCGTCCAGGATCAAGCCCGTGCCGCGGGCCCGCCCCTGCCTTGCGGCCCGCGGGAAGCCCATCGACCAGTCGAGACAGATGCCGTAGCGCGCCACCGCCCGCCCTCGCCGCGCCGTCGCTTCATGGATACGTGCGGCGGCCTCGCGCGTCTTTGCTTTGTCGCGGTAGCCGATCTGGGCATGCAGCATGGCCTCGCCCGCCGCAGCCTGCCGGTGCTTGTAGTCGGCTTCGCTGGCAACGCCCTGCTCGGACAGGAAAGCGCAGGTGCCGAGGGTCCAATCGCCGGCCAGCGCGCGCGCCTCGGCGATCAGCTCGGCGCCGGGGCGGAGGTCTGGTTCAGGGAGAAGGTCGTCGCGGGAAAGGCTGCTCATCAGGCTCACGATGCTGCCCGCGGCTGCGCCGCTTGACAATCGCTGGGCAGATTGTGGCTCAGCGCCAGGCGGCCCGTGGGTTGTTCAGCGCTTTGGGTCCCATCGCCAGGCAGTAGATGCGCTCCTCCCGCAGGCGGCGGCAGATCTTCGCCGACTCGCGCGGCGGCAGGCCGCTCAGCAAGGCGGTGTAACGCCGGAAGCCGCCGCGCCGGCTGCTCAGGATCGTGCTTTGCGTCTGCCGCTGCGCCGGGGTCAGCAGGGACAAGCTCCTCCGCATCACGCTTTCGGCGCGCTGCCGCTCCGTGAAGGTGCCGAGCAGAACGCCCCAGCCGCGGAAGCGCTGCGTGGCGCTGGCCGTGCGAATGCCCGCGCTGCCGCAGTTAGGTGCAGAGAGGATCTCGGGCGGGTCGCCTTCCCCGCGCGCTGCGTTTTGCACGAAGCCGACCTTGCGCAGCCTGGGCTCGACGCGGCCGCCGCGGAAGCCCGCCTGCAGCAGGCGAATGGCCTTCAGGTTTCGTGCGGCCTTGGTCCGCGCGCCAAGCACCACGGCGATCAAGGTCCGCCCATTGCGCTCAGCCGCAGCGACGATGTTGTAGCCGGACCAGCAGGTGAAGCCGGTCTTGAGCCCCAGGGCACCGGGAAAGCTGCCGAGCAGGGCGTTCGTCGTGCTCAAACGCCG
>JANQIA010000335.1 GCA_028282405.1 Rhodovibrionaceae bacterium
CTCTCTTGGAACAGCGCATTGCGGATCTGGAGGGGGCGGAGGCCGGACTGGTCACCGCCTCCGGGATGGGCGCCATCGCCAGCCTGTTCTGGACCCGGCTGCGCCCCGGCGACGGCCTGATTGCCCACCACACCCTCTACGGCAACACCTACACCCTGATCGCCAAGGAGCTGCCGGAGTTCGGCATCGACGTGCGGCTGGTCGATCTCACCGACCCGGCTAACTTGGCCGAGGCTCTGACCGAGACCACGCGCATGGTCTATTGCGAGACGCCGGCCAATCCCAACCTCGACATCGTCGACATCGGGCGGGTATCGGCGATGGCGCGGGAGGCCGGCGCGATCACCGTGGTGGACAACACCTTCGCCACGCCGGCGGCGCAGCGGCCCTTGGACAACGGGGCCGACGCGGTCATTCACAGCATGACCAAGTTCCTGGGTGGGCACAGCGACGTTCTGGCGGGAGCACTTGTTGGCTCCAAGGACCTGGTCAAGGACGTGCGGATGCAAGGTCTGCGCTACTTTACCGGTGCGGCGATCGCGCCGCTCTCCGCCTTTCTGGTCCTGCGCGGCATCAAGACGCTGGGTGTGCGGCTCGAGCGGCACAGCGACAATGCCCTGGCCCTGGCCCAGATGCTGGAAAGCCACCCCAAGGTGCGCAAGGTGCGCTATCCCGGCCTGCCGTCCCATCCGCAGCATGCACTCTCCGAGCGGCAGATGAGCCTGCCGGGCGGCCTCTTGGCGTTCGAGCTGCGCGGCGGCCTGGAGGCGGGGAAGCGCTTTCTCGACCACCTGACCCTGGCCAGCCGTGCGGTCAGCCTGGGCGGCTGCGAGACCCTGGCCCAGCATCCGGCCAGCATGACCCATACCAGCTACCGCGGCGATGCCCTGGCGCGCTTCGGCCTCAGCGAGGGGCTGATTCGGGTGTCCGTCGGGCTGGAGGACATCGACGACCTGACGGAGGATTTCGCCGCAGCCCTCGACCGGGCCTAGGCTGTCCGAGAAACCAACCTGCCCTACAAACGCCTTCGGTCGCGGCCAGAGTCAGGATGTTGGCCTCATCCCTGTCCGGCAATTGTCGGTTGCCATTGCCCCGCAAAGTCTGGAACCATGACGGGCAAGATCGAATGAAGTGGCTCGTCAAGAGCCAGGTGGACAGGGAGGCAAGATATGTCCAAGGCAGGCACTCCGGCACGCTGTGCTGCATTGGTCGGGAGCTATACGAGCGGCAAGACCACCCTGCTCGAGGCGATGCTCAAGGCGACAGGCACACTTCAGCGCAAGGGGAGCGTCAACGAGGGCAACAGCGTCGGCGACGCCGGCCCCGAGGCCCGCGCCCACGGCATGTCGGCCGAGCTCAACGTGGCCCATACCGACTATCTCGGAGACCAGTGGTACTTTCTCGACTGCCCGGGCTCGATCGAGCTGGCGCAGGAGGCGCGGGATGCGCTGATGGCTGCCGACGTGGCCGTCATCGTCGCCGAGCCGGAGCTTGAGAAGGCCGTCGCGCTCTCGCCGCTGTTCCGCTTCCTGGAAGACCAGAGCATTCCGCACATGCTGTTCATCAACAAGATGGACAAGGCGACGGCCCGGGTCCGCGACATCCTGGCCGCGATCCAAGAGTACTCCTCACGGCCCTTGGTGCTGCGGCAGGTGCCCATGCGGGACGGTGAGGACGTTGTCGGTGCTGTCGACCTGGTGAGCGAGCGGGCCTGGCAGTATCAGGAGCACAAGCCGTCTGATCTGGTGGAGATGCCGGACTCCGTGCGCGATCGGGAGAGCGAGGCGCGCCAGGAGATGCTGGAAGCCCTCGCCGACTTCGATGACGCTCTGCTCGAAGAGCTGCTGGAGGACAAGGTCCCGGCGAATGACGAGGTCTACGCTCAGCTCGAGAAGGATCTGGCCGAGGACCTGATCGTGCCGGTCTTCCTTGGCTCCGCCGAGCACGACAACGGCATCCATCGGCTGTTGAAGGCTCTGCGCCACGAGGTGCCGGGGCCGGATGCGGCGATCGAACGCCTCGGTCTGCCCAGCGCCCCCATGGTCGCCAGCATCGTCAAGACCTTCTATCTGCCGCACACGGGCAAGGTCAGCGTCGCCCGTGTCTGGCGTGGCGAGATCAAGGAAGGTGCCAGCTTCGATGGCGAGCGGGCCTCGGCCTTGTTCCGCCTGCAGGGCGGGCATCAGGAGAAGGTCGCCAAGGCTTCGGCTGGAGAGATCGTCGGCCTCGGCCGGCTCGAAAGCCTGCGGACGGGTGACGTCATCGGCGAAAGCGGAAAGCTCGGCGATCTGGAGCTCGAGCGCCCTGCGCCTCTGACACCCGTCTATGCGCTTTGCATTCAGCCGGTGAACCGTCAGGACGAGGTCAAGCTCACCGGCTCCTTGGCCAAGCTGATCGAAGAAGACCCTTCGCTCTCGGTCGAGCACAGCCAGGACACGCACCAGATGCTGCTCTGGGGCCAGGGCAACATTCACCTGCAGCTCGCGGCGGAGCGCCTCAAGAACAAGTATCACGTGGAG
>JANQIA010000415.1 GCA_028282405.1 Rhodovibrionaceae bacterium
CCAGCCCTTGCGCCACTCCTCCCCCTTGGTCGGGTTCTGGGTGCAGCGGATGGGGGCGATGACCATGTCGCCGGAGACGCAGATGTTGCAGCCGATGCACTCGCGGAGGTCCTCCAGCCGCCCCTCCTCGATCTTCTTCGGCAGGAAGGGATCGGCGATGGAGGGCCGCGCGGCGCCGATCAGGTCGAGGATGCCGCGTTTGATCTGGCTGACCATGGCGTCAGGTGAGGTGAAGCGCCCGACGCCGACGACCGGCTTGCTGGTCAGCGACTTGACGAAGGCGACGTATTTTTCCTGCCCGCCCTCCTCGCCGAAGCGCGCGGTCACCGAGTCGTTGGACCAGTCGCTGACGTTGACGTCCCAAAGGTCGGGCAGCTCGGCCAGCATCTCGACGACCTCGCGGCCCTCGGCCTCGCTGCAGAGACCGGCCTCGCCCATGACCTCGTCGACGGCGAAGCGCAGGGCCACGGCGCAGCGGTCGCCGACAGCCTCCTTGGTGTCCTCGATGATCTCGCGGTAGAGCCGGACCCGGTTCTCCAGGCTGCCGCCGTACTCGTCGCTGCGGTGATTGTAGCGCTTGCTGATGAAGTGCATGGGCAGCGTCAGGTCGTGCCCGGCATAGCAATAGATGATGTCGAAGCCGGCCCGCTTGGCGCGCAGCGCGGCATTGCGGTGCCAGCGGCGGACATTGGCGATGTCCTGCTTGTCCATCGCGCGTGCCTGTACCGGGTCGAGGGCACCCACCATCATGTGGGAGGGCGCCAGCGGCACCTCCCGGCTATAGCGGTTGGGCGCGTGAAAGCCGTTGTGCGCCAGCTCGATGCCGGCCAAGGCTCCTTCGGCGTGGATGGCCTCAATCGAGGCCTGGAAAGCCGGAATGTCCCGGTCGTCCCACAGCCGCCCTTCGATATAGGGCGAGACGTCGGAGCTGTGATGCAGCTCGACTTCCTCGGTGTTGATCACCGCCCAGCCGCCGGCCGCCTTGACCCGGCGCATGCCCGCGGCCGCCTGCGGGTGCAGCCGCGCCAGGCCGTTGCAATGGGGCACCTGATAGAAGCGGTTGCGCGCCGTGACCGGCCCGATCCGGATGGGCTCGAAGAGAATGTCGTAGCGCGGGTCGCGGGGCATGGGCGCGCCTTCTGACGGGTCTGCTGGAGCTTTGCGCAGGCGTGAACCCCAAGATAGGGCCGGCTTATTGATAGAACGTGACGTCGGCGCGGGATGAAAGGCTGACGACCGACAGGCAGTCCTCGATCTTGGCGCCGTCGGTCTCGCAGTCCTGCACGGCGTTGAGCAGCACCTTGCCGAGGTTGGCGCAGTCCACATCGGCGACGTCGAAGATCTTCACCACGGTCTTGGCGGCCGGCAGGGGTGCTGCGTCGACCAGGGAGCGGCGGGCGATGATGCCGTCCTTGTCGAAGAACACCAGGTCGAGCACCAGTTTGTTGAAGCCGTCGCCGAGCTCGTTGGCAAACAGCAGATAGGTGCGGCAAGCCTCCGGCTGGGGCTGCAGGCGATTGAGCTCAAGCTTGAGCTGACCGCTGTCCTGAGCCGAAAGCGGGGCCGCGAGAAGAAAGAGAGCGAGCGCCAAGACCGCGCGGAAGAACGTCATCGAGAGTCTCCAGAAGATGCCGAGCCGAAAGCCGGCGGCATTCTAGAGACGGACAACAAGAAG
The DNA here is from genome assembly GCA_028282405.1 of Rhodovibrionaceae bacterium. Taxonomy (GTDB): domain Bacteria; phylum Pseudomonadota; class Alphaproteobacteria; order Kiloniellales; family DSM-21159; genus JANQMX01. The sequence continues at coordinate 1,676 of JANQIA010000415.1, forward strand.
GCAAAAGCGCGATTGCCGAATGGCTATCAGACCTCACGGTCGAGCAATCTGCCCAGCATGCGGTCCTCGGTGCGAATCACCTCCAGGTTCGCCGCGTGTGCCTGTTTGATTTCCTGCTGGCGGGCGATCTCTTCCTTGAGGCGAACCTCCTTCGCCCGATCGAAGGCATCCGGGCGACACTCGGCGCCCTGAAGCTCCGGACGGGGCTCGGGACGCGGCTCGCCGCGCACGCCGCCTTCGGCCTGGGAGACCCCCTCCACGCGGAGCGGAACCTGCGTGCTTCTCTGTTCGTCAGAAACGTTGCCGACCGTGCCCGCCGCCGCGTTGGCGACATTGTGGGCCGAGGCAGCCAGGCGCTTGGCCTGAAACTGCGCACCGGAAACGGCAATATTGCCAGCGATCATCGAACCAACTCCTTTGGTCCTATCATCACACTCCTACAATATAGCACCTGCCAGCTCTTTCTCCTAATACTGGTATTTTAGACACAATTGCCTCGAACCTGAGCGTTTTGACGCAGCGGCTTCCCCCTCTTATGCCGAGGCGCTATATATCGAACAGTCATATATCATTTTGAGATAGGCTCCGGCCGGAGACGCGTTATGGATGTCAGAACCTTATGCTTGGCGGTGCTGAGCGCCGGCGAGGCGAGCGGCTATGAAATCCGCAAGGCCTTGCAGGAAGCGCCGCTCGGCCATTTCCAAGACGCCGCCTTCGGCTCGATCTACCCTGCCCTGCTGCGTCTCAGCGACGAGGGCCTCGTCAGCGGCACCGCGCTCAGCCAGGAAAAGCGACCCGACAAGAAGGTCTACTCCCTCACCTCCTCCGGCGAGCGGGCCTTGCGTAAGGCGCTGATGGTTGCACCGGGCCCCGACAAGTTTCGCTCCGACTTCCTGCTCATCCTCTTTTTGGCTGACCGGCTGCCGCCGGACTTCATTCTCGATATCATCGACGAGCGAATGGCAGAATACGAGGCGCATCTTGAGGAGATGGAGGACTGCGGCGCCTGCCTGGAGCACCCCGGGAAGCGCTTCGTTCACGGCTTCGGCCAGGCCTGGTATCGTGCGGCACTAGACTATTTGCGCGAGAACAGGGATTGCTTCGCCGCTGAGCTCGTAGAGATGAAGCGGCGCCAAGAGGCGCTGGACGACGAGACCCACAAAGAGGTCGGTTCATCGCGCGGGCAGGCAATGGCCGCCGCGACTTCGGTTCTGATAGGCGAATAGAGAGACAGGTGCCTAAGAAACGAAACACATCGGTCTGGATTGCCGTCGGATTGGCCGCCTTGGCGACAGGCTGGGTCGCCTCCGGCATGGTCGGCGACGACCCGGTGCAGCCGGAGGCCCAGCGGGTCGCGGTCGACGTCGACACCGCGGAAACGGCCTTCGCCGTCCGCACCCGGGTGTCGGAATCCCAGCTCCACCGCAAGACCCTGCTGGTGCGCGGCCGCACCGAAGCGGAACGCATGGTCGACATCAGGACGGAGACCGAGGGGCAGATCGTCGAGCTGCCGGTTCAAGAAGGCGCCCTGGTCGAGAAAGACGAGGTTCTGGCTCAGATCGACCCGCGCGAGCGTCCCGCCAGCTTGCAGGAGGCCAAGGCTCTGCTGGAGCAGAAGCGCCTCGAGCTGCAGGCGGCGCGCACTCTGCGCAGCAAGGGTTTCCGCGCCGAAACCCAGCTTGCCGCCGCCCAGGCGGAGTATGATGCCGCGCAAGCTGCCGTGCGCCGCATGGAAATCGAGATTCGGATGCTGACGGTCGAGGCGCCGTTCGGCGGCTTCTTCGAAGACCGCTATGTGGAGCTTGGCGACTATGTCGAGCCTGGCGATACGATCGGTCAGATCATTGATCTCGATCCGATTATCGTGGTTGCCCCGATCAGCGAGCACGATATCGGCGATTTGGAGGTGGGCGTCGATGCCGAGGCCCGGCTGGCAAACGGCCGGGACGTGGTTGGCGTCGTCCGCTTCATCGGCGCCAATGCCGACCCGCAGACCCGCACCTTCCGTGCCGAGATCGAGGTGGCCAATCCCGACCGGCTGATCTCCGCCGGCATGACGGCGGAGGTCGCCGTTCCGCTGGAGACCGTCACCGCCCACTACATCTCGCCCGCAATCCTCACCCTGTCCGATGACGGTGAGATCGGCGTCATGGTGGTCGATGAGGACAGCCGCGCCCGCTTCGCTGAAATCGAAATCGTCGAGGACGAGAAGGACGGCATCTGGATCTCCGGCCTTCCCAGCAAAGCGACCCTGATCGTGGTCGGCCAGGAGTTCGTCTCCGACGGCCAGAAGGTCCGCTCGGTCGAAGAAGACGAGGTCGCGGGCAACGAGGAGCTCGGCACGTGAGTGCGATCATCGACGCAGCTCTCAGTCACTCGCGCACGGTGCTTGCCGCGCTCGTGATGCTGCTCGTCGCCGGCACTTACGCCTACCAGGAAATCCCCAAGGAAGCCGACCCGGACATCAACATCCCGATCATCTACGTCTCCCTGGTTCACAACGGCATCTCGCCGGAGGATGCCGAGCGGCTGCTGGTCAAACCCATGGAGACCGAGCTGAACGGCATTGAGGGCGTCAAGGAGATGCGCTCTCAGGCCTATGAGGGCGGCGCCAACGTGGTGCTCGAATTCGATGCCGGCTTCGACCCGGACATCGCCCTGGCCGATGTGCGGGAGAAGGTGGACCTCGCCAAGTCGGAAATCCCGGAAGACGCCGAGGAACCCACCGTCCACGAGGTCAACTTCAGCCTCTTCCCCGTGATGGTGGTGACGCTGTCCGGCGACGTGCCCGAGCGCACCTTGCTGCGCGTTGCCCGCGACCTGCAGGATCGCGTCGAGGCCATTCCCATGGTCCTGGAGGCAGAGATCGGCGGCGACCGGGACGAGCTGATCGAGCTGGTGCTCGATCCTCTGATGCTCGAGAGCTACAACATCGATGCGCGCGCGGTCATGGAGGCGGTGGGCAACTCCAACCGCCTGGTCACAGCCGGCTCGCTCGACACCGGCGCCGGGCGCTTCCCCATCAAGGTGCCCGGGCTGTTCGAAGGCCGCGACGACATCCTCGACATGCCGATCAAGGTCAACGAGGACGCCGTGGTGCGTTTCCGCGACATCGGCGTGCTGCGGACGACCTTCGTCGACCCCACCAGCTTCGTCCGGATCAACGGTCAGCCGGGGCTCTCCCTGGAGATCAAGAAGCGCACCGGCGAGAACATCATCGAGACCATCGAGCGCGTCAAAGAGGTGGTCATTGCCCAATCAGCCAACTGGCCTGAGGGCGTCAACTACGGCTTCAGCTCGGACAAGTCGACGACCATCCGCACGATGCTCAGCGACCTGCAGAACAACGTGCTGAGCGCCGTCCTGTTGGTGATGATCGTCATCGTCGCAGCCCTCGGCCTGCGCTCGGCCGGCCTGGTCGGCGTCGCCATTCCCGGCTCGTTCCTGACCGGCATCCTGGTCCTGGCCATGGCCGGCCTGACGGTCAACATCGTGGTTCTCTTCAGCCTCATTCTCGCGGTGGGCATGCTGGTCGACGGGGCCATCGTGGTCACCGAGTACGCCGACCGGAAGCTCAGCGAGGGCCTCGATCGCAAGCAGGCCTATGCCGCGGCCGCCAAGCGCATGGCCTGGCCGATCATCGCCGCCACGGCGACCACCTTGGCCGCCTTCTTGCCGCTGCTCTTTTGGCCGGGCGTGGTCGGCGAGTTCATGAAGTTCCTGCCGATCACGCTGATCGCCACCCTGAGCGCCTCGCTTCTCATGGCGCTGGTCTTCATCCCGACCCTCGGCTCGGTGCTGGGCCGTCGCGCAACGTCGCAACCGGCCTTGGCGAGCGCTTCGGGCGCTCCGGTCGAGTCCGAGAGGAGCCTGCCGACCCGCGCCTATCTCGGCTTCCTGGGCGTGGCCTTGCGGCATCCTTTCCTGGTGGTGCTCGGGGCCGTCAGCCTGCTGGTTCTCGTCCAAGTCGCCTATGCCAAATGGGGCGAAGGCGTCGAGTTCTTCCCCGACGTCGAGCCGGACAACGTGCAGATCTGGGTGCACGGACGGGGCAACTTCTCCATCGACGAGCGCGACACCCTGCTGCGCCAGGTGGAGCAGCGCATCATCGATCTGCAGCGGGAGCGCGGCGAGTTCCACGCCATCTATGGGCGCAGCGTGGCCTACTCCGGCCGCGACAACGACGACGAACCGGAGGATCTGATCGGCAGCGTCCAGCTCGAGTTCACCGACTGGTTCGCCAGGCGCCCGGCGGAAACCATCCTGGACGATATCCGCGACCGCACCAGCGATCTGGCAGGCATCGTGATCGAAGCGCGGAAGGAGGAAGCCGGCCCGCCGGTCGGCAAGCCAATCCAGATTCAGGTGGCCTCGGATTGGCCTGAGCTGATCCCGCCGGTCGCGCAGCAAATCGCCGACAAGCTGAGCTCGATCGAAGGCGTCCGCGACGTGGAGGACGGACTGCCCATCCCTGGCATCGAGCTGCAGCTCGAGGTCGACCGGGCACAGGCCGCCAAGTTCGGTGCCGACATTGCCCTCGTCGGATCTTACGTGCAGATGCTGACCAAGGGCTTGGAGATCGGCGAGTACCGTCCGGACGAGACGGACGACGAAGTCGACATCGTCGTCCGCTTCCCCGAGCGCTATCGCAACATCAACGAGTTGGGCCAGATCCGCATGCAGACGGAGAACGGCCTGATCCCGATTGCCAACTTCGTCGAATGGCGGCCCGCCCCCAAAGTCTCCCTGCTGCGGCGCATGGACGGCTCGCGGGTGATGACCGTGAAGGCGGACGTCGGCATCAATCCGGCAACGGGCAATCCCTATCTGGCCGACACCATCGCCGGCGAAATGCGGAGCTGGCTGGCGGAAGCCGGCATCGACCGACGCGTGCGCCTCAGCTTCAAGGGCGAGGACGAGGAGCAGGCGGAGGCTCAGGCCTTCCTGCTCAAGGCCTTCGCCATTGCCCTCTTCCTAATGGCGGCTGTCCTCATCACCCAGTTCAACAGCTTCTACAGCGCCTTCCTCATTCTCTCCGCCGTGGTCATGTCGACCATCGGTGTCATGCTGGGCCTCCTGATCACCGGGCAGCCCTTCGGCATCGTCATGAGCGGCATCGGCGTCATCGCCTTGGCCGGCATCGTGGTGAACAACAACATCGTGCTGATCGACACCTACGACCGCCTGAAGCGCGAGATCGGCGACCCCCTGAAAGCGATCCTGGAGACCGGCGCCCAGCGTCTCAGGCCGGTCTTCCTAACCACCATCACCACCATTCTGGGTCTGATGCCGATGGTTCTCGGCGCCAACGTCGATCTCGCCAACCGCATGGTGCAGATCGGCGCGCCCTCGACCCAATGGTGGACGCAGCTCGCCACGGCGATCGCATTCGGCCTCGCCTTCTCCACCTTGCTGACCCTGGTGGTCACGCCCTGCGCGCTGCTCATGCGGGTCCGGGTAACCGAGATGCTGGGCCGCTGGCGCGGCGGTGGGCCAACGGACGGCCTTCCCGCGGAAGGCGGCACGGTGAAGCCCCTGCCCGGCCCCGGCACGCCGCGTCCCGTTCCGGAGGCTGCCGAGTAGCCTCGCCCAAAAGCGCCACCCCGGCCAAGGGGGAAGCCCGCGAGCCGGGGTCCATCTATCGGCCAGCACGGACTTTCGAGTTTTATCGCGCCGCCGGCAGCACGAGAGAAATGAGCTTCAGCCAGCACGAGCGTCTACATGGATCCCGGCTCGCGGCCTCCGCATTCGCGGAGCCCTTGGCCGGGATGACATTTCGAGAACGGCCGCAACTGCCTCTACACAAAGGCCGAATCAGTTCGCCTGCAGCGCGCCGCGACACCACTGGACGTCACCCCGGCCAAGGGCTCTCTCTTTAGCTGTCACCCTTGGGCGAGGCCGATAGGCCGAGACCCGAGGGTCCAGCCACGAGCGCGGACCCTGCTCACCGCTGGATCCTCGCGTCTCGACACTGCGTGTCTCGCGCAAGGATGACATCGTGAAGGAAATCGCCGACTGCACCGCACCAACTGGATCAGTTCGCCGGCAGCGCGCCGCGGCACCACTGGACGTCACCCCGGCCAAGGGCGAAGCCCGCGAGCCGGGGTCCATCTATCGGCCAGCACGGACTTACGGATTGTATCGCGCCGCCGGCAGCACGAGAGAAATGAGCTTCAGCCAGCGCAAGCCTCTACATGGATCCCGGCTCGCGGCCTCCGCATTCGCGGAGCCCTTGGCCGGGATGACATTTCGAGATCGGCCGCAACCGCCTCAGCACAACGGTTAAATCAGTTCGCCGGCAGTTGGCGCGGCGCCAAGAAGATCTGACCGGGGTAGATCAGGTCCGGGTCGCGGATCTGATCTTGGTTGGCGTCGTAGATCACCGAATAGAGAATGCCCTCGCCGTAGAGGCGTCGGGCCAAGCGCCACAAGCTGTTCCCGGGCTCGACGACCACCATGCGCTCGAGCGGCAGGTCGGCGATAAACAGAGTCCGAGCAAAGACGGTCTCCAAACGGGCAACCACTTCGCCGGCATCGTTCACTTGATCGACGCGAAGCTGGTAGAGCCCTTCCTCGACCGCCTCTTCAGGCTCAATCAGCCAACGCTCGTCGGCGGCGACCTCGGTCCGGCCGATCAAGGCATTGTCGAGATAGGCCAGGACGGTTGCCCCCGGCAGGCCGCGCCCGGCCACCTTGATGAAGCCCTCGGCGTCGTAGTCGACCGAGAGGATCGACAGGCCGAGCGTACGAAGACCCTCGTTCTCCTCCTGGTTCTGGCCTTGCAGCACCCGGGCGCCGCCGCCTTCCTGCGGCACTGCGATGGCCACAGCCTCCTCCGTACCCGCTGACTCGTCGCTGGGCGCCTGCCCGGTCTCCCCGGCATCGGCATGGGTGCGATCGTCCCCGGTCGCTTCGCGCGGCACGGAGGCCACCACCAGCTCGGAAGAGCGGATCGTCTCGCCGGAGGGCAGGCGGGCTTCGAGCAGCAGCTCGTGGTCGCCCGGCGGCAAGGGCCGGTCGAGAATCAGCACCCAGTTGCCGCGCCGGTCGGCCTCGGCCTCGGCCTCCACCTTGCCGTCGCGCAGCAGGAAGACGCGGCTGCCCCGCGGGCTGCGCCCGGCGGCCACCAGGGCGCCGTCGCGCTCGATGCGCACCACGTCGAAGGAGGGCGGCGATGCCCCCGGTTCGGCCTGTTCGTCTTGCTCCTCGCCGGCAGTCTCGTCGCCCTCGGGAAGCGGCGCCTTCGGCAAGGCCGCCACGACGGTCTCCGCCGCGGCCTCCTGCTCGCGCTGCGCCAAAGCCTGCGCCTCCTCCGCCTTTTGCGTCGTGGATTGCTCCGCCGCAGGCTCGGTCATCGCGGTTTCAGTGGTGGTCCCAGAGGGTTCGGTGTCGGCCGCTTGAGACTCTTGCGTCTCCGCCTCCGCGCGGTCCGAGTCGGACTCTTCGGCCGCGGGTGCTTCGCTCTGTTTCGGCAGACTGTCGGACTCTTCTTGGGAAGCGACGGCTTGCGTGTCCTCGCCGCTCGGGCGTTCCGCGGCTGCCGTGGCCTCCTCGGTAGGCTGCGAGGGGTCGTCTTGCCTCTCGGCTGGGGCCGCTAGGCTGCCGGCCTCGGCCGGTGCCTCTGTCTCTGCGTCCGGCGCCGGAGTCGTCTCGGGCGATGTCGCCGCGTCCGTCGTTACGTCCTCGGCCGGCTCCTGCCCATCGGCGGTCGTTTCCGGCGCATCGCTCGCCTGAGGCGCAGGCTCCGGCTCCGCTGTTGCTTGCTCAGGCGCTGACGGCTCTGCAGAATCCTGGCCGTCTGAGGCGGGCTCTGCCGTCTCGGTCTCGGTTTCCGATGAAACGCGCGACGCACTGTCCGCCTCCTGCGACGACTCGGCGGTGTCATCGAGGGGTTGCTGGACCGTGCCGGCCTGCTCGGCACCGCCCTGAGGGCCCGCGCTATCGCCCTCGAAAAGGAAGTAGCCCCCAACCAGCACCGCGATCACCAGCCCGGCCAGAAGGACCACCGACCGCGAACTCATGCCCACATCTCCAGCGACTTATTCGGTCGCATTGGCTTTCACCATTTGAATGCTTCTTTCCGTCATCGTAATACGCAAGATGCGCAGGACGCAAAATTTGCCACGACTTGGCTCTTTGGGCGCGAAAGAGACGACAACGCCGCCGGCCGCCCGTAAGCCCTATCGACAAACCGGAGCGATGGAAGAGACTTTATGACCGAAGTCACAGCCCTTTGCGTCTATTGCGGGTCTTCGCATCGCTGTGCCGAGCATTTTCTCGATCTGGCCTACGAGCTCGGCGCCGAATGCGCGCGCCGCGGCATCAAGGTCATCTTCGGCGGCGGCCGCGTCGGCATGATGGGCCGCCTGGCCGACGGAGCCCTGGCAAACCGCGGCATGGTTCACGGCATCATCCCGGCCCATCTGCAAGAGATCGAGATCGGCCACACCGGCGCTCAGGTGCTGGACGTGGTCGAGAACATGCATACGCGCAAGATGCGCATGTTCGAGCTGGCCGATGCCTTTTGCGTGCTGCCGGGCGGCTTCGGCACCTTGGACGAGACCTTCGAGATCATCACCTGGCGCCAGCTCAAGCTGCACGACATGCCCATCGTCCTGCTCAATCACGCAGGCTATTGGGATCTGCTGCTGCAGCTCGTCGACAACCAGCTCGCCGAGAAGTTCGTCAGGCCCGAACACCGCAACCTTTTCACCGTCGCGGCGTCCAACGAGGAGCTCTTCGCCCAGCTCGCCGAGGCCCCGGACCCCCAATTCGCCCCTCATCCGGCCCAGATCTGACCCAAACCTGACCCGGCCCAAAGGCAGTCCAGCTCGTCAGAAAGCAGGGCTTGTGCCCGCCGCCGCGCCAATTATTGTGCCCTGCAACATAGTGTGAAAAGAGCCCCGGCAGCGGCCCCTGCCGCCTCATCGGGGCGAAAAAGAGCGGAGTGTCATGCAGAAAATCAAAGTCAAGAATCCGATCGTCGAGCTGGACGGGGACGAGATGACCCGGATTATCTGGGCCTTCATCAAGGAAAAGCTCATCCTGCCCTACCTCGACGTCGATCTGCTGTACTATGACCTCGGCATCGAAGAGCGCGACCGCACGGACGACCAGATCACCATCGATGCGGCCAACGCGATCAAGCAGCACCGGGTCGGCGTCAAGTGCGCCACCATCACGCCGGACGAGCAGCGGGTCGAAGAGTTCGGCCTCAAGCAGATGTGGCGCTCGCCCAACGGCACCATCCGCAACATCCTGGGCGGCACGGTGTTCCGCCAGCCCATCATCTGCGAAAACGTTCCGCGGCTGGTGCCGGGCTGGACCAAGCCGATCGTCATCGGCCGTCATGCTTTCGGTGACCAGTATCGGGCGACCGACTTCGTCGTCCCGGGCAAGGGCAAGCTAACCATTCGCTTCGAGCCGGAGGACGGCAGCGCACCCATCGAGCGGGAGGTCTACGACTTCCCCAGCGGCGGCGTGGCGCTTTCCATGTACAATCTCGATGACAGCATCCGCGGCTTCGCCCGCGCCTGCATGAACTACGGCCTGGCGCTCGGCTGGCCGGTCTATCTCTCGACCAAGAACACCATCCTCAAGGCCTATGACGGCCGCTTCAAGGATCTCTTTGAAGAGGTTTTCGAGAGCGAATTCAAAGAGAAGTTCGCCGAATCTGACATCACGTATGAGCACCGGCTGATCGACGATATGGTCGCCTGCGCCATGAAGTGGAACGGCGGCTTCGTCTGGGCCTGCAAAAACTACGACGGCGACGTGCAGTCCGACACCGTGGCCCAGGGCTTCGGCTCGCTCGGCCTGATGACCTCCGTGCTGATGACGCCGGACGGCCAGACCGTCGAGGCCGAAGCGGCCCACGGTACGGTCACCCGACACTACCGCCTGCATCAGGACGGCAAGGAGACCTCGACCAATCCCATCGCCTCGATCTTCGCCTGGACCCGCGGCCTCGCCTACCGCGGCGCCTTCGACGACACGCCCGAGGTGGTGCGCTTCGCCGAAACCCTGGAGCGGGTCTGCATCGAGACGGTCGAGAGCGGCGCCATGACCAAGGACCTGGCGCTCCTGATCGCCCCCGATCAGACATGGATGACCACCAACCAGTTCCTCGACCGCCTGGATGCGAACCTGCAGGCGGCTATGGGGTGACGCCTTGAGCTGGCTCGGGCGTATTTGTCTTGCTATTGCGTCACGCCTGCGTGAGCGTCTCGCTCTTGCCAAGATTGCTCCGCAGAGACGCCGAGCTACATGACACAAGGCAAAGGACTGCCATGAAGTTTCTCGCGATCATCTTCGCCGCACTGCTAGGGACCGTAAGCGTGCAAGCACAAGAATTCCCGGGCAAGGACCCGGAGAACATCCTGGTCATGGAGACCGACCAGGGAACCGTCTACATCGAGATGTTGCCCGACGTGGCGCCCAAGCACATCGCGCAGATCAAAGAGCTGACCCGGGCCGGCTACTACGATCAGTCGCCCTTTCACCGGGTGATCGACGGCTTCATGGCCCAGGGCGGCGACAAGACGGGCACCGGCTTCGGCAAGTCCAAACTGCCCGATCTGGAGGCCGAGATCTCCGATATTCCTTTCGAGCGCGGCGTCGTCGGCATGGCCCGGGCCGCCAACCTCAACTCGGCCAACAGCCAGTTCTTCATCATGCTGGCGCGCAACAGCGGGCTCGACGGCCAGTACACCGTCTGGGGCCGGGTGCTCGAGGGCATGGACGTGGTCGATCAGATCAAGAAGGCGCCCTTCACCGAACGCAGCGGCATCGTCAAAGACCCGGACTTTCTGGTCCGCATGCAGGTGCTCAGCGACGCCAACGGCGGCAGTTCTTAGAGCCTCCCCTCAGATGTCACCCCGGCCAAGGGCGAAGCCCGCGAGCCGGGGTCCAGCCACCAGCCCGGACCGTGCCTAACGCTGCCTTCGGCAACTCGCTCCGCGAGCCCTCGGGTCTCGGCCCAAAGGGCCTCGCCCAAGGGTGACGGTCCGAGTGACACCAAGTCGTGCCGCACCACAAGTCGTCACCCCGGCTCGCTGGTGCGGCCGGGATGGCATTTCGAGAGAAACCGACGGCGTTGCCGCACCACAAACTGTCACCCCGGACGCGTTAGCGAGCCGGGGTCCATATGTGGACGGCCCCCTTGTTGCAAGAGCGGGAAGTTGGTTTCGACCGGGTCGCTTGCATCC
>JANQIA010000456.1 GCA_028282405.1 Rhodovibrionaceae bacterium
ACTGCCCATCATAGTCCTGCTGCTGTGTGAGCTCTTCGGCCTCGACCCTCTGATGACGGTTGCGGCCGTCGTCGCGGCCTGCGTTCCCACCGCCAAGACGACTTACATGCTGGCCAACCAGTACGGGCAGAAGATCGAGCCCGTCGCCGACACCATCTCGGTCACCACCATCTTCAGCGTCGGCAGCATGTTCGTCTGGCTGCTGCTGCTATCGCACCTCTATCCGTCCCTGTTCCACGGGACGTGAGGCTGGCAGCGCCACACCTCCAATCGTCACCCCGGCCTTGAGCCGGGGTCCATCCATCAGACCGCGCCCGGCCTATCCATGGACCCCGGATATCGCCTCTCGCGAGGCTCTTCCGGGGTGACGATAGGAGGTAAGGCTGCCGCGTCGGTGACGCCCTACTCTTCCGTCATAAGCTGCGCGAGCAGCGCGCGGGCCTCGTCCGTATTCCAGTCGGTCTCGCCGATCACGCCGCCGACGATACGGCCCGAGCGGTCGACCAAGAGGGTCGTCGGCAGGGTCTTGGTCTCGAAGAGAGCCATCAGGCTGGCATGGGGGTCGGTGTAGAGATCGAGCGCTTCGAGCTGATGCTCCCGCAAAAAGACGTCCGGGTGCTTGCCGACCTGCTGCCCCGAGGCGATGGCGACCACGGCGAAATCGTCGCCGCCAAGGTCGCGGGCCAGTGCGTTCAGCGCCGGCATCTCGCGCACGCAGGGTGTGCACCAGGTGGCCCAGAAGTTGACCAGCAGCGCCTTGCCGCCGAAGTCCTTGAGCGAAGTGCGCTCCCGCTCCGCATCGAAGAAGGCGGTGTCGGGCACCGGCGGCTTATTTACGATCATGCGGAAGCCGGGAACCTCGCGGGCCAGCTCCTCGAAGGCCTTGCCGTCGCCGGCCTGTTGCGCGGAGGCGCTGCCGAGCGTGAACAGGCAGGCGGCGAGGGTCATCAAAGCCGTGCGAAGCGTCATTGGGCCGTCTCCTCGATGGCGTGGCTGTCGAGCCAGGCGGTCGCCAGGGCCTTGCCCTGAGCGATCTCCTCGTAGGTCATCTCGTTCTTGAGGACGGTGAAGCCCTCCTCCACCGCCGCCCGCTCGTCGCCTTCGTCGAGCTGGGCCAGGACAATGGTAAACCACTTGTAGGCGCGCGGCCGGTCCTCGTCGGCACCGTATTCCTTGCTGTGCGCCAGGCCTGCGGCGTGCATCAGCGCGAGATTGTACTGCGCCGCGATCAAGCCGGCCTCGGCCGCTTCCGAAAAGAGCCGGAGCGCTTCGGTGAAGTTCTTGGCTACGCCCTTCCCGTTGAACAGCATGGAGCCGAGGGCGAGCTTGGCTTCCGGCACGCCGGCCTCTGCCGCCTGATCGTACCAGAAGGCGGCCTGCTTCAGGTCCTCCGGCCCGCCCAGGCCGACATAGTGCAGGGCGCCCAGATGATACATGGCCACCGCATCGCCGCCTTCGGCCAACTCGGCGAAGAGAGAGCGCGCTTCGCCGGCGCGGCCTTCGTGAACCAGGGCAACGCCGGCCTCGACTGAGTTTTCCGCTTGGACTGCGCTGACGGCTGCAAGGCCGGCGATAGCGAGCGCCAGGACAAGACGCGCGCCGAAGGCGCGGCAGCGCCGCGCGAAACACTGTCGAACTGAAATGGCCCAAGCCTCCCTGTGACTGAGCTGGCGGCGAAGCTTCGGCGATTGGGCTGGCAGGAGTCCTTGATCCGGCTCAATTTTCACGCGACGGACGCTGTACTTTAGTCCCTACTCTGCCGCTCTCACCACTCCTCTCACTTGTCACCCCGGCCTTGAGCTGGGGTCTATCCATCGGCCCGCGCAGGCTTCTCCATGGACCCCGGATGTCGCCTCTCGCGAGGCTCCTCCGCGGTGACGAGCAGAGGGGTGTCGACCGCTTGAGCCCGCTAGGCTCGAAGCCGACCCTACTCAGCCGCCTTCTTGTCGGGCTCGGTGGCCGGCTCGTCAGTGGTGCGCGCAATCGCCTTCGGCTTCTCCAGCGGGCCGCTTTTGCCGGGTTCCATGTTTTGCACGTGGGTAAACTCCGCCTGCACGGCCTCAGCCGTCAGGGGCATGCGGATGTACTCCCCCGCGCGCCACATCGGCACCTGATCGATGTAGTTCTCGCTGCCGACCCAGCCGTCCTGCCCGCCGACGATGACGAACCAGTTGGCGTCCGGGTCGGCCATGTCGGAGATGTGGCGCGCCATCTGCCCGAAGTCGGTCTTGTGCGCCTGGTTGTTGAGCGCGTGCGCCATCTTCATCGGCGTCTGGCGGGAGCCGCCGATGGGAATGCGCTCGATGAAGTAGGCCTTGCCAACGAAGGGCAGGTTGGCGAGCACGTGGGCGATCTCGAGCTGATGCATTTCGCCCCAGCTGTCGAAGCGCTTGGCATCCTGCACCGCTGCCTCGACGGCGTTCTTGAGGATGATCCGACGTTCTTCCTCGGCCAGTTTCCGGAGGTCCTGGATGAGGAAGGTGGTGAAGAAGTTCCACTCGCTCATGTGGTCGCTCAAGGAGAGGTCCCGCTCCTGGGTATAGAGCAGGCCGACCACGTGGTAGAGCAGCATCTCGAAGGAAACCGCCCCCTTGGAGTCGGCGCGGTAGTCGCCGTCCCACGCCCGCAGGGCTTCGAGCAGCGCCTTGGCCTCTCCGTTGATTGCAAGCTGGTCGATCTCCGCGAGCAGGCCCTGGCCCAGGGCCGCCGCTTCCGGTGCCCGGGTGTCCTTCTGCAGATCGAAGAGGTCTTCGAGGGAGAGCTTCTCGGTCTGCTTCAGGATTTCATGGATGCGCAGGAAGCGGCCCTCGCCGGCATAGAGAAAGCCGATGGGAATCTCGCCGTCCTCGGGCCGGTTGTTGGCCGAGACCAGCACGCCGTCCGGGGGATTGAGCACGTTCGGCAGTTGCAGCACGCCGACCAGGCCGTTCCAGTCGTTCTTCGGATCGGTCGCGTCCATCACCGGGTCGTCCTGCGGGAAGCCGCCGCGGTTGGGATGGGTCACGGCCATAACCTTGCCGATGTCGCCGTCCTTGGCGGCGAAGAGGAAGTTCTGCCCGGGCACGCCGTAGTTCACGAAGGCGTGGCGGAACTCCTCGGCATTGCGCGCGCGCGCCAGGCGCAGCATGGCGGTGATCTCATCGGTCGGCTGATAGCCGATCCAGCGCATGGCGATGGACTCGCCCTTCTTCGAGGGGATGAGCTTTGAGTCGGAGATCACCGGGCCGAAGCGCGTGCGCCGGATCTTCATCTTCGAATTGAGGCCGAAGCGATTCTTGATCACCGTCTCTTCGCTGGAGAACTCCTCGGGCGGCAGCTTCGAGACGTCGTACATATCCGTCGAGGCGGCGCGCAGGTTGGTCGCCCCCCAGGCCAGATCGGGATTGCGCCCGACGCAGACGAAGGGCATGGCCGGCAGCATGAAGCCGACCACGTCGTAGCTCGGCGACTTCATCCCGGCGAGAACCCAGAGATTGGGCAGCGCGAAGCCGAGGTGCGGGTCGTTGGCCAGCATGGCCGAGCCGCTCGCGCTGCGTTCCGGCGAGATGGCGACCGAATTGCTGCCGGCGCGGTTGGTCTTCATGATCAGCCCGCTCAGCGCCTCGCGCTGCGCTTCGCTGCGGAAGGTGCCGCTGTTGCTGGCGCCGGCTTCCAGCATACGGCGCCAGATCTCCTTGAAGTCGGGCTGGCCGCGCTTTTCCAGCAGCGCCACCTGGGTCAGCCAATTGAAGTCGGCGCCGATCAGCCGACCGGCGGTCAGCACGTCGCGGATCGTCCAGGGCTCGAAGTCGACGCCAAGCAAGGCCATCTCAGGCGGCCGGTCGGTCAGGCGATCCTGGTAGAGCGTGATGCCGTCGGCGAAGGCTTGGGTCCAAACCCTTGTGGCCTCCGGCATGTCGCGCTCGATCTCTTCGGCCGGCAGGCTGAAGCTCATGATGCGCAGGGTATGGTCGACGTGCTTGGCGAAGGGGCCGCCCATCTCCGACAGCCGGCCCTGAGACGCGCGCTGGAACAGCATGAGCTGCACGCCGCGCAGGTGGGCGTGGACCATGCCGAGCGCGAAGGCCAGATCCCGGTCGCTCTCCGCCTCGATGAAGGGCACCTGGTGCTGGTTCCAGCGGATGGTCAGCTTGCCGTCGAGCGGCAGGTTCTCGGTGGGAAACTGCGCCAGGCGCTGCTCGAGGTTGCGCTTCTTCGGCCGCAGGCCCGGAATCAGCCGCCATAAGGCTCGGGGCACCCCCGGAAGGCCGTTGCGCGTTGCGAAATCCATAAACATGGCTTGGTCTCTTACTCGTTCACTGCGCCGCCAGGCCCGGGCGCCGCAAGGCCTCGGTAGCCTGCCGATCGAGCCGGTAGGCTGTCTCCCCGGCAGCCGGCGGCAGAAGGACGACGCCGAAAAGCTCTTTTGCCTGTTCCATGGTGTAGTAGCCGCGCGCCACATCGCGCAACACCTCCTCCGGGGCGCGCAACACAGGGTTGCCGTAGCCGCCGCCGCCCGGCGTATCGATGACCACCCGGTCGCCTTCTGCAATGCGGATGCCCTGGTCCTTGGAGAGGTGGTCGGGGCGATAGATCGTGCCGTCCGCCTTCTCGATGCGCACCTGGTTGGGCGCGCCGTCCTCGCCGCCCAAGGCGCCCTGGGGACCGAGCCGTCCGTGGTCCATGACGAATGAGGCCGTGGCCTCGCCGCGGCGCAGGCTGACGGCATAGCTGAGGCCGAAGCCGCCGCGATGTTCGCCGGCCCCGCCCGAGCCCTCGCGCAGGGCATAGCGTTCGAACAGCACCGGATACTGCTGCTCCAACACTTCGAGCGGCGCGCTCTTGGAGATGCCGATGGTCGAGCAGCCGTAGGTAAGCCCGTCCTGCTCGGCATTGCCGCCGTAGCCGCCGCCGGTGATGTGATACATCACGTAGCTCTTGTTGCGCGCCGGATCGAAACCGCCGAGCGCGAAGTTGCCGCTGGTGCCGGCCGGCGCCGCGGTCACCCGCTCGGGGATGGCCTGCACCAAGGCGGCGAAGACCGCCTCGGCGATGCGCTGCGAGACTTCGGCGGCGCAGCCCGACACCGGCCGCGGATAGCGAGCGTAGAGGAAGGTGCCTTCGGGGTCGGCGATCTTGATCGGCGCGAAGGTGCCGGCGTTGATCGGCACCTCCGGGAAGATGTGCTTCATGGCCAGGTAGACAGACGATCGCGTGGTGGCGATGACCGAGTTCATCGGCCCGCGGCAGGGCGGGCTGGAGCCCTCGAAATCGAAGGCGATCTCCTCGCCTGTCACGTGGGCGGTCAGGGCGATGCGCAGCGGCTCGTCGACCACGCCGTCGCTGTCGACGAAGGCCTCGGCCCGGTAGGTGCCATCGGGGATGGCGGCGATCTTGGCCCGCATGCGGGTCTCCGCCGCCTCCCGCAAGGCCCCGAGAGAGTCGCGCACCGTCGGCTCGCCGTAGCGCTCCAGCATAGCGCTCAAGCGCCGCGCGCCGACGTCGAGCGCCGCCGCCTGGGCCTTGATGTCGCCGATGCGCTGATCGGCGATGCGGATGTTGGCGGTGATGATGGCGTAGATCTCGGGATCCATCATGCCGCGCTTGAAGAGCTTCACGGGCGGGAGGCGCAGGCCCTCCTGCTCGATCTCCGTCGCCTGAGCCGAGAAGCCGCCGGGCGTCATGCCGCCGATATCCGGCCAGTGCCCGGTGTTGGCCAGCCAGCAGAACAGCTTGCCCTGATGGAAGAATGGCCGGACGAAGCGCACGTCCATCAGGTGGGTGCCGCCGAGATAGGGGTCGTTGACGATGTAGACGTCGCCCTCTTCCGGCGCTGCCGTCCGGCCCTCGGCGATGTACTGAATGACCGCGGCCACCGACTCCTGCATGGTGCCGACGAAGATCGGCAGGCCAAGCTCGCCCTGGGCGATCAAGGCACCGGTCTCGGCCTCGTAGATGCCGTCGGAGCGGTCGTTGGCCTCGGCGATCACCGGGCTGAAGGCGGCGCGCGAGAAGGCCATGTCCATCTCGTTGCAGACCTGCTGCAAGCCGTTCTGGATGACGGTGAGGGTGACGGGATCGACGCTGCTCACGCGCTGCCCTCCCCGATCGTGATGATGAGGTTGCCGTGGGTGTCGATCTCGGCCCGGTCGCCCGGCTCAACCACCGTGGTGGCGTCGAGCTGCTCGACGATGGCGGGCCCATCGAAGGCCATGCCTGGCGTCAGTCGCTGGCGGCCGTAGACCGGAGTGTCCTGCATGGCCCCGTTGAACCAGACCGGGCGCCGCTCGACCAGCGTTTCCTCAAGGCTGCCGTCGCCTACACCCTCAGTCTGGCCGGCCAGGTGATCGGCGTGGCGCCCGACCAAAGTGGTGTTGAGGTTCACCACCACCGCCTCGATCTCCGGGAGGCTGACCGCGAAGCGGGCGTGGAAGGCGGCGTCGAACAGACGGGCGAGCTCGTCCTTGCTGACGTTCGGCCCCGGCAGGGCGACGCGCAGCAGATGGGTCTGGCCGCGGAACAGCATGTCGGCGCTGTGCTGCGCTTCGACGGCTGCGAACTCCGTCTTCTCTTCGGCCAGCGAGGCTTCGCCGGCGGCAACCTGCGCTTCGAAGGTCTCGCGCAGCTCGCTTTCGTCGAGCTTTGAGAGTGGCACGTTGAGCGTCTTGACGAAGTCCCGCCTAGCATCGGCCACCAGGCACCCGAGCGCGTTGGCCACCCCCGGGCGCGGCGGTACCAACACGCGCGGAACGGCAAGCTCTCTCGCCAGAGCAGCGGCATGCAGCGGCCCGGCACCACCGAAGGCGAAGAGCGTGAAGTCGCGCGGGTCGTGGCCGCGCTCCAGGCTGACCAGCCGGATGGCGCCGGCCATCTTCTGGTTGGCGATGCGCAGTACCGCCTCTGCCGCTTCCAGCGGCCCGAGTCCGAGGCCGGCACCGATGTCGCGCGCCAAGGCCGCTTCGACCTCTGCCGCCGTGGCCGGTTGCGCAATGCCGGTGAGCCGGCTTTGCGACAAGCGCCCGAGCAGGAAGTTGGCATCGGTCACCGTCACCGCCATCCCGCCGCGGCCGTAGCAGATCGGTCCCGGCAAGGCACCGGCGCTCAGCGGGCCAACTTGCAATAGTCCGGCTTCGTCGAGAAAGGCGATGGAGCCGCCGCCGGCGCCGATGGTGTGCACGTCCACCATGGGCACATGGACCGGCATGGCATAATCGATCTCGCGCTCCGAGCTGATACTCGGCTCGCCCTGGAGGATGAGGCCGACATCCGAGGAGGTGCCGCCCATGTCGTAGGTAATGACCTGGTCGAGCCCGCTCTGCCGCGCGATCCAGCTCGCCGCGATGACGCCGGAGGCCGGGCCGGACATGACCGACTTCAGCGCCTCTTCCCAGGCAATCTCGGCCGAGGTCGCGCCGCCGTTGCCGAGCATGACCAGAAGATCGTGGCGGTAGCCGCCGGCACGCAGCCGCCGTTGCAAGCTTTCGAGATAGCGCGCCAAGGTTGGTTGCACGGCAGCGTTGATGCTGGCGGTGCAGCCGCGCTCGTACTCGCGAAACTCCGAGAGCAGTTGATGCCCTGCGGTGACGAAAGCGTTGGGCCAGACCTCCCGCGCCGCCGCCAGCGCCGCAAGCTCGTGGCTTGGGTTGGCGTAGGCATGCAGGAAGTGGATGACCAGCGCCTCACAGCCGGCCTCGACAAGCTGCCGTGCCTTGGCCCTCACCTCGTTCGGGTCGAGAGGCTGGAGCACTTGACCCTCGGCATCGATGCGCTCGGCTACCTCCAGGCGCAGCTCGCGCGGGATGAGCGGTTCGAACGCGCCGGTCATGCCATAGGGCTGCGGCCGGGTGCGCCGGCCAAGCTCAAGGATGTCGCGGAAGCCTGCGGTGGTGATCAGGCCGACCTTGGCGATGCGCCGCTCGATGAAGGCGTTGGTGGTGATTGTGGTGCCGTGGACGATGACGTCGACGGCGCCGAGATCGAGACCCGCTTCCGCGAGGGCATTCATCACCCCCTCGGCCGGGTCACCTGGTGTGGTCGGCGTCTTGGCCAGGCGCACCACGCCCTCGGCACCGCCTTGGGCAATCAGGTCCGTGTAGGTGCCGCCGATGTCGACGCCGACGCGCAGCGGCGTCCCCGGAGGCGCGGCTTTGGCTAAAGGCTGAGCCACCGGCGCCTCCCTTCCTCATCGGCCAGCAGCTGGTCGACCGTCCCGGCGAAGCGCACATGCCCGCTTTCCAGCACATAAGCGCGGTCGCCGATGGCCGAGGCGAACTTCAGGTTCTGCTCCGACAGCAGGAGCGAGAGGCCCATGTCCTTGAGCTCTTTGATCGCCGCACCGAGCTGCTGGACGATGATCGGCGCCAGCCCTTCGGAGGGCTCGTCGAGCAGCAGCAGGCTCGGGTTGCCCATCAGCGTGCGGGCGATGGTCAGCATCTGCTGCTCGCCGCCGGAGATGTGGCCGCCCAGGCGGCCGCGCAGCTCCGCCAGATTAGGGAAGAGCTGGAACAGCCGCTCGAAGCTCCAGGGATTGCTCCGGCCGTCGCCGTTTTGCGCCTGCTCCTTCTGGCCGACCAGCAGGTTCTCCTCGACCGTCAGGGCGGCGAAGATGCGCCGCTCCTCCGGCACATAGCCGAGGCCCAAGCGTGCGATGCGATAGGACTGCATCGCGGCGATGTCGCGCCCGCCGAAGCGCAGCCTGCCGTCTCGCCGGGGCACCAGGCCCATGATGCTCTTGAGGGTCGTCGACTTGCCGGCTCCGTTGCGCCCGAGCAGGACCACCGCCTCGCCCGACGCGACCTGGAGCGAGACGTCGAACAGCGCCTGGGCGCTGCCGTAGTAGCTGTTCAAGCTCTGCACTTCGAGCGGCTCGGCCATCTCAGGCGGCCCCCCGCACGTTGCCCGGCACCGGCTCGAGCGCGAAGTCCTGGCCCAGGTAGACGGCTTGCACCTGGCGATTGTCGCGAATGGCGTCGGGCGGTCCCTCGGCGATGCGGCGGCCGGACTGCATCACCAGGATGCGGTCGGCATAGCCGAAGACCACGTCCATGTCGTGCTCGGTGAAGAGCACCCCGCATTCGCGCTCGCGGGCCAACCGCACCACCAGGTCCATCAGGGCCCGGCGTTCGTCCGGTGCCATCCCGGCGGTGGGCTCGTCCATCAGCAAAAGGCGCGGCTCGTTCACCAGGCTGAGTGCCAGCTCGACCCGCTTGGGATCGCCATAGGAGAGATAGCCGCAGAGCTTGTCGGCCGCTTCGGCCAGTCCGACCAGATTCAAGAGGTGCTCGGC
>JANQIA010000393.1 GCA_028282405.1 Rhodovibrionaceae bacterium
GTGTAGAACAGCCAGGCGAGTTCATCCAGGCGCGCCGGCACCAGCGCCATTTCTTCGCCGGCGAAGAACGCCTCGTAGTCTGCCGAGCCGGCGACAATAAGGCCGGCCTTGCTGTCGGCATCGTCGATCGCGCTCGCCAAGCTCTCCTGCAAGTCGGCCGTGACGAAGCAGAGGCGAGCGCCGGAGTGGCTCAGCATGTAGGCGAACTCGCGGGCATGGAGCTTGGCGTTCATCGGCACGGCCGCCAGCCCTGCCCACCAAATGCCGTAAAGCACTTCCAGATATTGCGGGCAGTTCTTCATCGCCACGGCGACCCGCTCGCCCGGCAGCAGCGAGAGCTTGTTTCGCAAATGGTCGGCCAGCTTGGCGGCACGCCCCGCCAGACCCCTATAGTCTGCCGTCACCTGCCTGCCGACGGCGATCGCCGGCCTGCCTGCATGGCTCAAGGCGCTTCGCTTGAGAAGCTGCGCAATGTTCATGGCGCCGCCTTCGCCGTAACCCCTGCCCTTGCGGGACCGAGCCGCGTCCTCTCGGCCAAGTCCCTCTCTCGCACCGACGATAGCGGACTGTCGCTGTCGCACAAGTCGACAAAGCGATGGCCTCGCGGTTGTTTGTCTGGCCGTCCCAAGCCCGCCGTCCTATTGTCCTAGCGTGACCAGAGCGAAGCCGATCTCAATGGCCCTTTCCCGTCGTCGTTTCCTGTCCGCCGGTTCCATGTTGGCCTTGTCCGGCGCGCTGGCCCCGGGCCGTGCGCAGGCCGAACCGGTCACTCTGCTGCGGCTCGGCACGGGCTCGGCCGCCGGGACCTACTTCCCCATCGGAACCATCATCGGGCGGATCGTCAGCCAGCCGCCGGGCAGCCGCGCCTGCGACGAGGAGGGCGCCTGCGGGGTGCCGGGCTTGATCGTGGTGGCGGACTCGACCAAGGGCTCGGTCGACAACGTGCACCGCATCTCCGACGGCCTGCTCGATGCGGCGCTCTGCCAAGCGAACATCGCCTACTGGGCCTACAACGGGATCGAGCTCTTCGCCGGCACGCCGAAGCAGTCCCTGCGCAGCGTGGCCAATCTCTTTCCGGAAGCCTTTCACCTGGTGGTCTCGGCCGGCAGCGGCATCCGCTACGTCACCGACATCAAGGGCAAGCGCGTGTCGCTGGACCGGGAAGGCTCCGGCACGCTGGTCATGGCGTGGAAGATCCTGGAGGCCTACGGTCTCGGACCGGACGACGTGGAGATCAGTCACGAAGAGCCAGGCATCGCAGCAGAGATGGTGCGGACCGGCGAGCTCGACGCCTTCTTCTTCGTCGCCGGCGCCCCGGCACGTGCCATCGAGGTGCTGGCGCGGCAGCACTCGATCTCCTTGGTCCCGATCGAGGGCCCGGAAGCCGACGCGCTGGTCGGCAACAGCCTGTTCCTGGCCAAGACCGAAATCAGGGCCGGCACCTATCTCGGCGTCGCCTACACCCGCACCCTGGCCGTCGGGGCGCAGCTCATCGTCTCCGACGATCTGTCGGACGACCTAGTCTATGCCATGACCAGAGCCCTTTGGCATGCAAACGCCCGGGACACGCTCGACCGCAGTCACCCGAAAGGCGCGCTGATCCAGCTCAATTCGGCGCTCAACAACTTGAGCGTTCCGCTCCATCCGGGTGCCGAGCGTTTTTACCGGGAGGTCGGCCACGCGCTGGTGCGGGGGCCGTAGGCTCGCGCCCTCAGGGGTTCTCGATGTGCCAGGGCTCCTGCTCGGCTGCGGCGGCCCAAGACTGCATCGCCGGCCAGTTCCAGACCGTTGCGAGATAACGCTCGGCCATCTCCGGCAGCTCCGGACGATAGGTAAGGAAGCGGCTGACCACCGGGGCGAAGAAGGCGTCGGCGATGCTGGGAGCGCCGAACAGAAAGTCGCCGTCCTGGCCGAAACCCGCCCGGCAGTCCTGCCAGATCTGGCAGGTCCGCGCGACGTCCGCGGCGAGATCGGGGGTCATCGTCGGCAGGTCGTGCCGCGCCCGCAGGTCCATCGGCATTTGCTTGCGCAGAACGGCGAAGCCGGCGTGCATCTCTGCGGTCACCGCGCGCGCCTGCGCGCGTGCCAGCCGGTCGCTCGGCCAGAGCGCTGCCTCTGGATAGAGCTCGGCGAGATACTCGGCGATCGCTAGGCTGTCCCAGATCGCCAGTCTACCATGCTTCAAGACCGGGACGCGGCGGCTTGGCGACTGCGCGGCGATGGCCGCCGCGGTGTCGTCCCGGTCGAGCGGGATGACGACCTCTTCGAAGGGCGCGCCGGTCATCTCCAGCGCCAGCCAGGCCCGCAATGACCACGACGAGTAGTTCTTGTTGCCGATCACCAGGGTGAGCTTGTCTTCACCCGCATCCCCGTTAGTCTGTGCCACCTTCACCTCCTCGCATCGCCCCATTGTGGGCCCGCCGCCAGCCAACCCTATTGGGAGAGACAGCCTTGGCAAGTACCGCCACGGACTACTTGATCAGCGAGAGCGAGGGGGCGCCGGTCCCTCTCTATCTGTTTCGCAGCGACGATTTCAGCACCTGGCTGAAGCAGCAGGATCCGCAACTGCGCGCCTGGGTCACGGCTCAGGGCTTTGCGGCCGAGCCGGGCAGTAGCTGCGTTCTGCCGGGCGAAAACGGCATTGCCATGGCCTTGGCGGCGCGGGGCGAGCCGGGAGATCCCTTCGCCTATGGCGACTTGCCTCTGTCGCTGCCGCCGCTCGACTACGTCTTGGCCGGCGATCTCAATGCCGATGCCATGAGCTCGGTGATGCTGGGCTGGGCCTTCGGCGCCTACAGCTTTCAGCGCTACCGGACGGAGGAGAAGACGCGCGCAAGGCTGGTCGTGCCCAGCGGGGGTGCGGCCGACGAGGCCATGCAGCTCGCCCAGGCGGTCTATCTGGTGCGCGATCTGATCAACACGCCGGCCGGCGATCTCGGCCCGGAGGAGCTGGCGGAGACGGCGCGAAGCCTGGCCGAAGAGTACGGCGGCGAGTGCAAGGTCCTGACCGGCGACGCGCTCTTAGCGGAGGGCTATCCCGCCGTTCATGCGGTGGGACGCGCCGCCAGCCGGGCGCCGCGCATGATCGAGCTGAGCTGGGGGCAGGAGGGGCCGTTGGTTGCCCTGGTCGGCAAGGGTGTCTGCTTCGATACCGGCGGACTGGACCTCAAGCCGGCGGCCGGCATGAAGCTGATGAAGAAGGACATGGGCGGTGCTGCCCAGGTGCTGGGCCTGGCCAAGGCGGTGATGGCAAGCGGGTTGCCGCTCAGGCTGTCGGTGCTGATCCCGGCCGTGGAGAACGCCGTTTCCGGCGACGCCTTCCGGCCGCTGGACGTGTTGCAGACGCGCAAGGGCCTGACCGTCGAGGTCGGCAACACCGATGCGGAGGGCCGGCTCATCCTCTGCGATGCCCTGACCAGGGCCAGCGAGCTTTGGCCCGAGGTCATTCTCGACTACGCGACCTTGACCGGGGCCGCCCGGATCGCCCTCGGCACCGAGCTGCCGGCGCTGTTCTGCAACAGCGACAAGCTGGCTGAGGAGCTGCTTGCGGCCGGCCTGGAGGAGCACGATCCCCTCTGGCGCATGCCTTTGCATCAAGCCTACAAGCCGCACTTCAAAAGCAGCGTGGCCGACCTCAACAACATCGCCGACCACAGCTTCGGGGGCGCCATCATCGCCGCGCTCTTTCTCGAGGCCTTTGTCGAGCCCGAGCGCCCCTGGGCGCATATCGATCTGATGGCCTGGAACACGAAGACGACGGCCGGCCGCCCCGTAGGCGGCGAGGCCATGGGGATGCGCGCCGCCTTCGCTTACCTCAAGCGCCTCAGCGGGGCTTGCTGACCTTCGCTGCCGAAGCGGGCCTCTTGGCGTCTTCCCGCCCGACGGGAGGGCTCTGCGGCGTCTCGTCGGCGTGCCAGAAGTGCTGCAGCAGCTCGATCTGGGTGACGATCGGCCTGAGGAAGAGGCCGCCCCGTTCCTTCTGATCGCGCGAGCGCCTCGCCAGCATGGTCTGGGCACCGTTGTGGCAGAAGATGACGGAGCGATACTGAATGCCGATATCCGGGCCCTGCCGATTGAGCTGCGTCGGATCGTGGCAGTTCCAGAAGACCTCCAGCAGGTCGCTGTAGGTCATGCGGCTGCGGTCGTAGCGGACTTGAACCGCCTCGGCATGGCCGCTTTGCTCGCAGAAAACGTCCAGATAGCTCGGATTTGGAAGGTCGCCGCCGGCATAGCCGATGGTGGTCTTCAGGACGCCGGGCTGACGTCGAAAGGCCGCCTCGACCGACCAGGCGGGCCCTGCGCCAAAGGTCGCGAGATCGCAGCCCGCCAACGGACGGACAGAGCCGTCGTCGGCTCCAGCCGTCTGGTCACGCGGCACTCTGCCCAGAAAGGCGTCCTTCGTGAGGAACTTCCCCATTGCTTTGCCCAATCAAGCCAAACCGACGTGGTCTCAAAATTTGTCCCATTTAATCCGTCGCTTGGCACACTCGTCAAGACAACTCGGCCCTACCTGTCTAGTCATGGGATCCCTTGGACGGCGCGGTCCGACGCCTAGATAGCATCGCGTGGGTTCGGGGCCGTCCGCGGCGGCAAGGCCCCGGAGGGACCATGCTGTCCGGGAGTCAGTGTCTTATGCGTTTCACGGCGATTGCCCTTGTCTTGCTGGCCCCCTTCGTAGGCTCCGCTTGGGCGGACCCGCCGCCGCTATGGGAGGTCGACTATCCTGAGAGCGCCGTCAGCTTCACGGCGACGCAGAGCGGGATGCCTGTCGTGGGCGGCTTCGAGCAGTTTACGGCCGACGTGACCTTCGACCCGGAGGATCCGGCGGGAAGCAGCTTCGTCGTCGAGATCGACATGGCCAGCGTCGAGAGCGGCAACACCGATCGTGACAACGCGCTGAGGTCCAATGGCCTCTTCGACGTTGCCGTCTGGCCCTCCGCCGTCTTCGAGGCAAACGACGTTACCACCCTTGGTGACGGGCAATACGAGGCCCGCGGCACTTTGACCCTGCGCGACCAGACGCTGCCCATCGTGCTGCCCTTCACCCTGGTGCTGGAGGGTGCGCCGGGCGCGCGCCTCGCCACGGCCGAGGGCTCGGTGACGATCAACCGGACCGACTACGGCGTCGGCCAGGGCATGTTCGCCGACACCAGCGTGATCCCCGATCCGGTCGAGATCGCCGTGCGCATCGTCGCCCGGGAAGCCGGTTCCTGAACCGGAAAGGGCCAGCAAGATTGACCTTTTTGGCCCGAAGGGGTACTATCCTTGGGTCATGAAACACCTTGGCTCTCAGTGGAAGCGAATTAGCGGCCCGGTGCTCGTCTGAAGCGCCGGGATAGTCCCTTTTCGTTTTCCACCCTCATGAGAGGCAAGGCAGATGCTTATGACCCATGAGCCACAGCAGCAGGCTGTGCCCGCCGCGCGACGCGAAGTGCGCCCGGCAAGCAACCCCCAACCACCCGTCCACTGTTATTCGGTGAAGGCCGCGGCAGAGCCCGGCTTGCTTCCGAACGTCATCGGGCTGTTCGCCAAGAACGGCCTGGTGCCCTTGCGCTGGCACAGCGATCTTCTGGCGCCCCAGCACGATCAGGACGAAGAGCTTTCGATCGACTTTCAAGTCGCCGGTCTGGCTTGGCAGCGGGCGGAATATCTTGCGCGCTGCATGGAGCAGATATATGGCGTCCATACGGTGCTGATTTCCCAGAAGTACTAGCTGCAACTCGGACTCAATGAGCCTGCGTGACCGCGTCTCGGTAAACCTGCCGGGCGGCCTCGACGATCTGGTGCCTTTCCTGGTGGAGGGGCGCCGGATGGGCCGCATGGAGCCGTCTTTCGCGGCCAAGCTGCGTGAGTTCGAGCGGCTCTTCGTCCGGGTGGAAGAGGGGATCGAGCTCTCGCCGAGCCTGCGCACGCCCAGCCATCGCAGCGATGCGCTGCGCGAGCTGGTCGCCGAGCTGGCCGAGCGCGGCGACCTGCCGCCGCTGCGCAACGAGCTCTATCCTCTGGTGCGGAGCTGGGGCGAGCAGCCCTTGCTGCTGATCGAGCGCAGCGCCGCGCAGAGCTTCGGCATCCGCACCTTCGGGGTGCATGTCAACGGCATCGTCCAGGGGGTGGAGGGCTTGTCCGTCTGGGCCGCCCGGCGCTCCGACCAGAAGACCGCGTTTCCGGGCAAGCTCGACCAGCTCATCGCCGGCGGGCAGCCCCATGGGCTGAGCCTGGAGGACAACCTGATCAAGGAGTCCTGGGAGGAGGCCGGCTTCGAGGCCTTCGTCGCGCGCCGCGCCCGGCCGGTCGGCATGGTGCGCTTCCGCGGCACGACCGAGTTCGGCTTTCATGACGACGTGCTCTTCTGCTTCGACCTCAGCCTGGGCCACAACGAGCTGCCGGTGAACCGCGACGGCGAGGTCTCCTCGTTCGACCTCCTCAGCGTCGACGAGCTGCGCCGCATGTTGAGCGAGAGCGAGGAGTTCTGCCCGGACAGCGCGCTGGTCAACATCGATCTCTTGATGCGCCACGGCGAGCTGGGCCCGGACGACGAGGCGCACTACGCTGAGATCGCCGCCGGACTGCGGGTGCCGGTCGACTAGGTCGGCAAGGGCAGGCCGTCGCCGGCCAGGCGGCGGCGCAAGCTTTCCGGCGTCTCGCCCTGCTCGCGCAAGGTTCTGAGGGACAAGGCCGCGTGGCGCTTGGCCAGACGTTCGCCGGCCTCGTCGCGCACCAGGGGATGGTGGCGCCAGCGCGGCACCGGCAGATCGAGCAGCGCTTGCAGCAGGCGATGCAGGTGCGTCGCGTGCTTCAGGTCCTCGCCGCGGGTCACCAGGCTGATCTCCTGGTCGGCATCGTCGACCACCACCGCCAGATGATAGCTGGTGCCGATGTCCTTGCGCGCCAGCACCACGTCGCCGAGCAGCGCGGGGCGTGCCGGCTGCATCCCCGCGCCCTCCTCGAACCAGGTGAGGTCGCCGCAGCGCGCAAGCGCCGCTTCGACATTGAGCCGCAGGTGGAAGGCCTGACCGGCGGCCTTGCGGTCGGCCTGCTCGGCCGGGCTGAGCCCGCGGCAGATGCCAGGATAGAGCGGCCCTTCGGGACCATGGGGCGCCGAGGCCGCGGCGGCAATCTCGCGCTGGATGTCCTTGCGGGTGCAGAAGCAGGGATAGAGCAGGCCCGCCTCCTGCAGCCGGTCGAGCGCCGCCTGGTAAGCCGGTTGGCGTTCGGACTGGCGCATCACCGGCTGCGGCCAGTCGAGGCCGAGCCAGGCAAGGTCGGCGGCGATGGCATCCTCGAATTCGGGGCGGCAGCGGCCTTGGTCGATGTCCTCGATGCGGAGGAGGAACTGCCCGTCCGACCCTGCGGCGGCGGCGCTGAACAGGGCGGAGTAGGCGTGGCCCAGGTGCAGCGCGCCGCTGGGCGAGGGGGCGAAGCGGGTCGTCTCTGCTGCCATCTAGAGCGCTAACCAGAGGGGTCGTCGAGACCCCAGGCCGCCTGCAGCCTTGGGAAGACCTCGGCCCAGTCGAGCACGCCGACCCGCTCGGCCCAGCCCTCGTACTCGGCTTTGAGCTTGGCTTCCAGCGGCGCGTTCTTGCCCGCCAGGTTGTCGAGCTCGGTGCGGTCCGCCTCCATGTCATAGAGTTCCCAGTCCTGGCCGAACTGGCGGACCAGCTTGAAGTCGCCAACCCGCACGGCGCAGTTGCCTTCATGCTCCCAATAGATCGGCTGCTCCCGGCGCGTCCCCTGTCCGTTGAGGGCGCCGAGGAAGCTCTCGCCGTCCAGCGGCTGAACGGCGTTGCCGCCCAGCTCTGCCGGATAGGCGGCCCCGGCGGCCTCCAGCAGGGTCGGCATGATGTCCACCACATGCCAGGGGTCGTGGAGCGTGCCGGCGGGGCCGAAGCGCTGCGGCCACTGCACCAGCAGCGGCGTGGAGATGCCGCCCTCGTGGACCCAGTGCTTGAAGAGGCGGAAGGGCGCGTTGGAGACGTTGGCCCAGGGCAGGTCGTAGCTCATGTAGGTCAGCGGCCCGCCCGGCCGCAGCCCGGGCCGGTTGCCCATGGCGATCTTGCGCCCGTCGTTGAGCACGTCGGGCATGAACTTGGCCCAGCCGTCCTCGGCCATGAACTCGGCGCAGCCGCCGTTGTCCGACAGAAACAGGATGAGCGTGTCGTCATGGATGCCGTGGGCCTTCAGGCTGTCCAGGACGCGGCCGATGTTGCGGTCCATGCAGTCGATCATGGCGGCATAGACCGCCATGCGAGAGGCCTCCCAGTCCTTCTGCGCCACCGTTTCCCAGGGCTGGGCATCCTTGTCCCGTGGGCTAATGTCCCAGCCGTGAAGCAGCACGCCCTTGGCCTGCATCTCTTCGTGGCGCGCGGTGCGGACGGCATCCCAGCCGGGGCCGTAGACGCCGTCGTAGCGGGCGATGTCCTCCTCATGGGCGTGCAGTGGCCAGTGCGGCGCCGTGTGCGCGAGGTAGAGGAAGAAGGGCTGCTCGGCGGCGACGCTTTCGTCGATCATCTTGAGCGCCTGATCGGTGATGGCGTCGGTGTAGTAGAAGTCCGTCTGCGAGACCTCTATCCGGGCATCGTCTTCCATCACGTAGTGGGGCGAGAAGAAGTGCGTCGCCCCGTCGAGGGTGCCGTAGAAGCGGTCGAAGCCGCGCTGCCGCGGCGTCGGATGGCGCAGGTCGCCCACCCGCCAGCTATCGACCTCGCGGGCGATGAAGTCGCCGCCCACGTGCCACTTGCCGGCCATGCAGGTGCGGTAGCCGGCCTGGCGCAGCACCTCGGCGATCGTGGCGCTGTCGTTGCGCAGGAAGCCCTGATAGGCCGGCGTGCCGGCGTCGACCCCCATATGCCCGATGCCGGCGTTGTGGGGGTAGAGCCCGGTGAGCAGCGCCGCGCGGGTCGGGCAGCAGCGGGCGCCGTTGTACATGGCCGACAGCAGCGCGCCGTTCTTGGCCAGGGAGTCGATGTTGGGCGTGCGGATCTCGGCGCCGGTGCAGCCGAGGTCGGAGAACCCCATGTCGTCGCAAAGGATGAGAATGATGTTGGGGCGGGACATGGCGCCTCCCGGCTCGTTTCTTGTTCTTGTGCTGCGTTCTCACTAGCAAGCCGGCGGATTGCTGAACAGCAGCTTTCCGTTCAGCGCGCTGGTCTCGCCGTCCGCCTTCGCTAATGTCGCGGGATGAGCCGCATCATCGATGACGAAAGCCTGTCCGAGGCGCTGACGGCGCTGGGCAAGATCGACGGCGACTTCGCCCGCGCCCTCGACGAGGTCGGTCCGCCGCCCCTGCGCAACCGGCCGCATGGCTTCCCGACGATCCTGCGCATCATCGTCGCGCAGCAGGTTTCGCTCGCCTCGGCGCAGGCGATCTGGGATCGGCTGGAGGCGGCCTGCCAGCCACTCGAACCTTCGGGCGTGCTGGCCTTGGGCGAGGAGGGGCTGCGGACGGTGGGCTTCAGCCGTCAGAAGATCCGCTACAGCTTGTCTCTTGCCGAGCTGTTCGAGAGCGGCGCGCTCGACCCTCTGCTGCTGGACGCGCAGGAGGATGAGGAGGCGATCGCCAGCCTGACCAATGTGAAGGGCATCGGGCGTTGGTCGGCCGAGGTCTATCTGCTCTTCGCCATGGGTCGTCCGGATGTCTTCCCGGCCGATGACGTCGGGCTGATGATGGGCGCCGAGCGCTTGAAGCGTTTGAACGAGCGGCCGAGCGCGAAAGCCCTGCGCGCCATGGCGGACGAATGGCGGCCCTGGCGGGCCGCGGCGGCGCGCATGCTCTGGCACTATCGGCAGAAGGCTGCCCTGCCCGAAGACGCCGGCTAGCCTTCTACTCCGTGTCGGCGCCGCCTTCTTCGGTGCGGCGCGCGATGAAGGCATCCAGCTCTTCGCGGATGGCCGGGTCCATCGGTGGCGCTTCGTAGTCGGCCAGGGTCTTCTTGTAGATGTTGTGGGCGCGCCAGGTCGCATCGACCGAGCCTGCTTCGCTCCAGCTCTCGAAGTTGCGCCAGTCCGACAGCAGCGGGGCGTAGAAAGCCGTTTCATAGCGCGCAAGGGTGTGCTGGGCGCCGAAGTAGTGGCCGCCGGGGCCGACCTCGCGCACCGCCTCCATGGCTAGGCTGGCCTCATCGACTCGCTCCGGCACGAAGAAGGCCGCCATCATCTGCAGCATCTCGACGTCGATGATGAACTTCTCGTAGGAGGCGCTGAGCCCGCCCTCCAGCCAGCCCGCCCCATGCATCAGGATGTTGCAGCCGCCGAGCAGCGCGCTCCAGAGCGACATCTGGGACTCGTAGGCCGCCTGCACGTCGGGCGCGTTGGAGGCATTGACGTTGGAGGAGCGGAAGGGAACCCGGTAGCGCCGGGCGAGCTGGCCGCTGATCAGCGCGGCCTTGGCATACTCCGGCGTGCCGAAGGCCGGCGCGCCGCTCTTCATGTCGACGTTGGAGGTGAAGCCGCCGTAGGCCACAGGGGCGCCGGGACGGACGAGCTGGGACAACACCAGGCCGGCCAGAGCTTCGGCGTTCTGCTGTGCCAGGGCGCCGGGCAAAGACACCGGGGCCATGGCGCCGGCCAGGGTGAAGGGCGTCAGGATCATCAACTGCCCCATGCGGGCGAAGTCGATGATGCCCTGCGACATGGGCACGTCGAGCTGCAGCGGCGAGTTGGCGTTGACCACCGTGTAGCAGCTCGGCGACTGCATGAATTGGGCCTCGTCCAGCCCGCGCGAGATGCGGATCATTTCGAGGCAGTCGGCGACCGCTTGCGGCCCGCGGCTGTAGACGAAGGGCACCTTGTCGGTGAGGGAGAGCGCGGCGTTGGTCAGCGCCAGGTGGCGCACCCGGACCTCGACGTCCATCGGCTCGACCGGGGAGCCGATGATGTGAATGATCTCGAAGCTCTGCGCCAAACGCATGAAGTCCTCGAAGTCGCTGAGCGTCCCGCCCCGGCGGCCGCGTTCCAGGTCGGTCGCATGGGGCGGCCCGCCGGTGGTGACGATGCCGATGGCGTCCTCACCGACCTCGACCCAGCGCTCCGGATTGCGCGGCGTCAGGCGGACGCGCGAGGGAATGCTGGCGATGGCTTGCTCGACCAAGGCGCCGTCCAGCCGGACCCGCTGTTCGCCTTCGTCCACGTCGGCGCCGGCCTTGCGATAGATTTCGCGGGCCTCGGGCAAAAGCGCCTTGATGCCGATCTCCTCCAAGATCTGCAGCGAGGTGCGGTGGATGGCCTCGATCTCGTCCTCGGAGAAGATGGCGAAGGGCGGATAGGGATTGCGAATGTGCCGCAGCGGCGAGGGGCTGACGGCCTTGAGTTCGGCCGCCGCTTCGCTGCGCCGGCCACGCCGGCCGCCTCGTTGGCGGCGCGGGCTCTCTGCGGTCAGGTTTTCGGCATTGGTCATGACAACCTCCTGGCGCCGAGGCGCCTCATTGCGCCAGCGCCTCGTCAAAGGGATAGCGGCTCAAGAGCTGCGGGCCGCTTTCGGTGATCAGGACGGGCTGCTCCAGCTTGACCCCCTCGCGGCCGTCCTCAGCGCCGATGTAGCTTTCGATGCAGGCCATCATCCCGGCCTCGAAGACGCCGTCGTAGCCGAAGTGATCGTAGTCCTCCGGGTAGTAGATCAGCGGATACTCGACCCCGAGGCCGACGCCATGCGCGATATCCGCATAGCGGTTGGCCTTGTAGGCATCGGGCACCGGCCAGGACTTCTCGGTCATCTCCCGAAAGCTCATGCCGGGCCGCAACAGCGCCATGTTGTGCTCGAGTTGCTCTCGGGCCAGGTCAAACAGCCGGCGCTGTTCGTCGCTCGGCCGTACGTCTGAAACACACCAAGAGCGGGATATGTCCGCGTACCATCCCCCAGGGCCAATCAGATCGGTGTCGAAGGACAGCAGGTCGCCGGATTCCATTACCCGGTCGGAGGTTTCCTGAAACCAAGGGTTTGTGCGGGGACCGGAGGCCAAAAGCCGGGTTTCCGGATACTCGCCGCCATAGACTGTGCTGACGCGTAGCAGCTCGGCCAAGGCTTCGTCTTCGCGTACGCCTGGACGTACGGTATTGCGCATAGCGTACATCGCCGCCTCGCAGACGCGCAGGGCATGGGTCATGCCGTCGATCTCGTCCCGGGACTTGAT
>JANQIA010000488.1 GCA_028282405.1 Rhodovibrionaceae bacterium
ATGCAGAGCGCCGCCCCAGGAGAGTGGATTGGACAACGAGGTCATCTTCTTCGGGACCCACGAGAACAAGGTGGACCGCAAGGGACGAGTCTCGATTCCTTCCCTGTTCCGTCAGGCCCTGGGGCAGGAGCCCTTTCAGGGCGTCGTCGTCTATCCGGCATTGCACGGGCTCGGTTTGGAAGGCTGCGGCCTGTCCCACTTCCAGTGGATCGGCCGCCATCTCGACAAGATTGCACCCTTTTCCCGTCAGCGGGAAAGGCTGACCGCGCAAATCTTCCCGAAAGCACGCCCGCTGCAGTGGGACGGCACGGGGCGGGTCCAGTTGCCGGCCGACCTGATGACCAGCGCCGGCATCGAGGATCAGGTCTATTTCTGCGGCATGTACCGGGTCTTCCGGGTCTTGAGCCCCTCGGATCACGAGAAGTTCCAGAGCGGCAATCAGGTGGACGACCCGGAAACCCTGGACAGCCTCTTCGACAGCATCGAGGGGGACGGCCAGTGACCGGCGGCCAACTGAACCAGGACGGCGGGCGCCAAGCCCATGCCCCCGTCATGCTGGCGGAGGTGCTGGAAGCCTTGGCGCCGCGCGACGGCGGTATCTATATCGACGGCACCTTCGGGCGCGGCGGCTACAGCCGCGCCATTCTGGCCGCCGCGGCAACCCAGGTCTTCGGCATCGACCGCGACCCCGAGGCTGCCTCGGAAGCCGCAACGCTCGAACGGGATGCTGGAGGACGCTTCGACTTCCGCCAGGGTCGCTTCTCGGACATGGAGCAACTCGTCCCGGAGCATGGCGGCGCCATCGCCGGCATCGCCCTCGATCTTGGCCTCTCCTCGCCGCAAATCGACCAGGCCGAGCGCGGCTTCTCCTTCCGCCAGGACGGGCCGCTCGACATGCGCATGGAGCGCAGCGGGCCGAGCGCCGCCGATGCGGTGAACGGGCTGCCGGAGAAAGAGCTGGCCGATATCCTCTGGCGCTACGGCGAGGAGCGCCGCTCCCGCGCCGTCGCCGCCGCCATCGTCGCCGCGCGACGCGAAGGGCCCATCGAAACCACGGGCGCCCTGGCCGACATCGTCCGCAGCGTGGTCAAGCCGGCCCGCGACGGCATCGACCCGGCAACCCGCAGCTTCCAAGGCCTGCGCATCTACGTGAACGACGAGCTTGGCGAGCTGGAGCGCGGCCTGGCCGCGGCCGAGCGCATGCTGGCACCGCGCGGACGCCTCGCCGTCGTCTCCTTTCACTCCTTGGAAGACCGGGTCGTGAAGCGCTTCCTGCAGGCCCACAGCGGCCGCGCCCCCAAAGCATCCCGCCATCAACCGCTGGCCGAGACCGAACGGCCGCCCAGCTTCGATCTCATCACCCGCAGCGCCCGCCGCCCCAGCGAGCGGGAATGCCAAGCCAACCCGCGTGCTCGTTCCGCCCGGCTGCGTGCCGCCGAGCGGAGCGAGGCCGCCGCCTGGCCGGGAGACACCGCATGACACGCTGGCTCTTTGCCGTCTGGCTGCTCGCCATCGCCGTCGCCGCCCACATGCTCTTCAAGGTGGAGCAAGAGGTGCGGCTGCTGGAAGACGAGCTCTCTGACATAGACCTCGCCATCCTGACGGAATCCGACGCGCTGCGCGCGCTGCAGGCCGACTGGAGCTATCTCAACCGGCCCGAGCGCCTTGCCGCGCTCTCGGAAGAGCACCTCTCCTTCCTGCCCATGCGGCCGCGGCAGATCACCCAGTTCGCGGCCATACCCATGCGGCTGGATGACGACAAGCTCTTGGAGCTCGCCTTGGCGAGAGAGGGCGTGCCGATGCCCAAGCGCAAGCCGCCTCTCGAAGGGCTGACGCTCGGTCCGCTGGCCAATTCGGTGCTGGGCGCGCCCGCGCTCCTCGGTGAGCCGGTGGCCGACCGCAAGCTCGTGGCGCCACCGGCCGAGAGCGCCGCCCCGTCCACGCTGGGCAGCGACCAGCGCTACATCAATCCGGTGACCGGGCTGCCGCTCATCAGGCAGACCGCGCAACCCTCCACGGAGACCCCCCAATGATGGGTCGATCGAAAGCCTCGGCCGACAGCCGGGTCACGCCCTGCGGCTACGATGCCGTGCCGGAGAGCGAGCTGAGCGCCACCTTGGACGGCCATCGTCGCGGTGACCTCGAGGTCGGCAAGTCGCGCCTGGTCGCCGTGGGTGCCGTCTTCGCCCTCGCCTTCCTCGGGGTCATGGCCCGCATGGGCGATCTCGCCATCGGCGACATGGCCGGCACGGCGCACGCCCTCGCGGCCGTCAGCGGGCCGAACGGCGAGGCGCTGCGCGGCGACATCCGCGACCGCCACGGCATCGTCCTCGCCACCACGGCACCGATGTACTCCCTCACCGCCAACCCGCGCGAAATCCGCGACGTGAAGGCCGCCGCGCGCAGCCTTGCGGTTGCCATCCCTGACCTGGATGAGACGGAGATCACCCGGCGCCTGAGCGGCGGGCAGCAATTCGTCTACCTCTCCCGCCACCTCTCGCCGCGGCAGGCGGCGGCGGCGCACGGGCTGGGGCTGCCGGGCCTCGACCTGATGGAGCAACCCAAGCGGCTCTATCCCCACGGGCCGCTGGCGAGCCACGTGGTCGGCTTCTCCGATATCGATACCCACGGCCTGAGCGGCATCGAACGCAGTCAGGACCGTGGGCTCTCCAGCGGTGCGGCGCTCGACCTCTCGCTCGACCTGAGGGCCCAGCACCTGGTGACCGAAGAGCTGGCCGCGACCATCGAGCAGTTCGAGGCCATCGGCGGTGCCGCCATCGTGCTCGACGTCGACAGCGGCGAAGTGCTGTCCATGGTCTCCCTGCCCACCTTCGACCCGGCCGCGCCGGCGGAAGCCGACAAGTCGCGGCGCTTCAACCGGGCCAGCCTGGGCGTCTACGAGATGGGCTCGATCTTCAAGCTCTTCACCGCGGCCATGGCGCTGGACAGCGGGGCCGCGACCCTGACCGACAGCTTCGATGCCAGCGAGCCCATCCGCATCGGCCGCCACATGATCCGCGACTTCAAGCCGGAGAACCGCTTGCTCTCGCTGTCCGAGGTGCTGGTCCACTCCAGCAACATCGGCAGCGCCCGGATCGCCGTCGCCCTCGGCCAGGAGCGGCAGCAGCGCTACCTGCGGGCCCTAGGCCTTTTGGAACGGGCACCCTTGGAATTGCCTGAAAACGGCCGGCCCCTCGCCCCAAGCGTCTGGCGGGATGCCAACACCATGACGATTTCCTTCGGCCATGGCCTGGCGGTGAGCCCGGTGCAGACGGCTGCCGCCGTCGCGACCCTGGTCAACGGCGGCTACAAGGTGGAGCCCAGCCTGATCAAGGGCGGCGCCAAAGGGCCGCGCCAACGCGTCCTGACGGACGAGACCTCTGAAACCATGCGTTGGCTCATGCGCCTGGTGGTCAAGCGCGGGACCGGCGGCAAGTCGGACGTGCCGGGCTACTTCATCGGCGGCAAGACCGGCACCTCGGAGAAGCTGGTGGAGGGCCGCTACGACCGCGACCGCCGCATGGCCTCCTTCGTCGGCGCCTTTCCCATGGATGCGCCGCGCTATCTGGTGCTGGCGACGATCGACGAGCCGAAACCGCAAGAGCACACCTTTGGCTACGCGACGGGCGGCTGGGTCGCAGCCCCCCTGGTCGGGCGCATCGTGCAGCGCATCGCGCCGCTGCTCGGCATCAGCCCGCGCGACGAAAGCGATGACCTGATCGAAACGGCAACGACCGTCCCGGTCGCCTTGCGGAGGTAGCCGGCCTTGCGATTGGCCGACCTGCTGCCTGCTGTGGACTGCGAAGGAATGAACGAAGCGATGCAAGGGCTCGATATCAGCGGACTGACGGCGGACAGCCGTGCGGTCGAGCCCGGCTTTCTCTTCGCAGCTCTGCCGGGCAGCCTGACCGACGGTCGGCGCTTTATCGGCGATGCCTTGGCGCGCGGCGCGACCGCCGTGCTGGCGCCGGAGGGGACGGCACGCCCCGAAGGCCATCCCGCTCTCGCCTTCCTGACCGACGCCAACCCGCGCCGGCGCCTCGCGCTGATGGCCGCCGCCTTCTATGGCGCGCAGCCGGCCCATGTCGCCGCCGTCACCGGCACCAGCGGCAAGACCTCGGTGGCCTGCTTCACCCAGCAGCTCATGGCCGCCAAGGGACACAAGAGCGTCAGCCTCGGCACCCTGGGGTTGGTTCCGCCGATCATCGAGGGGCCGGCCGCCCTGACGACGCCAGACCCGGTCGCGCTGCAGCGCTGGCTCAAGGATTTGAGCGATGCCGGCGTGACGCATCTTGCCATGGAAGCCTCCAGCCACGGCCTCGACCAGTACCGCCTGGACGGTGTGCGGGTGACCAGTGCTGCCTTCACCAACCTGAGCCGCGACCACCTGGACTACCACCCGGACATGGCGAGCTATTTCGCCGCCAAGGCCCGCCTCTTCGAGGAACTGCTGGAGCCTGGCGGCACCATGGTGCTCAACCGCGAGGTCGAGCAGTTCGCGCCGTTGGCCGCCATTGCCGAGCGGCGCGGCTGTCCGGTCATCGACTACGGCCGCGGCGCGGCAGCCCTGCGGTTGGAGACGGCGGAGCCCCTGCCCGACGGCTTGGCCCTGCGCTTCCGTCACGACAGCGCCTTGCACGAAGCGAAGGTGCATCTGGTCGGCACCTTCCAGGCCAGCAATGTGCTGGCCGCCCTGGGCCTGACACTGGCCGAAGGCGCCGATGCCGACGCGCTCATGGCCGCCATCCCCGGCCTGAAAGGCGCCCCGGGGCGGATGGAGTACGTCGGACGCACCGCCCGCGGCGGCCAGGTCTTCGTCGACTACGCCCACAAGCCCGGCGCACTGGAAGCGGTGCTGCAGGCGCTGCGGCCCCATTGCGACAAGCGCCTCTGGGTCGTCTTCGGCTGCGGCGGCGACCGCGACCCCGGCAAGCGGCCGATGATGGGTGAGATCGCGGCCCGGCTGGCCGACCGCAGCATCGTCACCGACGACAACCCGCGCGGCGAGGACCCGGCCCAGGTGCGTGCCGCCATCCTGGCGGCGGCCCCCGATGCCGTGGAGATCGGCGACCGGCGGGAGGCTATCGGCACCGCCGTGGCGCAGCTCGACGACGGCGATCTTCTGGTCATCGCCGGCAAGGGGCATGAGCCCTATCAAATCGTCGGCGAGGAGACCCTGCACTTCGACGACCGCGAGGAAGCGCGGGCCGCCATCGCCGCCCTGGGCGGAAAGACGGAAGGAGGGGACGCGGCATGAGCGACGCGCCTCTCTGGACCGCCGATGCCGCCGCCAAGGCGACGGGCGGCCTCGCCCAAGGCGACTGGACGGCCGGCGGCGTCTCCATCGACAGCCGCAGCCTGGCGCCGGGCGACCTCTTCGTGGCATTGGCGGGCCCGAACTTCGACGGGCACGACTTCGTTGCCGGCGCGTTGGAAAGCGGCGCGGCCGCGGCCATGGTCCATCGCCGGCCGAGCGACCTGCCCCAGAGTGCGCCGCTGCTGGAGGTCGGCGACACCCTGGAGGCGCTGACCGCGCTCGGGAAGGCCGCCCGCGCCCGCAGCGAAGCGAGCATCGTCGGTATCACCGGCTCGGCCGGCAAGACCGGCACCAAGGAGGCCATGCGCGCCTGCCTCGGCAAGATCGGGGCCTGCTACGCCAATGCCAGCAGCCTGAACAACCACTGGGGCGTGCCGCTCTCCCTATCGCGCTTCGCGCCGGACGAACGCTACGGCGTCTTCGAGATGGGCATGAACCACGCCGGCGAGATCGCCGAGCTGACCAAGATGGTGCGCCCCCACCTGGCGGTGATCACCAACATCGGCATCGCCCACATCGAGTTCTTCTCCTCGCGCGCCGGCATCGCTGACGCCAAGGCCGAGATCTTCCAAGGCCTCGACGGCCCCAAGATCGCCGTCCTGCCGCGCGACTGCGATTACTTCGACCGGCTGCAGACCGCAGCGAAAGAGTGCGGCGCCAAGCGCATCCTCACCTTCGGGCGCCACACAAACGCCGATATCTGCCTGGAAGACGCCGCGCTCAGCGCCGAGGGCAGCCTGGTGACCGCATCGGCCCTGGGCCGGCGCATCGCCTATCCGCTGCCGCTGCCGGGCGAGCACTGGGTGTCCAATTCCCTGGCGGTCGTCGCGGCGCTGGTCGGGCTCGACGTCGAGCCCGAAACCGCGGTGATGGGCTTCGCAGAGCTCAAGGCCATGAAAGGCCGGGGTGCGCGCAAGCAGATCCCCATCGCCGCCGGCGGCACGCTCTTGATGATCGACGACAGCTACAACGCCAATCCCATTTCGGTCGCCGCAGCCCTGGCCGTGCTCGGTCGGCTGGAGGGTGGCCGCCGTATTGCCGTGCTCGGCGACATGCTGGAGCTCGGCGCCGACTCGAGCCGCTACCACCGGGAACTGGCCGGCCCGATCGAAGAAGCCGGCCTCGACCTGGTCTTCACCTGCGGCAGCGAGATGGCCGCCTTGCAGGACGCTTTGCCGGAGCGCCTGCGCGGCGCCCACGCCGCCAGCTCGGCCGAGCTGGCACCGCAGGTGGCGACGGCGCTGCTGCCTGGGGATCTGGTCTTGGTGAAGGGCTCGCTGGGCAGCCGCATGGCGATCATCGTCGACGCCATCGAGGGCTTGGCCGGGCCGGCCGCGGAACGTGTCGTGGGGGGCTGAACGGGGACGATGCTGTATTACCTTCTCTTCCCGCTGGCCGACGACTTCGGACTGTTCAACGTCTTCCGCTACCTGACCTTCCGCACGGGTGGCGCCACGGTCACCGCGCTTTTCATCTCCTTCGTGCTCGGGCCCTGGATCATCCGCTGGCTGAAGTCGAAGCAGAACGAGGGCCAGCCGATCCGCGAGGACGGCCCGCAAAGCCATCTCCTGACCAAGAAAGGCACGCCCACCATGGGTGGCGTGCTCATCCTGCTAGCGCTGGTGCTCTCCACCGTGCTCTGGACGCGCAGCAACGGCTTCGTCTGGGCGGTGCTCTTCCTGACCGTCGGCTTCGGCCTCATCGGCTTCGCTGACGATTATCTGAAGCTGACCCGGCGCAACCACCGCGGCCTGCCGGGGCGCATGAAGCTGCTCGGCCAGTTCGTCATCGCCCTGATCGCAACGATCTGGATCGTTTCGATCTCGCCCTCCGAGATCGCCACCCACCTGACCGTTCCCTTCTTCAAGGCGGTGGTGGTCAACCTCGGCTGGCTCTACGGCGCCTTCGCCATCATCGTGATGATCGGCGCCTCCAACGCGGTCAATCTGACCGACGGACTGGACGGGCTCGCCATCGTGCCCGTGATGATCGTCGCCGGCTGCTTCGCCTTTATCGCCTACCTGGTCGGCAACGTGATCTTCGCAGACTATCTGCAGATCCAGTACGTCGCCGGCACCGGCGAATTGGCCGTGTTCTGCGGCGCCCTGGTCGGCGCCAGTCTCGGGTTCCTCTGGTACAACGCCCCGCCCGCCATGGTCTTCATGGGCGACACCGGTTCGCTGGCCTGCGGCGGCGCGATCGGCGGCATCGCCGTGATCACCAAGCACGAGTTGGTGCTGGTCATCATGGGCGGGCTCTTCGTGCTGGAGACCGTGTCGGTCATCGTCCAGGTCGTCTCCTTCAAGCTGACCGGCAAGCGGGTCTTCCGCATGGCCCCGCTGCACCATCACTTCGAGCAGAAGGGCTGGGCCGAGCAGACCATAGTCATTCGCTTCTGGATCATCGCCATCATCCTGGCGATGGCCGGGCTCTCGACCTTGAAGCTGCGATGAGGGGGGCGCGATGATCGAGCTTCCCTTCTACCACGGCTATACCGTCGCCGTGATGGGTCTCGGCAAGACCGGGCTGGCGACGGCGCGTGCCCTCATGGCCAGCGGCGCCGACGTCTGGGCCTGGGACGATTACGAGGACCGCCGGGCGGCTGCCGCGCAGCAAGACATCCCCCTGGTCGACCTCGAGCGTTGCAACTGGCATGAGCCGGTCAGCCTCATCCTGTCGCCGGGCATCCCCCACACCTTCCCGGAACCACATCCGGTCGCCGCCTTGGCGCGCGAGCACGGCATCGAGATCATCTGCGATATCGAGCTGCTCGGCCGCGCCCAGCCGGACGCCAACTACATCGGCATCACCGGGACCAACGGCAAATCCACCACCACGGCGCTGATCGGCCACGTCATGGCGCTCGGCGGGCGCAACGCGCAGGTCGGCGGCAACATCGGCGAGCCGGTGCTGCTGCTCGAGCCGGCCGGCAGCGAGGGCTCCTACGTGCTGGAGATGTCCTCCTACCAGCTCGAGCGCACCCTCTCGATCACCTTCGACGTCGCCGTCTGGCTCAACATCTCGCCGGACCACCTGGCGCGGCACGGCGGCATGGAGGGCTATATCGCCGCCAAGAAGAACATCTTCCGGCGTCAGACCAGCCCCCGCAGCGCGGTGGTCGGCGTCGACGACGAGATCTCCCAAGGCATCTACGAGGAGCTGCGACGCGCCGGCGACCAGGACCTCATCCCGATCTCCTCGACCCGCCCGGTCGAAGGCGGTGTCTACGTGGTCGACGGCCTGCTGCACGACGCCACGGGTGGACAGCCGATCGCGGCGATCGACCTCGGCAGCGTCGCCAGCCTGCCGGGTGCCCACAACTGGCAGAACGCGGCCGCTGCCTATGCCGCCTGCAAGGCAGCCGGCATGCCGGAAGCGGTGATCACCGCCTGCCTGCGCAGCTTCCCCGGCCTGGCCCATCGCCAAGAGCTGGTCGAGATCGTCGATGGCGTGCGCTACGTCAACGACTCGAAGGCCACCAACGCCGATGCCGCCGCGCGGGCGCTGGCCTGCTACGATCGCATCCACTGGATCGCCGGCGGCCAAGCCAAGGAAGGCGGCCTCAGCGGCCTGGAGCCCTACTTCCCGCGCCTCGCCGCCGCCTATCTGATCGGCGAAGCGGAAGAGGATTTCGCCAAGGCCTTGGACGGCCAGGTGCCGGTGGTGCGTTGCGGCACTCTGGACCGGGCGGTGGCAGAAGCCAGCAAGGCAGCAAGCGCCGAGGTCGGCTCCGGCAGCGATCCCGTCGTGCTGCTCTCCCCGGCCTGTGCGTCCTGGGACCAGTTCGACAGCTTCGAGGCGCGCGGCGCGCTTTTCCAGGAGCTGGTGCGTGCCCAGCCCGGCGAGCGCAGCACACCCGATGACGGCGGCCCACCCCTGCATAAGGGAGGACGGGCATGATGCTGGCCTACGGACGCGGCGACACCAGCGTCATCGGCCGCTGGTGGTTCACCCTGGATCGCTGGAGCCTGGCTGCGCTGCTGATCCTGCTCGGCTTCGGCGCCGTGCTCACCCTGGCCGCCTCGCCTGCGGTGGCCGAGCGCATCGGCCTCGGCCCCTTCTCCCTGGCCCGCCAGCAGCTCCTCATCCTGCCGGCCGCCTGCCTCGCTTTGATCGTCGCCTCGCTGCTCTCCCCGACGTGGGTGCGGCGGCTCGGGGTGGTCGGCCTTGGCGCCTGCTTGGTGCTGTTGCTGCTGACCCTGCTGGTCGGCGACACCATCAAGGGCGCCACCCGCTGGATCGATATCTTCGGCTTTTCGCTGCAGCCTTCAGAGCCGCTCAAGCCGGCCTTCGTGATCACGGCGGCCTGGATGCTCGCCGCCGGCAAGGAGGAGCCCTGGTTCCCCGGCCAGACGATCGCCATCGGGCTGTTCCTGCTCGCCGCGGGTCTCTTGCTGCTGCAGCCGGACCTCGGCCAGACCCTGCTGCTGTCCGCCGTGTTCGGCATCCAGCTCTTTCTCGCCGGCCTGCCGATCGCCGCGGTGACCATCCTCGGGGCGGGGGCCGTGGCGGCTCTGGTCTCGGCCTACTTCCTGCTCCCGCACGTGCGGCTGCGCATCGACAGCTTTCTCGACCCCGAGGCCGGCGACCGCTACCAGATCGACCGCTCGCTGGAAGCCTTCCGCAGCGGCGGCCTGTTCGGTCAGGGCCCCGGCGAAGGCACTGTGAAGCACTTCCTGCCCGATGCCCATGCCGACTTCGTCTTCGCCGTCGCCGGC
Source organism: Rhodovibrionaceae bacterium (assembly GCA_028282405.1). Lineage (GTDB taxonomy): Bacteria > Pseudomonadota > Alphaproteobacteria > Kiloniellales > DSM-21159 > JANQMX01. The sequence continues at coordinate 10,036 of JANQIA010000488.1, forward strand.
GAGGAGTTCGGCCTGATCGCCTGCGCCGTCATCGTGCTGCTTTTCGCCTTTGTCGTCTTGCGCGGCTTCGGACAACTCCTGCAACAGGAGAGCTTATTCGTCCTCCTCGCCGCGGGCGGCCTCCTGGCGCAATTCGGATTACAGGCGCTCATCAACATGGGCTCGGCTCTTCACCTGATTCCGACCAAGGGCATGACTCTGCCCTTCCTCAGCTACGGCGGCACCTCGCTGCTGGCCACGGCAGGCGGAATGGGACTGCTGCTCGCCCTGACGCGAAAGCGTCCGCCGCAGGAGGAAGCGTGATGACCGAGGCGGGGCGCGAAGCCATGACCCTGGTGCTGGCGGCCGGCGGAACCGGCGGGCACATCTTCCCGGCCGCCGCCACGGCGCGCGCGCTGACCGCCCGCGGCCACAAGGTGCACCTGGTCACCGACACCCGCGGCGCCGGCTTCGGCGACGGCGAGCGGCAGGTCACCCTGCACCGTATCTCCGCCGCCCGGCTCAGCGGCCGCACCTGGGCCAAGATCAAAGGGATCGGCGCTCTGGCGGTGGGTAGCCTGCAGGCCGTGCGCATTCTGCGCCGCCTGCGCCCGCGGGCCGTCATCGCGTTCGGCGGCTATCCTGCGGCACCGACCGCAGCCGCCGCTGCGCTGACCCGCACCCGACTGATCATCCACGAACAGAACGCCTACGCCGGCCGGGTCAACCGCCTCTTCGCCAAGTCCGCCGAGCGCATCGCGACCTCCTTCCCCGAGGTGGCCGGGCTGCCGGCCGCCTGCCGCGACAAGTGCGTGCTCACGGGCAATCCGGTCCGCGCCGAGATCGCAGAGCTCTTCGGCAAGCCCTATCCGCTGCCCCAGGACGGCGGGCCGCTCAACCTGCTGGTCACCGGCGGCTCGCAGGGCGCCAGCGCCTTCAGCCAGATCATCCCCGCCGCCCTGGCCGGCCTGCCGGAAGAGCAGCGCCGCCGCATCCGCCTGGTCCAGCAGGTGCGCGGCGATATCGACGAGGTCGCCGCGCGCTACAAAGCGCAGGGCATCGAAGCCGAGCTGGCGCCTTTCTTCGGCGACATGCCGAAGCGCCTGGCCGAGGCCCATCTGGTGATCGCCCGCGCCGGCGCCTCCACCATCGCCGAGCTGGCCGCTGCCGGCCGGCCGGCCTTCTTGCTGCCCTATCCCTTCGCCACCGACGACCATCAGATGGCCAACGCGCGCCAGCTTGC
>JANQIA010000489.1 GCA_028282405.1 Rhodovibrionaceae bacterium
TCCCTCTCGTCCCGCTTTCACTGCTGGAACCCAAGCAAAACATGCCGTTGGCACGCCGGCTCTTCAAGTACTCTCACATGACGGCTGGATGACAGCCGACAGCCGCAAAGCGCTCTAGCGCGGGGACACGGCCGTCCCGTTAAGCAAACGGTCCGGTTCCAGCAGAACTCCGTCGATCACGTCGCCAAGCGCGCCCAAACTGGCGATCTGACGCCCGTCGACGGTGATCGAGAGGCCACCCGCGTTGCCGGTGCGCATGGTGACGCCCGGCTGATTGGGAACGAGGAAGCTGTCCCCGGTCCGCAAGACCTGGGTCAGCAGCAGCTCTCCCTCGGCGTCGCGAACCTGAACCCAGCTATCGGAGGTCGCTGCCAGGACGACTCGGGCATCCGCGTTGTCGGCGCCGAAGATGCGGCCTCCGGCGGCAGCGCCCGCCGGCAGTTGGGGCGCAGCCGGCGGCTCGACCACGGCCGTTTGGGTCGCGGTCTCGACGGTTGCCTGCGGCGCCTCCGCTTCGGCGGCCGGTTGATCGACGGCCTCGACAGCTTCGGTCGTGCCAGAGGCCGCGGGCGTTGCGGCGTCGGCCGGAGCGCTCTCCGTTGCGGCCGTGCTGGGGATCTCGATCTCCGCACCGGCGCCGATATCGGCCTGCCCCGCCTCGAGCACGCTGGGACTCGGACCAACGATCGGGGTCTGAGGCTCGGCGCTCTGCTCGCTGCCGCCCTGCCCGGCGGAGGCATTGGTCGAGGCCTGTTGCGTGCTGTCCGCGGTTTCGCCTGAACTGGCCGTCGCGGCTTGCTCATCGCCGCCGACAGTCGGTGCGGCGGCCTGGTCGCTTTCCTCTGCAACCGGCTCCGCGCTGGGCAGTATTTCGGTGATCTGGTTGCCCGACGTGGTCAGGAAGTACCAGGCCCCGTAGCCCAGGGCGATCAGGAGTACCGAGATCAGGATCAGGGCCCCGCCCGGCACCTTGCCTTCCGGCTTGGGAACCGGAAACGAGAGCGAGGGGGCCCGCTCCAGGCCGTGAATCTCCTGCTTGAAGCGCTTGACGGCTTCCTCAGGCTCCAGCCCCAGGAATTCGGCATAGGAGCGCACGAAGCCGATGGCATAGGCCATGCCCGGCAAATCGTGATAGCGGCCGTCCTCGATGGCTTGAAGGTAGACGTAGCGAATCCGCAGAGCGTCGGCGGCCTGAGCCAAGGAGTAACCAAGCTCCTCACGGCGTATGGCCAGCATCTCTCCGGTGCTGAGCGGCGGCATCAGGCTTTCGGAGAGCTCGTCTCCGGCCTGTAGGCGGTCATAGGGGTCCATGAATCGGCCTCATCACGCCTTGGGCAACGCCCAAAATGTGGATAGCATCACCAAGCTCTTTATCAGCGACAGTGGACGGCAGCAAACCCTGTCTTCCGCCTATGGCTTTCAGATGGCGATGTCGCGATCTTGCGCATAGGCCCGCATCACGGCGCGCACGCTGTGGTCGGCGCCGCGACTGAGATGCTCGGCAAACTGCTCCAAAGGGGCCAAGTTCAGGCTGCGAACCATGTTCTTTACCGGCCCGACGGAGGGCGGGCTCATGGAAAGCCGCCTGAGGCCGCAGCCAACCAACGCCATGGCTTCCAAGGGGTTTCCCGCCATCTCGCCGCACACGGTGACGGGGACGCCGGCGGCCCGGGCCTGCTCCGAGAGCTGGCGCAGAAAGGCGAGGCTGCCCGGCGACAGAGTGTCGTAGCGCCGAGCCAGGCGCGGGTTGCCCCGATCGGTGGCGAAGAAGAACTGAAAGAAGTCGTTGGTTCCGAGCGACAGGAAATCGACCTCTCGCAGCAAGGCCGGAAGCTGCCAGGCGAGGCCGGGCACCTCCAGCATGGCGCCGACCATGAGCTGGCGCGGTGCCGGCCGGCCTTGCTCGTTGTGCACCTCCAGCTCCTTGAGCAGCAGGGCCTTGGCCTGCCGGAACTCCCAAACGTCGGAGATCATCGGGAACATCACCCGAAGCTCCCGGCCGGCGGCGGCCCGCAGCAGGGCCCTGATCTGGCCGCGCAGCAGCGAGGGCCGGTCGAGACCGACGCGAATCGCCCGCCAGCCCATGGCGGGATTCTCCTCCTCGTCCACCTGCCAGTAGGGCAAGGGCTTGTCGCCGCCGATATCGAGGGTCCGGAAGACCACGGGCCGGCCTTCGGCGAGCTGATAGATGCGGGCATAAAGCGACTGCTGCGCCTCCACGTCCGGGTAGGCATGGCGCACCATGAACGGCACTTCGGTCCGGTAGAGGCCGATGCCCTCGGCCCCGACGTCGGCAATCTGGGGCACGTCGACCAGCAGACCGGCGTTGATCTGCAAGGAGACCTCGACCCCGTCCTTGGTCACCGAAGGCAGCGTGCGCAGGCGTTGAAACAGGGCCTTGCGGGCGCTGCGGACGTCGATGGCCTGTTGAAAGTAGTCGCGAATCGACTGCCGCGGCCGAATCATGACCTGACCGTTGTCCCCGTCGACGACCACGAAATCGCCGGCGCGCACGCGGCCCAAGAGACCCGAACAGCGGCCGACGATCGGCACGCCGAGGGCGCGCGCCACGATCGAGACGTGGGAGGTCGGCGAGCCCTCCTCCAAGACCACGGCCCGCAGGCTATCGGTGTCGTAGTCGAGCAGCTCCGCCGGGCCCAAGGTGCGGGCGATGACCACCGCATCCCGCGGCAGCTTGTGCTTCTGCGGCTGGGTATCGGGCTTGAGCAGGTGCTGAAGCAGGCGATCGCCGAGGTCCTTGAGATCGGCGTAGCGCTCGCGAATGTAGGGGTCCTTGACCCGCTCGAAGCGGGCCTGCGTGTCGGTGTTTACCCGCTGCGTCGCCGCTTCCGCGGTGAGACCGCTCTTGATGGCCTCGCGAATGCGCTCCAGCCAGCCACGGTCTTGGGCAAACATGCGATAGGCTTCGAGCACCTCCTGGTACTCGCCGCTGTCGGACAGGCCGCTGCCGGCGACCAGCGTGTCGAGGTGGGACAACATATCCTGCAGTGCCTCGTCCAACCGCTGCAGCTCCGCCGCGGTATCGTCGGCAACGACACGGGTGATGACCAGGCCGCGCTCGTGCAGCACGGCGTCGCCCATCGCCAAGCCTTCGTGCAGGACCAGACCGGTCAGACGCGCCGGCAGCGTGCCGCTGCTCTCTGTTCCTCGTTCCTCGTCGGCGGTGACGATCCCGGCGGCCGAGACGATCTCCGCCAGGACCATCGCGATGGTCTCGAGGGCTTCTTCCTCTTCCTCGCTGTAGTTGCGCTGGGTCTTGTTCTGAACGGCCAGAACCCCCAGCACCCGCCCGGCCCGCAGGATCGGCACCCCGAGCATGGAACGGTAGATCTCTTCGCCGGTTTCCGGCCGATAGGCGAAGTTTGGGTGGCCCTGCGCGTCGGCCAGCCTCAGCGGCCGCGCCCGGGAAGCGATATCGCCGATGATGCCTTCCCCGAGGCGCAGCATGGTGGCGTGCACCGCCTCTGGCTTCAGCCCCTTGGTGGCGAAGAGCTCGAGCACCTCGCCGGCGCGCTGCACGTAGATGGAGCAGACCTCGGCGACCATGTCGTCGGCAACCAGGGAGGCGACGCGGTCCAAGCGGTCCTGCGTCGAGCCACCGCCGCGCATGAGGTCGCGCAGCTGCCGCATCAGCGGCCGCGCTCCTCCCCAAGTCCCGCTCTGGGCGCTGCTCATGGCGCGCCGCCTGGCCTCAGGGTCACCGCGGGCATCGGCTATGCGGAGTCCAGTCCGTAAGCGGTATGCAGGCTGCGCAGAGCCAGCTCGGCATACTCGGCGGCGATCAGGACACTCACCTTGATCTCCGAGGTGGAGATGACCTGGATATTGATGCCCTTCTCAGCCAGCGCCTGAAACATGCGCTGAGCGACACCGGCATGGCTGCGCATGCCGACGCCGATGACCGACACCTTGACGACGTTGGGGTCCGCCTTGAGCTCGCGATAGGCCAGCTGGTCCCGATTCTTCTCCAAGACCGAGATCGTTCGCTGCAGGTCGGCGTTGCCGACCGTGAAGGTCATGTCGGTATGGCCGTTCTCGGCCGAGATGTTCTGCACGATCATGTCCACGTTGACCGCGGCATCGGCCAGCGGGCCGAAGATGGCCGCGGCGACTCCGGGACGGTCCGGCACCGACTGCAAGGTGATCTTCGCTTCGTCGCGGCTGTAGGTGACGCCGCTTACCAGGGCTTGCTCCACAATCTCGTCCTCATCGACCACCAGCGTTCCGGGCTTGTCCTCGAAGGAGGAGAGCACCTGAACCCGAACGCGGTGCTTCATGGCCATCTCGACGGAGCGCGTTTGCAGGACCTTCGCGCCCTGGGAGGCCATCTCGAGCATTTCCTCGTAGGTTATGCGATCGAGCTTGCGGGCGCGAGGCACGATGCGCGGATCGCTTGTATAGACGCCATCCACATCCGTGTAGATGTCGCAGCGCTCGGCCTCCAAAGCCGCGGCCAGCGCCACCGCAGAGGTATCGGAGCCGCCGCGCCCCAGCGTGGTGATGCGCTTGCGCCCCAGCTCCAAACCCTGGAAGCCGGCGAGCACCGCCACCTGGCGCTCCTCCTCGAAGCGCCGCCGAAGCTCATCGACGTCGATCCTCTGAATGCGGGCCGAGCCATGGGCATCGTCGGTGACCACCGGGATTTGCCAGCCGAGCCAAGACCGCGCCGGCACGCCCAGATTCTGCAAGGCGATCGCCAAGAGGCCGCTGGTCACCTGCTCGCCGGAAGACACCACCGCGTCGTATTCGCGCAGGTCGGCCAGCGGCGCGATGTCGCTGACATAGTCGATCAGCTGATTGGTCACGCCGCTCATCGCCGAGACGATGACCGCAATGTCGGCGCCCTCGTCGTGGGCGCGCTTAACGGTTTGCGCCACATTGCGAATGCGGGCCAGGTCGGCAACCGACGTGCCGCCGAATTTCATCACGAGGCAGGGCATCGTTCAGCGGGTGAGATGATTGGACAAAGTGTGCGCCAGGGCCGGCAAGGACTTGCGACCCAGGCTGACCAATCCATACTTAAGCACCTGAGAACAAACAAGCTGAACCAGAGCCGCGGGGGCTGACAGGGTCTATGGCCAATCTTTCAACGGTCGACCAGAGCGAGATCGAAAAGTTCGCCGCCATGGCCGACGACTGGTGGGATCCCAACGGCAAGTTCAAGCCGCTGCACCAGCTCAACGAGACTCGCTTGAAGTTCATTCGTCAGCAGAGCTGCAGGCACTTCGCCAAGGATGACAGCGCCCTAAGCCCCTTCACGGGCATGAGCGTGATCGATGTCGGCTGCGGCGGCGGGCTGATCAGCGAGCCCATGGTGCGCCTGGGTGGGCAGGTCACGGGCATAGACGCAGCCTCCGCCAACATCGAAGTGGCGCGTCTGCACGCGGCAGAGGCCGGCCTTTCGGTAGACTATCGTAGCACCACCGCCGAAGAGGAAGCGGCTGCCGGCCGGCAGTATGACATTGTTCTGGCTCTGGAAATCATCGAGCACGTTGCCGACGTCGACACCTTCCTTGCCAGCCTGGGGCGCCTGGTAAAGCCGGGCGGCGGGCTTTTCCTCTCGACCCTCAACCGGACGCCCAAGGCCTTTTTGATGGCCATTGTGGGCGCCGAGTATCTGTTGCGCTGGCTGCCGCGCGGAACCCACGACTGGCAGCGCTTCGTCAAGCCCTCGGAGATGACACGGCCCTTGCGCCGCAGCGGCCTGAAGGTGGGCGCGATGAGCGGTCTGGTCTACAACCCCTTGGCTGATCGCTGGCACCTGGACGAACGCGACTTGGACGTGAACTACATTCTTTTCGCCACGAAAGAGGCTTAGCGCGCCTCAGGCATCCTCGCGCGGGACCCAGGGAATGCGCGAGACCTCGATGCCCTCGTCGGCCAGCTCCGCCGACTCCTGTTCGGTCGACTCGCCGTAAATGCCGCGCGCATCGGCTTCGCCGTAGTGGATCTTGCGCGCTTCCTCGGCGAACTGCTCGCCGACGTAGTCGCAGTTCTTCTCGACCTGATCGCGCAGGGCACGAAGCGCTTGCTTGAGCTGGACGGCTTCCTGCGGGGGCGCAACCGCGACGGACTTGCCGCTTTCACGCTTGGCGATGCGCGGCGCCATAATTGCCTTGGACACCTCGACGCTGCCACAGAACGGGCAGGCCACGTCGCCCGCCTTGAGCTGCGCATCGCAGGTCGCGCTGTCGGCGAACCAGCCCTCGAATTCATGCGCCTTGTCACAGCGCAACTGATACTTGATCATCCTAAGCTCATGACGTCGCTGGAACTCTAGAAAGATGGCGCCTCACGATAGCCACGGCAAGGTCCCGCCGTCTCCTTGGATAGAGCGCTTCGCGCCACTTGTGCCCGCGGAAAGCACCGTCGTGGACGTTGCCTGCGGCAGCGGACGCCATAGCGAGCTCTTTCTAGGCCGTGGTTGTCACGTGACGGCAATCGACCGGGATGTCTCACGTCTTGAGCCGCAGCCGGGCCTGGAGATCATCGAGGCGAACCTGGAAGACGGCAGTGCTTTGCCCACGGCCGACCGCCAGTTCGATGCGGTGGTGGTTGCCAACTACCTTTACCGCCCGCTTCTGCCGGCGCTTGTGGAAGCGGTGAAGCTTCAAGGCCTACTGCTGTACGAGACCTTTGCGGTTGGCAATGAGCGCTTCGGCCGCCCAAGCAACCCGGACTTTTTGCTCAAGCCGGGCGAACTGCTGGAGGCGGTGCGTAGCCGGCTGCGGGTGCTGGCTTACGAAGACCTGACGGTGGAGCAGCCCCAACCCGCTGCCGTCCAGCGTATCGCCGCGCGCCGCGAGTCCGCTTAGCGCGCTCCCAAGACCTCGTCGACCGGCGTGTCGAGCTGCCAGGCCGGCACCATGGCGCGGGTTTCGGCAACCTTCGCCGGCTCGATGTCGGCCAGGATGATGCCCGGCACCTCATCGGCTTCGGCCAAGACCTCGCCCCAGGGCCCGACGATCAGCGAGTGGCCGTAGGTCTGGCGCCCGCCGTCGTGGTCGCCGCATTGCGCCGCGGCGAAGACGTAGCAGCCGGTCTCGACGGCGCGCGCCCGGAGCAGGGTGTGCCAATGGGCCCGTCCGGTGACCCGCGTGAAGGCCGAGGGCACCGTCAGGAAGTCCGCCCCGGCCTGCGCCAGCGCCCGATAGAGCTGCGGGAACCGCAGGTCGTAGCAGATGGTCAGGCCCAGCTTGCCCCAGGGCAGCGGCACGATGGGGGCGTCCATGCCGCGCTGAAAGGTCGACGACTCGCGGTAGACCTGACCGTCCGGCACGTTGACGTCGAACATGTGGATCTTGTCGTAGCGCGCGGCCAAGGAGCCGTCGGGCGCGAAAAGATAGCTGCGGTTGGCCGCCGCCTCCTCGTTGAGGCGAATGGTGAGCGAGCCGATGGAAAGCCAGATGCCCAGCTTCGCGGCCAGCGCGGAAAAGGCCGGTATGGCCGGGTGGCTTGCCTCGGGACGAGCGTTCGCCAGGGTCGCCTCGCGCCCGCGCACGATCATGGTGGTGTTCTCGGGCGTCAGGACGAGCTTGGCGCCCGCCGCAGCCGCGTCTGCGATCAAGCGAGAGGCTTCGGCAATGTTCCAGTCCAGGTCGGCGGAGGCGTTGACCTGGACGCAGGCGGCCTTGAAGACGCCGCTCACGCCGAGGCCCGCTGCAGCCGCGGGTCGAGTTGACCGGCGGCATCGAGGGCATGGAGCTCGTCGCAGCCGCCGATGTGCTCGTCATCGATGAAGATCTGCGGGACGCTGGTCCGCCCGCCGGCCCGC
>JANQIA010000494.1 GCA_028282405.1 Rhodovibrionaceae bacterium
TAGCCCGCTTCGGCGACCGCGCGGAGCACCTCCGCACCCAAGCCGAGTTCTTCGAAGTTCATGAAATCTTTTCTTGCTGGTCGGCGTCGATCGTCACAGGCGATCTGTTCTACGCACCTGTGAGATATGGCTTGACGCCGCTGCTGTCAATCGTAGGCAGGGTGCCGAACGACGCGCTCGGGGCAATGAGGAGGCCGAGATCATGGTTAACGGAAAACCGGCACTAGCCCTGTTGCCCGGGTTGCTGACGGACGATGCGCTTTGGCAGCACCAGATGGCGCCGCTTTCAGAGGCGGCAGAGCCCTGGGTCGCCGACTTCACCAGCCAGGACAGCACGGCGGCGATGGCCGCAAGCGTGCTGGACGCCATGCCTGAGCGATTCGCGCTCTGCGGACTGTCCATGGGCGGCTACGTCGCCTTCGAGATCATGCGGCAGGCGCCCGAGCGGGTGGAGCGCCTGGCCCTTCTGGATACCCAGGCGCGGCAGGACCCGCCGGAGATCCGGCAGCGCCGCTCGGACATGATGCAGCTTGCGGAGAGAGGCGAGTTCAAGGGCGTCACCCAGCGCCTGCTGCCGCAGCTCGTTCACCCCGAGCGGGTGGACGAGCCGGAGGTGGGCGGAGTGGTGCTGGAGATGGCGGAGCGCATCGGCAAGGAAGCCTTCCTGCGTCAGCAGGTGGCGATCCTCGGCCGCTCGGACAGCCTACCGGCCTTAGCCGGTATTGCCTGTCCCACCTTGGTTCTTTGCGGTGAAGACGATCTCTTGACCCCGCCGGACCGCCATCTCGAGATGGCGGCCGGCATCGCCAACGCCAGGCTGGTCAAGCTGCCGGACTGCGGGCACCTGCCGCCGCTGGAGCGGCCGCAGGAAACCACGGCGGCACTGCTCCAGTGGCTGCAACAGAGCTAGGAACTGCCCCGATCTACTGGTCGAACTCGCCGCCGCGATCTGCGTCGATCAGGATACCCGGGGGCGGGAACAGCGTCAGGCTGGCCTGCTGAACCAGGCTGCGGAAGGACGCGGACTGCAGATCGCCGGAAACGCGGCCGCGCACCGAGTTGATGCGCTTGCCGTTGCGGCAGTAGGCGGCGAGGAACTCGGTGGAGCCCACTTCCGGTGGATTTTGCTTGAAGCTCTCATCCTCGCAGAGTGTCTCGGGCGCCGCGCCCGGCTGCGGGGAGAAGAGGAAGCGTACTTCGAAGTCGCGATAGTTTCCGTCTTCGCCGAGCTGGGACGCGAAGGTGACCCGCGGGCCGAAGTGCGACTCCCGAATGATGTCCGCAAGGTTGTCGGCAAGCGCCATGCGGTCGGCGCCATAGGTCTCTCCAACCACGCTGACCCGAATGCCCGGTCCGGTCACGGCGCCGTCCAGGCTGTTGGCATCGTAGTTGTCCTTAACGTTCGCGTTCCAGGTGACCGGCGTGCCGGTCTGCGCACAGCCTGCCAGGAAGGCAAGACCGGCCGCGGCCATCGCAATGTGCTTCAAAGACATCTGTCCTTCATCCTCGGTCTGTCGAGCCGCTTGGGTGTAAGCGGTATGAGTCTTATTCGTTACAGACCTAAGCAGCGGATGCGGCGTCTTTCTGTCAAGAAGGTCACGTCTGCGTGAGTTTTCCGCCCGTTAGACGTCGAGGCTCTCGTCCGCGACGAAGCGCGCGTTCTCCTGAATGAAGACGAAGCGGCTCTCCGCCTTGCGCCCCATCAGCCGCTCGACCAGGTCGGTCGCTTCGCGCGTTCCGGCGGCCTGGTCGCCGGCCAGGGTGTCGCCGGGCTCATCGGCCAAGCTGACCCGGAGCAGGGTGCGCTTGTCCGGGTCCATGGTGGTTTCCTTGAGCTGCATCGGAGGCATTTCGCCCAAGCCTTTGAAACGGCTGATGTCGACTTTCTTCTTGCGGTCGAATTCGCCTTGCAGCAGCTCGTCCTTGTGGGCGTCGTCGCGGGCGTAGAGCGTGGTGCCGCCCTGCGAGAGGCGATAGAGCGGCGGCTGTGCGAGATAGAGCCGGCCGCTTTCGATCAGCCCCGGCATCTCGCGGTAAAAGAAGGTCATCAGCAGCGCCGCGATATGGGCGCCGTCGACATCGGCATCGGTCATCACGATGATGCGTTCATAGCGCAGATTATCGAGGCTATAGCCCTTCTGCCGCGCCAGGCCGCAGCCGAGCGCGAGGACGATGTCGTTGATCTCTTGGTTGGCCTTGAGCTTCTCGAACGAGGCGCTGGCCACGTTCAGGATCTTGCCGCGCAAGGTGAGAATGGCTTGGGTCTCCCGGTTCCGCGCCTGCTTGGCGGAGCCGCCGGCCGAGTCGCCCTCAACCAGGAAGATCTCGGTGCCGTCGCGCTGCCCGCGCGAGCAGTCGGAGAGCTTGCCGGGAAGCCGCAGCTTGCGGGTCGCTGACTTGCGGCTGAGCTCTTTTTCCTTGCGCCGTCGGGTGCGCTCCTCGGCCCGCTCGATGATGCGCTCCAGCAGCACGCGGGAGCGGTCGGGCTGGGCGCTCAGCCAGTGATCGAAATGGTCCTTGAGGATGCCGTCCACCAGGCGAGTGGCACCGGGGGAGGCCAGTCGCTCCTTGGTCTGGCCCTGGAACTGCGGCTCCTTGATGAAGACCGAGAGCATGGCGCAGGCGCCGCCCAAGAGGTCGTCGGCGGTGATCTGGGCGCTTTTGCGCTGTCCCGTCATCTCGCCGTAGGCCTTCAGGCTGCGCACCAGGGCGGTGCGCAAGCCCTGCTCGTGGCTGCCGCCCTCCGGCGTCGGCACCGTGTTGCAATAGGATTGGGAGAAGCCTTCCTCGTCGAGCGGCCAGGCGATGGCCCATTCGACGCTGCCGGCATCTTCGGCGAAGTTGGCTCGGCCGGAGAAGGTCTCGGGCATCAGAGTTTTGCGCTTGCCGAGGGTGGCGGACAGGAAGTCGCTGAGGCCGCCTGGGAAGTGCAGGCTGTCGTTGAGCGGTGGCTCGCCTTCCTTGGCAACCAGGGCAGGGGCGCACTGCCAACGGATCTCGACCCCGCGAAAGAGATAGGCCTTCGAGCGGGCCATGCGGTAGAGCCGCCAGGCATCGAACTGCAGCGGGCCGAAGATCTCCGGGTCGGGCCGGAAGCTCACGGTGGTGCCGCGCCGGTTCGGCACGGCCCCGATCTTCTCCAGGGGGCCGAGCGGCGCCCCGCGCGAGAAGGTCTGGCGCCAGAGGGTTCGTTCCCGCGCGACCTCGACCACCAGCTCTTCGGCCAAGGCGTTGACCACCGAGACGCCGACCCCGTGCAGGCCGCCAGAGGTCTGATAGGCTTTGTCGGAGAACTTTGCGCCTGAGTGCAGGGTCGTGAGAATGACCTCGAGCGCCGACTTCTTCTTGAACTTCGGATGCGCGTCGGTGGGAATGCCGCGGCCGTTGTCGCGAACGGTGATGCGGTTGCCTTCTTCCAACTCGATCTCGATGCGGCTGGCGTGCCCGGCGACAGCCTCGTCCATGGCGTTGTCGAGCACTTCCGCCACCAGGTGATGCAGCGCGCGGGCATCGGTGCCGCCGATGTACATGCCTGGGCGGCGGCGCACCGGCTCCAATCCCTCGAGGACCTCGATGTCCTTGGCGGAGTAGTCTTCAGAGGACGGCGGGGAGGGCTGTGGAACGCGCTGGAAGAGATCGGCCATGGCCGGCATTATAGGAACCGCTGTGGGCCGTTCAAGCAGATGCTGTGGGCGTAACTGCAGGAAACCACGACATATTGAGGGCCTATCGGTGACAGAGAGGGAAGAGCTGCCGCAGGGCATGCCGGCGCTGCGGACCCTGGCCATGCCGGCGGACAGCAACCCCAACGGCGACATCTTCGGCGGCTGGGTGATGGCCCAGATGGACTTGGCCGGGGCCGTTCCGGCGTCGCGCGAGGCCCGCGGGCGGATTGCCACCGTCGCGGTCGAGGCGATGCGATTCCATAAGCCGGTCTACGTCGGCGATATCTTCAGTTGCTATGCGGAGGTTCGACGGGTCGGCACCACGTCCATCACCGTCTCGGTCGAGGCATGGGCCGAACGCCGGCCGCTCGGCGAATGCGTCAAGGTGACGGAGGGGACCTACGTCTACGTCGCCATCGACGAGACCGGGCGTCCGCGGCCGGTCGGCAGCATCTCAAAAGACGACCACGCCTAGTCAGGCAAGCTCGTCGAGGCCGGGATACTCCAGCGCGATCTCTTGTCTCGGCCGCGCGCCGCTCTCCGGCAGCAGACGGGCGTAGGCGGCCCGGCTGCTGGGCGGGATGCGGCCGACGACGTCCTGCAGCGCGCCCAGGTCCGCGCCCTGCTGGGCCAGGTAGGCGAGATAGCAGTGGCGAAGCTGGGCCGAGTCCACTTTTGCGGCGTCCGGCAGCTCGGCGTCGTCGGCGGCGCGGGCGATCAGGCCGTCCAGCTCCGTCAGGCTGTAGCGCTCTTCGGTCTTGTGCCGCAGGATCGTTTGGCCGCTTCGGCTGGTGCGGAAGTCCGCACGGGCGATGCTGCGCTTCACGCTGGCCGGCAGCGCGATGGTGCGGTGACTGAGCCCGGAGATGTGCAGGGTGCCTTGCTGCAGGTCCAGGTCTTCCCCTTCGACGGCGAGCAGCTCGCTGCCGCTGACGCCGCTGAGCAGCAAGGCGATCAGCGCGCGCGTCTTGGGGGTGGCGGCCCGCAGCAGTCGGTGCACGGACTCGACCGGTAGCTCGGCGATCTCCGGCTCGGTTTCGGCTGCGGCTTCCTGGCGGGCCAGGCGGGGCCGGGTGGGCGTCTCCTCGACCAGCTCGGCCTCCTCGTGGAAGACTCCCGGGCTGGTCATGGTTCCGATGGTGATCGGTCCCAAGGCCTGGACGCCGGTCTGCGGCGGCGGCCGCGTGAAGAAGTCGAAGGCGAGCACGACGAAAAAGCCGAACAACGCGGAGCCGCCGACGGCGATGGCGGCGTCGCGCGTGTAGTTCGGCCAGCTCGGCTCGGTCGGCTCGTTGGCCCGCTCCAGGACCTCCACCTGCGTCACGGCACGGTCGCGGTCGACTTGGCGGCGCACTTGCTGCTCGGTGATGCCGCGGTAGGCGTTTTCCAGATCGCGAAGCTCTTCCGTCAGCGCCTCGTGCTCGGCGAAGAGCTCCGAGAATGCGGATATCTCCTGCTCGCTCTCCGAAAGCTGACGGGTCAGCTCTTCAGCGGTCTGCCGGGCGCTCGCGAGTTCCCGGCGGGCTTCTTCGATGGAGCGCTCGGCAGCGACACGGCGGCGCTCCGCAAGCTGAAGCTCATAGGTTTCGAGCTCCTGGAAGGCGAGCTGGATTTCGCGGTCGAGGGGGATGAAGGCATCGGTAAAACGCCGGCGAAAGTCATCAATCTGGCTGCGGCGTATCGCAACCTCGTCTTCCAGTTCGGATATCCGGATCCTGTCCTCTCGGCCTGCGACGATCTCGCCGCGGGCGACCGCCAGGGTCACGGTCTCGAGGTTGGCCGAGGCCTTGACCACCTCTTCGCGCGCTTCGTCGAGCGACAGGCTGAGCCCACGCAGCCGGGAGACGGCGCGGTTCTCCTCGCGCTCCATCGAAACGATGTCGTTGGTATCGCGGAAGAGGGCGAGCTCATCGCGCTTGCGCTCCACCCGGTCCTGCAGCTCGGTTCCCTGCCGGGCCAGCTCCCTGTCGGTTTCGCTGTAGAGCGATTCCTGGAAGCTGGCTTGAACCTGGAGGTAGACGTCGATCCAGGTGTTGAGCAGCAGGGGCAACTCCGCCGGCTCGGCACCCCGGGCCCAGAGACGCACGATGTTGGTTTCCTCGAAGCGCTCGACCCAAAGCACTTCCTGCAGCTTCGGAGTGTCCCAGTCCTCACCCTCGACCACCGGAACCTCGCGGTTCAAACGGTTGCTCAGCAGGTCCATGAGAGAGTTGGTCATCAGGGCGTGGCGTTCCATCCCGACGGCCTGCGGATTGCTCGGCAGGGCGGCGGCGAGGGCCGCGCGGTCTGCGGGCGGGGTGACCAGCAGGCTGGCCGTCGACTGATAGACGGCCGGGCGCTGGTAGACGTAAGCCAAGCTGGCTGCGGCGCTGGCAAAGAAGACGGCCAGGAAGATGGCAAAGCGCTTGCCGTTGCGGGTGGCGCCGTTCTGCTTCGGCGCCGCCAGCTGATCGGCGTAGCTCTGTCCCTGCTGGAGCCTCATCGTAACCGTCTCGTCCGGCACATCATCCCACCATGCCACAAGTGCATGTTAACACAGATTAACCGGCATACAGAGGGGCATGACGACCGGCTTCGACACCCTATCCCGCAATTTGGGCAAAAGCGGGCACAACCTCCCGATTAAGCTTAACTTCCACGCATTCTCATACGAATCAAACAACTTTCCATCGCGCCCCCCTTTGTCGACAGCCTGTTGGAAGGGCGAGTTGGAAGCCGGATTTTTGGTCCATGGCGAGCGACTTCGTTCTCGCTGAGGACTTGCGGCAACTCGCCTCCGACGTGTGGAGGATAGGCGATGGCGTCCGTCACGACCCCGAGGCGGTCTATCTGGCCAAGGACAGCATTGCAAAGCGACTCGAGGCCTTGGCTCGGCAGATTGAGCGGCGCCGGTCATGACAGACGATCAGGGCCCGGCCGTTTCCGACGCAGTCGCCGCGGCTGCCGATACGATATTGAACGCACCGTTCGCCCCGCCCAGTCTGAGCGACATCGCCCTAGCTGGGCAATTTGAGACTGAGCGGCGCGAGGATGCCCGCTATGTGCCAAGCTGGGGCCAATGGCTGCGTTTCAACGGCACCCGTTGGTCTCGCGACGAGCTTCTTGAGACCGTGATGGACGTGCGGCGCCTTTGCACCTTTAGGGCTTATGACGCGAAGTCGCGGCGCGACGCCTTGGCGGTCTCGAGCCGGAAGACTGTTAATGCGGTCGAGGGCCTGGCCAGGGCAGGGCTGTCCTCGAGGGCGGATGATTGGGACCGCGATCGTCATATCCTCAACACGCCAGATGGCGTCGTTGATCTTCGGACAGGCGAGACTCGGCCGAACCGATGGGACGACTTCTGCACGAAACAGACGGCCGTGGCGCCGGCGGCGGAGGACACGAAGGCACCGCTTTGGGAGGCCTTCCTCGAACGCATCACCGGCGGGGACGGGGAGCTCATCGACTATCTCGGGCGCTCTGCCGGCTATTGCCTCACGGGCGATGTCAGCCTTCACGCGCTCTTCTTCGCCCATGGTGGGGGGGCCAACGGCAAGAGCGTCTTCATCGGCACGCTGGCGGGCATCATGGGCGACTATGCCACCACCACGCCGATAGAGACCTTGACGGCCAGTCATGGCGAACGCCATCCGACAGAGCTTGCGGACCTGGCTGGCGCGCGGCTTGTGGTGGCCAATGAGACGGAGCGCGGCCGCGCATGGGCGGAGAGCCGATTGAAAATGCTGACGGGCGGAGACCCGATCAAGGCGCGCCTGATGCGCCAGGACTTCTTCCAATTCGAGCCGCAGTTCAAGCTCTGGATCTCGGGTAACCACAAGCCCAAGCTACGGGGCGTGGACGAGGCCATGCGCCGGCGCATCAACCTGATTCCCTTCGGTGTGACGATTCCGGAGGAGGAGCGCGACCCAGAGCTGCATGAGAAGCTCAGGGAGGAGTGGCCTGCCATCCTGCGTTGGGCGATTGACTGCGGCTTGGACTTCCATAGGCGCGGCCTCGATCGTCCGATAAGCGTGCGCACCGCGACCGACGACTACTTCCTCCAAGAGGACAGCCTGGGTCAGTGGCTCGAAGAGTGTTGTTACGTAGCGCCCGAGCGCTGGTCTACCTCCAAGCTCCTGTTCGCCTCATGGAAGCTGTTCTGCGAGCAACGGGGCGAGCGTCCTGGCTCTCAGAGGATGCTCAGCAACGAGTTGGAGAACAGGGGCTTTCGTCCTGAGAAGCGCAACAGGCAAGGCGGCCGTGGATGGGCAGGCCTCATGCTCACCGAGGAAGCCAACAAGGCGATCAGCCTCAACACCTAGTCCAGGCATCCAAACAGCTGTCGACCGCCCAGGCGCCCCCGCCGGCGGGCGGCTCCGCTTGCCTGCCAGCAGGGTCGGTCAGGTCACCCGGGGACGCATCGGGGACGCATCGGGGACGCATGCGATTTCGTTGCGTCCCCGAAACAGGCTAGGCATGCCAAGGCTTTCAGGGCCATGGGGACGCAGGGGACGCAGAGATGGGGGGATTAGCGCTCCTCGCCCGCGCGTGTGTGCGCGCGCGCGTTAGACGCTCATATGGGAGATTGCGTCCCCTGCGTCCCCTGCGTCCCCGCCAGCGGGCAGGGGTGTAGCCGACTCCGGATGGGTGTACTGTCAATGGGCGCGGGTCCTTCCCCGAAGCCATCGCGCCGGGGGGAATTCGCGGCCCCGGTTTCTCCGGTCTGTGTAGTAAAAATCTGGAAAACTTAGTTGTTTTTCTTGGTGATGGCGGAAGAAGTATTGATTTGTAATCTTTCAAATACAGCAAAGAGGCTCGGCTATTCAGTCAAAGGGCTGCGTCAACTGATCAATAAAAACCCGGATTTTCCCGTTATTCGTCGAGGGGACCTGAGCAAGCCCTGGAGAATCGACGTTGTCGCTGCCCGCGCTTGGCTGGAAGCGCGCGAAGAGCTGAGACGCAAGGATAGGGAGGAGCGCCAGCGCCGGATTGAAAAGGCGTGGGCGCAATTGCCGGCTCTCGGCCAGCGTACGAGAGGACGCCCGTACGACCCGAGGAAAGACCTCATCCGTCGCCTTGAGTGCCGGTCTCGATTGCGAGACCTGGAAATGAAAGAGGCTCGGCTCGTGGTCGCGTCGGACCTCAAGGCGGCCTTGGCAGAGGTCGGACGAATGCTGGACGCCGAGCTGTCCGCAACTGTCGACCAATTGATTGCTTCCCACGGGCTGACAGGTCCCGTCGCGGAGGACTGCTGGCTGAGGATCGCGGAGATCAGGGACGAGATGACCTTCCGGCTCAACAGGCTCGTCGAGGAGAAGATGAGCGGCCGGGGCGGCGGCACAAACGACGCACCACCTTCCTCAGCGCTACGAGAACCAAACCTCTTCTGAGTCGACCGGCAAAAGGTGTTGACAGGCTAAAAACGTGAGCGTATGCGTAATTGACGTAACGCTACGTAAGTGGATTACCTGTGAAAGACCCTTTGCTTCCCGATGTAGAAGAATGCCTCGACCGGCTGTCCTGGTTGAATGCACAGCGTTTCACCACGGAAGAGGTTTGTGGGGCGCTCCAAATAGATAAGCGTTCAATCACCAACTACACCGGGAAAACCGACTTGTTCCTTTGCTCAGAAAGCAAGCAAGGGTCATCTCGTCTGTTTCCACTGATTGATATCTATAATATTGGCCTTCTTGTTGAGCTATCCCGTGAGAACGGGGCTCCTTATCTAGTTTCTAGTGGCATAAATCTTCTATTCTTCGCGAGAATGCCGCGAGAGAACATGAAAGAGGAAGATGAATTCAGATCTAGTATTTGTCCGAATATATGTCATGATATTTTTAAAGCACCAGAATATTATACTCATCGAGATTTGAACGCGCCCATAATGGCAAGTTTTAATACTAACCTCTCTATTATCGAAAATGATTTAAATGAAATCTGGGATCTGTATACGAGAACCGCATCTTTGATCGTGAATATTACTTTTTTATTCGCGAGAATTGATATCAAGCTCAAAGAAATCAGGACCTTCTCGCCTCCGCGCAGGCCGGTAGTCGGGGAGCGAGCTAAGGCACGACTCAGAAAGCAAGAGGACAACAAATGAGTGACCCTTCGTCCAAGCGGTCGGGTGTAACGCCGCCTTCCGAAACGACCATCGTGCCATCAAGTGCTGCCCGGACAGCCCGGGTGAAGGTCAGGCCCAAGGGTCAAGAAGATAGTCCGGCGCCGCGTTTAGAGCTCTCACTGACCCCTCCACCTCCTTTCGCATGGTCGCCCGGCCCAGTCGATGAGGCCGACTCGAGCCGATCGGCGCAAGAGCGCATCCTTGCAATCGTCAATAGCGCGGAGGCCAAGTGCCGCCGGCGCCTGGCACACTTCATCGCGCTGCATACCGAGGTGCCGGCGGAGGTCGCCCGCGCCATCCTGGCGAACGCGCCGCAGCGCGACGACAGGACCTTCGCCGAGCGCATGAGAGAGGTTCCACAGCCCCGCGTTGGCCCGGGCTGGGACGGTCCTGGTGGCTCGGATGCCGAACGCCAGTCCATGTTCGATGCCCACACCGAGGCTTTCATCAACGGATGGCGGCGGTGATCGAACATCCCGGGTGCTTGGCAGATGGCGCGAGCATCGACCCGCAGCAGCTCCTCGAGGTGAACGACCGACCGCTTGCGCTGCTGCCATCGGCGGCGCCGTCGCTGCTGGCCAAGCCGAGGGCGCAATTGCCGCCTGCTGTCTATGTGAGCGCTGACGGCGTGGCGCGTGTCTTCGTTCTGGGCGCGCTTTTGGCGGGCGACTACGCGCGGATTGGCCGGGAGTTCGCCGCGGCGCGCGACAGCGACCAGGTCCGGGAGATTCATCTGATGATCGATTCACCGGGCGGGGCCTACATGGGCGCGCTGGAGCTCAGCGCGTTCATTGCGGAAGGCGCCGGTGCGAAGCCTGTGTTCGCCCTGATTGGTGGCATGGGTTGCTCTGCCGCCTACGCCATTGCCTCGGCGGCCGACAGAGTGCTGCTGACGCCATCGGCCTCGGTGGGCAGCATCGGCGTCATCATGGTGCATTTCGACTTCTCCGACATGTTGAGCGCCGCCGGCGTTGCTGTAACGCACGTCTTTTCCGGGAGTCATAAGGCTGACGGCTCTCCCTACATGCCGTTGGCCGACGATGTTCGAGAGCGTTGGCAGGGCGAGGTCGATGCAGCGCAAGAGCGATTTGCGTCCTTCGTCTCCCATCGCCGCAACCTGACCACGGACGCGGTGCTGGCTCAGGAAGCCGCCGTCTTCGAGGGCCCGACAGCAATCGCCGCCGGCCTGGCCGACGGGCTCTTCTCTCCCTTCAACTCCGAAAGGAACAATCATGCATGACATCCCTCAGCGTCGGGGCTCCTACGTCGTGACTGACCCCAGCGGCGTAAGGATGGTTCACACGCCCGGCTCCACTATGCCCGGCAATCTGGTCGGCGGCGGGGCTACGGGGCTTCCCGATCATCCGCCTGGGATCACCTCTTCGCCGAAGCCCAGCTCGAGAGACCGAATGGCAGGGCAGGACCCTGTTCTCATGGCCGCCGTCGACTTCCTGCAGCGCGCCGGACGGGAGGTTCCGCCGCTGATCGGGGGGCATGAGCTGGTGATGCTGGCGATGACCCACTCGGGCAGCGACTTCCCCAAGTGGCTGGTCGATGCGATGGGGCGCGCAACGCGCACGCGCTACGAGGCGGTGCCGCCGGTGCTTCGGTCCATCGGGCGATACATCTCGGCGCAGAACTTCAAGGAAGTTCATATGCCCTTGCTCGGGGAAGCGCCGCAGCTGAAACCTCTCCTCGAGACGGGTGAGATCAGCTACGCGACGACCGACGAAGAGACGGCAAAGCTGAAGCTTGGCACCTTCGCGACGATCGTCTCGTTCTCGAGGCAGATGATCGAAAACGACCCCGGTCAGGGCTTTCTCGGCATCGCGAACGGCTTCGGCACATCCCAGGCGAACCTCGAAGGGATGACCTTTCTCAATCTTCTGCGCAGCAACAGTGGCGCGGGCCCGACCATGGACGACGGCCATCCGCTCTTCGACGCGGCGAACCACAACAATCTGGGGTCCACCACCGGCGCCCAAGGGAACCTGACGTTGGAGAACCTCAAGGCCGCTCGGACCAAGATGCGGAAGCAGAAGGGTCTCGACGGCACATCACCGATCAACGTGACGGCGCATCACCTGATCGTACCTGCCGCGTTGGAAACGGATGCGGAGGCCCTATTGGCCGATCTCTATCCGCAGAAGGCGGAAGACGTGAACTCGGCTGCGAAGGGCTTGACCCTGCATGTCGAGCCGCGGCTCGACGCCTTCTCCGAGACCGACTGGTATCTCGCCACGGGTCCGGAACGCGCCGACAGCATCCTCTATGCCGATCTGCGCGGCCAGGGTGTCGATATCGATATCGAGCCCTCGTTCGAGCGGGATGGCCTGGCCATCCGGGCGCTCTACGACTTCGGCGTCACCATCGCCGATTGGCGCGGGCTCTACCGCCACACCTATTCCGCCACCTGATCTCAGAGAGAGGGTTTCACATGAAGAACTTCGTGCGTCCGGGAAAAAGCGTTCCCGTCACCGCGCCGGCGCTTGGCGTCGCCTCCGGCCAGGCCTTCGCCATCGACACGCTCGTCGGCTTTGCCGGCTTCACCGCGGCTCAGGGCGAGCCGGTCGAGATGCACATCGAAGGCGTGTTCCGGGTGCCCGGCCTGGGCGCGACCGTCGGGGCGCCCGTCTATTTCGACGCCGCGGCGGGTGCATTCGCCCTCACCGATGTTGGCAACATCAAGTGCGGCGTCGCGGTTGCACCCAATGAGGTCCGCCTAACGCCGGGGCTCGGCTAGCGCCGATGCATCCCTGTTGCCGGCCGGTTCGTCTCGCTTGACGGTCGCGCAACGGAGCCCGCCGTGGGTGCAAACGCGGTGGGAGGCTCTCCGGGGCTTGGCGGGGCGCCAACGCCGCTGGGCCCCGGAGGCCAGCTCGAGGACAGCACCATGATTGTCAAACAACCGCCGCTCATCGCCGAGATTCGGCTGCAGGTCGTGCGGGAGCTCACGGAGTATCATCTCAATGATCAACGCCAAGATCGCCGCAAGCCTCGTCGCCGTCGACAAGATGACTCGCGTGGTGCGGCGGGCGAATCAGTCCCTGAACCCGCTCAAGATTCGTGCGGACGAGACGACACGGGCCTTCCGCCGGCTTTCACGTGAAACAGGGCTGTCGCAACTGGCGCGCACGCTAAGACGTGCGGCAGGGCCGATGAATCGGTTGGGCGCCGCGGCTCGGGGTGCGGCCGGTCCCCTTGGGCTCATCACCGGCGGCGGTGCCGTGGTCGGCCTGGGAGCGTTGACGATGGGGTATGCCCGGGCGGGCGACGAAGCCGCCAAGTTCGGTCGCATCGTGGGATTGTCGACGGAGTCGGTGCAGGCCTTCCGTTTCGCCGCTGGGCGCCAAGGGGCCACCACAGAGACGCTTAACATGGGGCTGCGCACGCTCTCACGGGTGATGGGTGAGCTGCGGGTTGGCACCGGAGAGTTGAACAGCTTCCTCGAGAGAACGTCTCCGAGCCTGCTGAACGCGCTCAAGAACGCCAACGGCACCGAGGAGGCGTTCCTGCAGCTGAGCCAGGCCGTCGCCGACACCGAGGATCCCTTCCTGCGCTCGAAGCTCGCTGCGGCAGCCTTCGGCGAGTCCGGACAGAACCTGCTCAACCTGCTCGAAGGTGGGCCAGCCGGCATCGCGGAGTTGCGGCGCGAGTTCGAGGCGCTTGGCGGCGCCATCGGTAACGAGGCTGCCAAGGATGCCGAGGCCTTCCAGGACAGCATGGCAAACCTCAACGTCGCCGTGGGCGGGCTGCGCAATGCAATCGGCAGTCAGCTCTTGCCCATCCTCACGCCAATGATCGCTGCCCTGACGGGCTGGATTGCTGCGAACCGGGAACTCATAGCCCAGAAGGTCGGGGCTTTCATGACGAGCATGTCGGAGATCGTCCAGAAGATCGACTTCGAGACCATACAGATCGCCGCCGGGGCTTTCGCGGCCGTACTCTCCGGGCCGCTGATCTCCGGTGTGTTCGGCGTCATCGGGACCATAGGCAAGCTATCGGCCGTCTTGGTGACCAACCCCATCTTGCTGCTTGCGGCGGGTTTAGGGACCGCAGCGTTTCTGGTGATACGCAACTGGGACAAGGTGGGAGTTTTCTTCTCCGACCTGTGGGACTCGATCGGCGCCGGCATCGACTGGCTGCGCGGGGCACTGCGGGGTCTTCTCGACAGCGACGTTATGAAGAGCATGCGCGCGATGGCCGATACGGTTGGCGGCTTGGTCTCCCGCGCGGCCGATTTTCTCGGCTTCGGAGATGACCGAGAACCTGCCCTTGCCGGCATCAGGGGTGGTGGTGCGCCGCCGCTCGATTCCAGGTCCTCGGTGGAAGTCCGAATTCGCGGTGAGAACCTGCCTGAGGGGACTCAGCTGTCGGCGCGCAGCAATGGGCCTGTCGAGACAGACCTTCAAACCAATGATGCTCTTTCGTTGATGTACCCATGACAACGAGCGGAGTTACCGTACCGGCCATATCAGACGCGCCACCGCTCGCGTCACGGGCTTGGCTGATCGTCCTCGTCGAGAAGGTCGAAATGACCAGGCGTGCACTCCAAGGCTCTGGCCAGCGTCTCAGTCTCTCGAGGACTTGCTCTGAGCCGACCGTTTTCGATTGCTTCAATCTTGGCCAAGTCGATGCCTGTGGTCGCTGCCAGGTCCCGTTGACTGACAACGCGATACTCTCGCCATGCGCGAATGGGGTGAAGACCTTCGATGACAGCGTCTGCCACAGCGCCCGGAATGAGGACTTCGCGACCTGCTGCGCGCTCGCGGTCCATCTCTTCGAGCAAGCGGCGATCATACTCTTGTTCGGCAAGGGGGTAGTCGTCGTCTTCCTCGCCCATCTTGCTCTCCTAGCGCTTGCGCTTGGATACCGCCTCCACGTGTTCTTTGAGAACGCGCTCGATGTAGTTGGCCAGAGTGCGGTCGTCAGCGGTCGCGAGCTGCTGCAGAGCTTCTTTCAGCTCCGGTTCGATGCGGAAGGACAGGGCAGCAGTCTTAGCCATAGTGTGCAGTCCGAGCTTCGTTGTATGGTAATGTATGTTGACGTGTGTTGAGAACGTAGGCAGTCTACCTACGTCAACACACATCTGCAACGAGGATGAAACCATGATGGATGTTATCAACTTGGACGCCACCCGAAACACCAATGAAGGTCCCGACGCGTTGGCGCGGCCCTCCAAGCCGTCTGACGCCACGGGCCACCGATCTAGGCGAGAAGAGGCGGCGGAGGAGTGGCTTGCGCAGGTGGACCGCCTGAATCTCGAGCTGAGCGTAGCGGCTGAGAGCCTCGAGACGATTCAAATCGTCGGCGACGACTATCAGTGCGAATCTGACGATGCCTTCAAAAAGCTCGGGATTCCGGTTCGCTGTCGGCCGCATTACCCATCCGCCGCGATACTGCTGCTAGTGCGCGAGCTGAAACGCTTGGCCTACGAGTCGAGCGAACTGGTCAACGCGCTGGAGGAGTGCCCGGAGCACCTGATGGAGAGCATCAAAACGCCGCGCGGAACGTCGAAGGGACGGTAGCACGATGGCCGCTGTCCGAAATAGGCCCGCACTGACGCCCCGGATGCTCTCTGGGCCAAAGGTGGCCGCCTATCTCGGGCGCTCGGCGACATGGTTCCTGCAGAACCGAATTGGACTCGAGGCGGCCGGCTTTCCGGGGCCGGTCGCCCCGCTCGGTTTGTGGGACCGCCACGCCATCGACCGCTGGCTCGACGAGCGGAGTGGGCTGCTCGATCGGTCGGAGATTCCTGCAGACGCTTACGATGCCGATTGGTCGGAGGCCTCCCGTGAGTAAGATCGCCGTGCGCCACCTGATTGCCAAGCGGCAGAAGAACGGCGCCGTGCTCTACTACTGGCAGCCGTCGAAAGCCCTGCGCCTGGCCGGGTTCAAGCCGCAGCGCCTTGCTCGCGCGACGAACGACCCACTCGATGCCGCGCGCGAGGCTGAGGCGATCAACCGCGACGTGGACCGCTGGCGCCGCGGCGAGACCGGCCCGCGCATCAAAAATGAGACGCTGCCCTGGCTGATCAGGCTCTACAAGAGCGACCCGCGCTACCAGGACCTCAGCGCCGCTTCGAAGCAGACCTACGGATGGGCGCTGCGCAAGATCGAGGATTGGTCCAGGCGCGCCAAGGACCCGCCTCTGGCGAGCCTCAGGCGCCGTTGGTGCCGGGAGTGGTATCGGGCGCTCCTCGAGCAAGGAGGGACCGCCAGGGCGGCCCTGGTGATGAACGTACTCTCGGTGTTGCTCGCCTTCGCCGTCGATGAGGAGGTCATCCCCGCGAACCCTGCAGCCAAACTCAAGATCACGGGTTCGAAGCCGCGGCGCGCGGTTTGGCGACCGGAGGATATCGAGAAGCTCTGCACGGCAGCCGCGAAGGCCGGGCGGCCTTCGATCGCGTTGGCCGTTCGCCTGGCCGCAAGCCTTGGGCAGCGGGAAGGGGACGTACTGCGCCTCGCTTGGAGCCAGTACCGCGACGGAGCTTTCCGCCTGCGACAGCAGAAGACGGGAGTCCTCATTGAAGTGCCGGCCAGCGAAGAGCTTCGGGAAGAGTTGGCGGGCGCGAAGCGCAAGGGGCCCGTCATCGTCGTCAACGAGAACACAGGCCGGCCCTGGAACACGCACACCTTCGGGCAGCGCTTCGGCGAGATTCGCGACAAAGCCGGCCTGGGCCACTTGCAGTTCCGCGACCTGCGGCGGACGGCGGTCGTCTGGCTCGCCGAGGCGGGCTGTGAGGTGCCTGAGATCAGCGCCATCACCGGCCACAGCATCGACCGGACGGCAGCAATCATCGAGGTCTATCTGCCGCGAAATTCCACCATGGCGCGCAACGCCATCACCAAGCTCGAAGAGTACAAAAAGAGATCGAAGTTGGAAGCGGACGAGTGATTTTGCTTCGAAATGTTGGAAAGGTCATTGATTATTAACGATAAATCGACCATGCGGATTAAGCTTAACTTAAAGCCTCCCACGCTAGCTTGCCATGCTGCGCGATCCAATGAGACGCGCCAGGTAGGCGTTTGACACGGCGGGGATTTCGCATGGTCTCACTTCTCGGTGTTGTGGTGGTTTTTGCCATGGTCTTCGGCGGCTATTTGGCCGCCGGCGGCAGCATGGAAGTGATCATTTACGCCCTGCCTTACGAAATGATGATGATCGGCGGCGCGGCGATCGGTGCGCTGATCATCTCAAACAGTGTGCCTAACCTGAAGAAGACGTTCGCCGGCATCGGCAAGGTGGTCAAGGGGCCGAAGTGGAAGAAGGACGACTACCGCGATCTGCTCTGCCTCATGTTCCTCCTGTCCAAAACGCTCAAGACCAAGGGCGTCGTCGGTTTGGAGCCGCATATCGAGAATCCCCACGACAGCTCGATCTTTGGGCAGTATCCCAAGATTCAGGGCGATCATCACGTCACCGACATGATTTGCGATACCCTGCGCATGGTGACGATGAACCTCGACGATCCCCACCAGGTCGAGGATTTTCTGGAGAAGCAGCTCGAAAAGCACCATCACGAGGCCGAGACTCCGGCCGATGCGCTGCAAAACACCGCAGACGGCCTACCGGCGCTCGGCATCGTCGCCGCCGTGCTCGGCGTCATCAAGACCATGTCGGCGATCGATCAGCCGGTGGAAATCCTCGGGCGCATGATCGGCGGCGCCTTGGTGGGAACCTTCCTCGGCGTCTTCCTGTCCTATGGCCTGGTCGGCCCGATGGCCGCACGCCTGAAGCAGATCATCGCCGAGGACCATCAGTTCTATCTGATCATCCGCGACTGCATCACCGCCCACCTGCACGGTCATGCGGCGCAGGTCGCCGTCGAGATCGGGCGCGGCAACGTTCCGAGCGGATACCAGCCGAGCTTTGCCGACATGGAAGAGGCGATCAACGCCATTCCGGTTGACGCGCAGGCCTAGACCTGGACTCCGCTGCTGCAGTTTCGCCCCACCGCCGGCCCAGGTAGAGTACCGTGGCATGCGCGCGGAGGGGCGACCGATCATGAGACGAAGAGCAGCACTGGCGGCGATCGCCGTCCTCTCCACAGCCATTCTCGCCCCAAGCGCTCTACCGGTCGTCGCCGGCGAAGCCGATGTAATCGACGTGCTGGTGCGGGGGTCCAGAGACCAGGGCTACCGCATCGACGTGACCGTCCGCCACGCCGACGAAGGTTGGGAGCACTATGCCGACCGCTGGGAAGTCCTGAGCCCGGACGGCACGGTGCTGGCCACCCGCGTGCTGCACCATCCCCATGTCGACGAGCAGCCCTTCACCCGCTCGCTGAGCGGCGTGCGCATCCCGGAGGGCATCGACGAGATCATCGTGCGGGCCCGCGACAGCCGGGACGGCTATGGCGGCCGCAACCTTCGGGTGAAGCTGCCCTGATCGTCGCCAAGAGCGTTTCTTCGATCAAGACGAAGTGCATCGGATAAAGGTGACGAAGACGCGGATTGCCGTGCGCATTCCGCGTCTTCGCATTGCTTGAATGGCCACTACCGCTTCAGCGCTTGCCGAAAACGGCGGCCAGGCGTTCGTCAGGAAAGCCGTTATGCCAAGTCGTCGTTGCCGAGAATTGCCAGCTTTTCGATGACACCGTTGGCACCCGTCAGGACATCGTCGTTCCAGCCCGGCGCGGTGAGATTTGCCAGAGTTAGGTCCTCAGCTTGGACGTCTTCCAGAATGTACTTGTGACCCCCATTGCCGAGGACTTCGATGTGGAGGTCTCCATCGACTTCGGAGATACCGATCCCGGTCGCGGCCATCGCCCCGAAATCCAAGACATCCTCGCTTGGTGCAAAGTCCGAAATTGTCTCTTCGCGCCCCCAGTCCCAGGTGATCTTGACGACGTCCTGAACGCCGTCCGAGTCGTTGCCGCCACTGTCAGTGTCGCCACCGGTGTCACCTCCAGTGTCACCACCGGTATCTCCTCCAGTGTCACCGCCGGTATCGCCACCAGTGTCACCTCCAGTGTCACCACCGGTATCTCCTCCGGTGTCGCCACCACTATCCTGGCCGACGAGGGCGAGGATCTCCTGCGCCGCGCTGTCATCCCTGATGGTGAAGTTGGCGGCGGAGAGCTCGGATAGGGAAACGCCTTCCAACGTCGTCGTTTGATTGTTGGAGGGAATGGAGAACACGACGTTGCCGTTGCTCTCGGAGACGTCGATGTGATCGGCGTTGAACCAGTCGATGTAGATCGTGTCGGAGCTCGGGTCGAAGTTGGAGACGACGTCGTTGGTTCCCCAGGCCCAGTCGATGGCGACGTCGGCCGAACCGGCATCCACCCCGGCGGTGCCGTTTCCGGCATCCGGGCCCGAGGGTGTGTCTCCGGGCGTGTCCCCGGGCGTGTCTCCGGGGGTCCCCAAGCCTTCGTCGCCCGTCAGGCGGTCCTGGAAGTAGGCGATCAGCGCGTAGACTTCCGGCGCGTCATGTCCGCCGAACTGATCGACGTACTGAAGAATGGAGGTTCCGAACTCGTCGTTGCTCGATGTGCCGTTGAGCAGCAGGTTGAGCGTCCCGAATGGACCGCGCAGGTGCGCGGCGGCGAGAATGCCGGTCAAGGTCAGGGTCACGGCAACCTCAGAGCCGCCCGAGTTGTAGGTGACCGTCGTTCCAAGATAGTCATCGAGGCTTCGTCCGGCGGCGCTCAGCCCATTTTCGATGATGCTGAGGTTGTGACCGAAGGCCTCTCGAATGGCGACATCCTGCGCCTCCTTGGTCATGAATTCCTCGAGGGAGTTGACCCCGTTCTTGCCGGTCCAGGTGCCGTCCCAGGTGTTGGTGGCGGCGCCATTGCCGTAATACAAATCATCGTCGTAGTAGCCGAGGTCGATGAGTAACGCCTCGCCGAACTGATAGCCGACGAACCCTAGGGTGTTCATGGAGCGGTAGGCCATGGCCTCCCATTCCGCATCGCTCAGGTCGCCCCAGTTGCTGTAGTTCGGAAAGAAGTCGCCGACCGGGCCGCCGGCCCAAGTGTCGAGCTGCCAGTCCTGAATGATACCGGCGTTATAGCGCTCTCGGTCCCAGCCGGACTCGAACGCAAGCAACGCATCCAGAAACTCTTCAAACGTGCCATTCATGAGGGTGGTTCCCTTCTTTTGATCATTCCCGTCGGGCGCGGCTTCTAGAATGTGTTTCGCGGTAGGTAAATAAAGAATTCGGCATGGTTTTAGTAATATGGCATAAATGCCCGACTTTTATCACAATCAAAATCGATCTTATATGTTAAGTATAGTGCAGAATATAATAAATAACGGTGTGGGCTCTGTAATGTCTTGGATAATTTCATTTTATTGTTCGACAATACATTTTCGGTTCTGAGTGCCGGCCACATGTCTTTCATGAATGGTAATTTGCGCGAGCTAGCCGTGCGTCATCCTCGTTGGGCCGACGAGAGCTCATCAAGGTCGTCACTCGAGACACTGATCGCGTCCATGCGCGGGTGGATGTGGGGGGTGGCCGGTGTCAGCTTCGTCATCAACCTGCTCACGCTGACGGGTCCCATCTTCATGCTTCAGATCTACGACCGCGTGCTCGTCAGTGGCTCGGTGCCGACGCTTGTCGTGATCGGATGCCTCGCTCTGGCCCTTTATCTGTTCTTTGGCGTGCTGGAGGCGTTGCGATCGCGCGTGCTGCTGCGCATAGGGCAGCAGGTGGACGCGAAGCTGTCGCCGGAGGCCTATTCCCTGTCGACCGAAGTCCCAACGAGGATTGGTGCGAAGGGACGCGAGGTGCGGCCCGTGCAGGACCTGGATGCAGTCACGCAATTCATGACTGGCCAAGGGCCGGCGGCCATTTTCGACATTCCCTGGCTCCCGGTTTATCTCAGCGTCATATTTCTGTTTCACAGCCTGCTTGGATTTGTCGCTCTCGCAGGCGCGCTTGCGATCTGCACCCTGGTTTTACTCAACGAGTTGTATTCCCGCAGACCGGCCGCACTCGCGGCGCGGATGCGTGGACGGAGAGAATCGCTTGTCGAGGAGAGCCGGCGCAACGCAGAGGCCGTTCAGGCGATGGGCATGTCGCCTGCTCTGTCGGGGCTGTGGTCTGCCGAGAACTTCAACTTTCTCGCAAGACAGCGCCTTGCGGCCGATTGGTCGGGTGTCTTCAGTTCCGCGATCAAGACAGTCCGCTTCACGTTGCAGTCGGCGATCTTGGCGGTCGGTGCGTGGCTTGCCATCGGGCAAGAAATCTCGCCCGGCGTGATGATCGCTTGCTCGATCATGACGGCACGGGCCTTGTCACCGGTAGAGCAGGTGGTCGCTCACTGGCGCGGTTTCGTTGCGGCACGGCAGGGCTTCCGGCGACTGCGGGAAATGCTCGGGTTTCAGTCCGAACGCACGCAGAACGTCGAGCTCCGATTGCCGGAGAAACGTCTGATCATAGAGCAGCTCTACTGCAGTCCAGTCGGAATGCAGCATCCCGTCGTTCACGGCGTCTCGATGGACCTCGAAGCAGGTGATGGTATCGCCATCCTCGGCCCTTCCGGTTCCGGCAAGTCCACGCTCCTCAAAGCGATCGTCGGCACAGCCTTCGTGATCAAGGGTGACATCCGCCTCGATGGCGCCGCGCTCGATCAATGGAGCGCGGAGAGACGCGGCAAACTGATCGGCTATCTGCCTCAGGACTTGCAGCTATTCGACGGGACCGTGGCCCAGAACATCGCCCGTTTCGATCCCTCTGCGACGTCGGGGGAGATCATTGAGGCGGCCACCCTTGCGGACGTCCATGATCTGATCGTTCGCCTTCCGCAGGGCTATGACACGGTAATCGGAGCTGGTGGCATGGCCCTCTCAGGCGGCCAACGCCAGCGCATCGCACTTGCCCGTGCCCTGTTCGGCAGTCCCTTTCTGCTCGTCCTCGACGAACCGAACTCGAATCTCGATGCCGAGGGCGAAGCCGCCTTGGCGATGGCTATCCAGACAATGCGAAAGCGGGGCTCGGTCGTGGTTCTGGTCGCTCACCGGCCGCGTGCCATTGCGGCCGTCAACAAGACCCTGTGTTTGAAAGACGGACGCGCTGTTGCGATGGGCCCCACGGAGGACGTTATGCGCAAGTCGCTCGTTCCGGTGCCATCCCAAGTCGGGGCCTGACGAATATGGCACCGTCTCTGCCGCATGCGCCCAACGATGACGGCGTGCTCACCCGGAGTATCCGCAACAACCTCTTGATCGCCACCCTGGTCAGCCTGCTGCTGATACTCGGCGTTGGCGGCTGGGCCGCCCTAAGCGAGATTTCCGGTGCCGTGGTCGCTCGCGGCACGGTGGTCGTCGAAAGCGAAGTGAAGCAGGTCCAGCACCGTGAAGGCGGTATCGTGCGTCGGA
The DNA here is from genome assembly GCA_028282405.1 of Rhodovibrionaceae bacterium. Classification (GTDB taxonomy): domain Bacteria; phylum Pseudomonadota; class Alphaproteobacteria; order Kiloniellales; family DSM-21159; genus JANQMX01. The sequence goes on from JANQIA010000494.1 coordinate 22,102, forward strand.
TACTGGTGGAGGAGGGGGACGAGATCGCCGCGGGCGAGCTGCTCGTGCAACTCGACGACATGGCGGCTCGGACCAACCAAGCGATCATCACCAACCAGCTTGCCGAACTTAAGGCGCGCCGGGCGCGTCTCGTGGCAGAACGCCAGGGAAAGGACTTGATCGACTTTCCGCTGCGGCCGGATGGTCAGAGGCCCGAGAAGTTGGCGGAAATCGAGCTCAGCCAGACGCATCTCATGCATGCGCGGCGGGAAAGTCTGGCCAAGCGCAAAGAGCAACTGAGAGATCAAATCCATCAATTCGAGGAGCAGATCGGCGGACTGGAAGCGCGCCTCGTTGCCAAGAGAGATGAGCTGGACCTTCTGGACGAGGAGTTTGCCAGCCTCGCGACGCTCTTCGAAAAGCAACTCGTGACCAGAGATCGCATGGCGGCGCTCAAGCGGGATAGAACCCGGATCAATGGCCAACACAGCGAGCTTTCATCGGAGATCGCCAGCCATCGGGAGGCAATCAGCGAACGCCAGATGCAGATTCTCCAAATCGATGAGGAGAGCCGCGCTGAGGTCCTGCGGGAACTGCAAGATGTCACCTCCGAGATCGCTGAGCTGGAACTGCAGACTGTGAAGGTTGAAGACGAGCTCAACCGCCTGCAGGTCCGCGCCCCGCGCGCCGGTTATGTCCATCAGTTGGCGTTTCATACGATCGGCGCGGTCGTTCCGCCGGGTGAGACCATCATGCAGATCGTGCCAAGAGACGATTTGCTGGTGATCGATGCGGAGGTCGCGCCCTCGGACATCGATCAACTCTACCTGGATCAAGAAGCGATGATCCGCTTTCCCGGCTTGGACCATCGCACGACGCCACGACTGGCCGCTCGGGTCGAGAGGATTGCCGCGGATCAGACCTTCGACGAAACGACGGGTGTGGCCTTTTACAAGATCAGGCTTCGGATCCCCAAAGAAGAGCTCGCCAAGCTGGACGGTCAGACGCTTGTCCCTGGCATGCCGGTCGAGACCTTCATCACAACGACAAACAGGACCGTGCTTGCCTATCTCACGAAGCCGATCGTCGATCAGATCGCGCACGCCATGAAAGAAAGCTGACGCGGCAGATGGAAGCTCTGAACGATCGTTCCGGGGCTAGCCGCCGACGATCTCGACCAGCTCGACGTCGAACACCAGGTCCTTGCCGGCCAGCGGATGGTTCGCATCCAAGGTCACCGTGTCGTCGGAGACCTTGCTGACCGTCAGTACCATGGTGCGACCGTCGTTCGACGTGGCCTGGAGCTGGCCGCCCAAGGTGAGATCGAGATGGTCGGGCAATTCCGAGCGCGCCACTTCGTGCACGTTGGCCTCTTGATAGGGGCCGTAGGCGTCCTCCGCCGGAATCGTAGCGGTCAGCGTATCGCCGACGGCCATGCCGAGAATCTGCTGCTCCAACCCGGGTATGACCTGGCCTTGGCCAAGCTGAAACTCCAAGGGCTCGCGCCCCTCGGAACTGTCGAACTGGGCTCCGTCGGTGAATTTCCCGGTGTAGTGAATACGAACCGTGTCGCCAGTCTTGGCAGTGCTCATAGCGTCGCCTCTTGGGTTGTCTCTAGATACGACAAAACTGGCGACCGACCTCGGCAAGCCGACAGAATCGCAGCCAGCCTTCGCTGGATAATGGTCGAGTTTACCATAGGGGCCGAGTCCCTGTCATCCGCCGCCCGGCTGCGTCAGGCGTCCCGGATCAGCGGCAGGAGGTCGCGGAACTCCGGGGTCGCGGCGCACTCTAGCCACTCGAAGAGCACCATCTCCGTGGTGACCCGCGCGGCACCCGCTGACTGCAGGCGCTCAAGCCCGGCCGACTTGTCGGCTGCCCGGCGGGAACCGCAGGCGTCTTCAATCATCGCCAGACGCCAGCCACGCGATAGTATCTGCATTGCGGTCTGCAGCACGCAGACGTGGGTCTCGGTGCCGAGAATGATGAACTCGTCTCGGCCGGCTTGCGCCAGTTCCTGGCAGGTCTCTTCCACCGTCGGCTCGCCGAGGGCGCCGAAGGTCGTTTTCTCGAGAAGGCGCGCCGGCTTCAATGCGTCCTGCAAGTCGGCGACCGTATGGCCGAGTCCGGCCGGATACTGCTCGGTCACCAGTATCGGCACGCCGAGGCGTTCGGCCGCCAGCATCAGGCGCTTGGCATTCGCCAAGACGGCCTCCACGCCGTCGATGGCGGGCGCCAGCCGCTCCTGGAGGTCGATCACCACGAGGACGGAGCGATCGCGCGCGAGCAAATGGGGCCGGTTGGTGAGAGACAAGCTTTGCATGGCTGTGAGCTTGCATCTGTCCGGCGACAGCGCAAGCCTCAACGACATCGTGGCAAGCAACCGATGTCTTCGTCTTCTCTGGCGTGAAGCGACGATGTGATGGCGCTGCAGAAAGCTCCTCTGCGCCTCTTGGCGCGCTGTCACCAGCTTCGGCCGAGCGGTGCGCCGATCATGCTGTTCAGCCTGCTGGAAAGGCTGGTTCAGCGGCATCGTGTGACGATGTTGGTTTCCGACACGCCCGATCCCGCTTTTGTAGAGCGCTACCGGGACATCGGGGTCACGCTGGCAGACGGGGCGCACCTTGGGGAGTACGACGTCTTCCTGGTCAACACCTTGCTTGGCGCGCCTTGGATCCTCCAAGCGAAGGACAGGGTGCCGACGGCCTGGTGGATTCACGAAGCCGCCTTTGGGCTGGGGTTCATCAAGGCGGGCGCGGCGGATGAAGCCGCCTTCGAAGCCGCAACGCGGGTGATCTTTCCGTCGGACTGGCAATCCAGGGAGCTGTTCCGGCCCTGGCTCGCAAAGGCCTCCTGGTCGGTCGTGCCGACGGCCATCCCGCCGGTCCCCCGCCTCGAGCGACGGCGGGGCGACGATGGCCGCTTTCGCTTGCTGCATATCGGTCTGGTCGAATCGCGCAAAGGACAGGACCTGACGATCAAGGCGCTGCTGGAGCTCAAAGACCCAAGCTTGGAACTACGCTTCGTCGGCCCGGACCACGGCAAATGGGCGGGACAGGTCAAGCGCTCCATTGCGCGCTTTCCGAGGACCGCGCGCCAGATCACCTGGTGTGGCCAGCTATCGCCGGAACAGGTGCAGCAGGAGATTGCCGATGCGGATGCCTTGGTCTTTCCCTCGCGGGACGATCTCTTCGCGCTCGTGGTGTTGGAGGCCATGAGCCACGGCGTGCCGGTCATCTGCTCGCGGTACGGGGCCCTGGCCGATGGGCTGGTCCACTGTGAAGAGGCTCTGCTGGTAACGCCTGACGATCCCACGTCGCTGGCACGGGCCATCCGTCAGTTGCAGCAGGAGCCGGGATTGCGGAAGCGATTGGTGAAGAACGCCCGGACCCGGGTGCTGAGCAAGCGGACCTACGACGACTTTGTCGCCGCCATGGAAGCTGAACTTTACGCCGCTATCGACGATTTCCAGAGAGGGGCCACCGCCTGATATCTGTCATGCGGTTTGTCCGTCTGGTGAGCTGCTTCCGGCCTGTCTAGACTACCGCTCAGTTTCGCAGTCGGCGTGCCGGTTCGGCATGGACCGGCAGTTCTGTCCGACGGCGAGGGCGGAGGCCCGCTTTGACCATCGATCTGACGGAAGCTCAGGCTCGGCCGCGCTGGGGCGCGGTGGCGTTGCTGGCGATGGGCCAGACAGTCGCCTGGGCCGGCCTCTACTATGTCTTCGCCGCGATGCTCCTGACCTGGGAGCAGGCGCTGGGCTGGGCCAAAACCGAACTCACCTTGGGCCTGATGGCAGCAGTCCTTGTGGCAGCGGCCTGCGCCCCCTTGATCGGTCGGCTGATCGACGCCGGCAAGGGGCGTTGGGTGCTCGGGCTCGGCACCTTGAGCGGGGCTGCCGCTCTGGCCCTGCTCTCGACGGTCGACAATAGCCTTACCTTCGTTGCCATCTGGATGGTCATCGGCCTGGCCCAAGCGGCCAGTCTGTACGAGGCCTGCTTCGCCTTCGTGACGCGCGTGACTGGTGACATGGCGCGCGCGGCAATCACCCGCATCACGCTCGTGGCCGGATTGGCCTCGGCGATCGCTTTCCCGGCCGGGGCCGTGCTGGCCGACGCGCTCGGCTGGCAGGGCGCTGTCTTGGTCTTTGCCGCGGTCGTCGCCGTCGTGGGCGCGCCTCTGCAGTTCTTCGGCGCCACCTTGTTGCAGCGATATGCAGCGACGCCGCCGCCGAAGTTGAAGCGAACCGAAGAGCGCGCCGCGGTCCGGGCGGCGCGCATGCGGCCGGAGTTCTGGCTGATCGCCATCGCCTTTCCGATGATGGCCCTCAACCACGGCATCATGCTGAACCACTTCATCCCGATGCAGGTGGAGCGGGGCATCACCGAGGCCATGGCGGTCACGGCCGCCTCCGTCATCGGACCCATGCAGGTGATCGGCCGGCTGGCCATGGCGCGGCTCGAGCATCGCCTTGGCGCGCTCAGCATCAGCATGCTCGCCTTCGGCGGGGTAAGCTGCGCGGCACTCCTCCTGCTGGCAGCCGGTGCCGCGCCGCTCTTGGTCTTCGCCTTCGCCGCGATGCAGGGGGCTGCCTACGGCGTCACCAGCATCTTGAAACCGGTGGTGACGGCGGAGTCTCTCGGCCGGGCCGCTTTCGGCGCAATCGCCGGTTGGCTCGCTTTGCCGTACCTCGCTGGCTACGCCCTGGCGCCGCACCTGGGGGCCATCCTGCGAGAGACCGGCAACTACGATCTGGTCATTGTCGCCGCGGCGAGCATGGGCGTGATCGGTCTGCTGTGCATCCTGGCGCTCTGGTGGCTGCGGCGCAGCCGTTCAGGCAGCACGGGCGGCTAGGCCGCGCATCCTGTGGCCGGCCGGATCGAAGGCGGCGCGGAGCGTCACCCGTCCCGGCCAGCGCTGGCCGGCAATGTCGAGCTCGACGCTTGCACCTTCCACGCGCGCTTCGGCGTGATGCAGATTGGCGATCGCGAGCGGACGTTCGATGCGGTAGCCGAAGGCGGCCGAGGTGGTCATGCCGACCATCTTTCCGTCGAACACCACCGGCTCTCCGCCATGCGGCACGGCCTCCAGGTCGTCGAGCAAGGCGGTGACGATCCGGCAGGCCTCCCCGGCGTCGCGCTGGCGCTTAAGCGCTTCGCGGCCGATGAAGTCGCTGTCCCAATCCACGGCAAAGTCCAAGCCGGCCTGCAGCGGCGAGATGTCCGTGTCGAGATCGTGGCCGTAGGCGAGAAAGCGCTTTTCGATGCGCATGGTGGTCTGGGCGAAGAGGCCTGCAGGCTGCGCGCCGAAGGACGCCAGCGCGTCATAGATGCGCTCGGCATCGCTGGCCTTGCAGGTGATTTCCCAGCCGGCCTCGCCGACATAGGACAGACGGACAGCGGTGATCGGCGCGCCGACAATCTCTGCTGAGCAGGAATGGAAGTAACGTAAGGAGTTCAATTCGCTGGCGCCGGCCTGCTCGACGGCTCTGGCGGCGTCCGGACCCATCAGACCGAGAACGGCATAGTCTTCGCTGCGGTCCCGCAGGGTGACTTGCTCGCCGTCGAGATGGCGCCGGAGCCAGGCCATGTCCCGGTGCACGGCGGTGCTGCCGACGTAGAGGCGGTAGTGGTCTTCGGCGAGGCGCAAAGCAGTGAGGTCGCTCTCCATGCCGCCATCCGCGTTGAGCAGCGCCGTGTAGATCGCGCGGCCCGGTGAACGCGCCATCCCGTTGGCGCAGAGCCGGTTCAGAAAACGTTCGGCATCGCGGCCTTCCACCTCGATCTTGCCGAAGCTCGAGAGATCGAAGAGGGCGGCATGCCGATGGGCCGCCTCGACCTCTTGGCCGACAGCCTCGAACCAGTCGGGTCGGCCGAAGGTCATGCGCGGCTCGGCCTGCCTGCCGAAGTACAGCGGTCTTTCCCAGCCGTAGACCTGGCCGAAATGGGCCCGCGCGTCCTGCCATCGGGCATGCAGCGGCAGGTGCCGCAGATTGCGGCTGCTGACCCACTGCCGACCCGGGTAGGCGATCTCGAAGTGTTTGCCGAGCACCTCCGGCACGCGCTCGGCGAGGGCGACCGCATCGTTGAAGCAGCCGGGAAAGCGCTTGGGGTCGGCCTCATGCAGGTCGAAGGGCGTCCGCCCGTGGGCGATGGTCTTGGCCAGCGCCATGCCCGCGCCGCCGCCGGTGGCAACGCCGACGGAGTTCATGCCGCAGCCCAGAAAGAGCCCCTCGGTCTCAGCGGTCTCGCCGAGCAGGAACGAGCCGTCCGGGGTGAAGCTCTCGGGTCCGTTGAGCAGCGTCTTGACCTCCGCCGTCTCCAGCACCGGCAGGCGGTGGAGGGCGTTGAGCATCATGGGCTCGAAGTGATCCCAGTCTTCCGGGAGGAGCTGGAAGGCGAAGTCCTCGCCCAGCCGCTCCGGATCAATGGCTTTGCCCAAGGGCTCGAAGCAACCGACCAGGAGGCCGCCCGAGTCATCCCGGATGTAGAGATGGCTGTCGTGGTCGGACAGCGTCGGCAGGTTGCCGCTGATGCCCTCGATGGGCTTGGTCAGCAGATAGAAGTGCTCGCAGGGCCAGATCGGAACGGCGGCACCTGCCATGGCGGCGGCCTTGCGGCTCCATAGGCCTGTGCACAAAGCGACCGCATCGCAGCGGATGGTCCCCTGCGGGGTCTCGACGCCGGCGATCTTTCCATCGCGCGTCAGGATTCCGGTGACCGGCGTATCCTCGAAGACCTTCGCCCCGCGTGCCTTGGCGCCTTTGACCAGCGCGGCGCAGAGATCGGAAGGGCTGACGCGGCCGTCGTCCGGCGACCATACGGCGCCGAGCACGTCGTCCGCATTCATCGCCGGCCAGCGTTCTTTGGCTTCGCCTGGGGAGATGGAGCTTGCCCGCAGGCCGAAGAGCTTCGCCAGGGCTTCCTGTCGCCGGATGTGGGTGAGCCGGTCTTCGCTGGTGGCAATGGACAGCGAGCCCTTGTTGATCCAGCCGGTCGCCTGCCCGGTCTCTTCTTCCAGGCGTGCATAGAGCGACACGGAGTAGCGAATGAGCTCGGTGAGATTGCGGCTGGAGCGCAGCGCGCGCACCTGCGCCGCCGAGTGCCAAGTGGTGCCGGAGGTGAGCTTGTTGCGTTCCAGCAGGAGGGCGTCCTGCACGCCCTCCTCGGCCAGGTGGTAGAGCGTCGAGCAGCCCATGACGCCACCGCCGATGACGACAACAGAAGCGTGGGAGGGCAGGGCGCTGTTCGGGCTCATAGGGCGTTTTCCCGTTGCTCGCCGATGTTACATATGTTTTACGTTATGAGTATCGCAAAACGAATAAGACAAACGCGATCGCTTGAACAGGGAGAAACTGGTGGCCGAGGCCTCGATCCGAGATCAGGTCGTGGAGCGCTTTCCGGCGCTCAGTCCGCAGTTGAAGCGGGCGGCCCAGTTCGTCCTCGATTATCCCGACGAGATTGCCACGCGCTCGCTGCGCCAAGTCGCCCGCGAGGCCGAGCTGCCGCCGCCGACCTTTTCGCGCCTTGCGCGGGCCATCGGCTACGAGAGCTACGATGCCATGCGCGAGCTTTGCCGGGGCGAGATTCGCAAGCGCAAGTCGCGCTTCGCCGACAAGGCGCTGGACCTGCTTCAGACGGAAGGCGGCAGGCCGTCTGGGCAGCAGAACCCTTTTGTGGTGCGGCAGGCGGCGGCGGCTATATCGAATGTCCAGGCGCTGCTGGAGACCATCGACATCAAGGCGCTGGAGACGGCGGCGCGCAAGCTGGCGCGCGCCCGCAAGGTGGTCGTGATCGGCAGTCTCAGCGCCTATGCCTTCGTGGACTATGTCTCCTACATCGCGGCCTTGGCGCTGCCCAACTGGCGGGTCGCGGGGCGGAGCGGCTCCAGCCTGGCCTCGGCCGTGGTCGAGCTCGGCAAGAGAGACGCGGTGCTGGTGATGACCCACGAGCCCTATTCGGCACGCTCGGTCCGTGCTGCCCGCTTTGCTCGCGATCAGGAGGCGCACGTGGTCGGCATCACCGACGGCGCCCAATCCCCGGTGGCGGCGATTGCCAACAGCCTGTTTTTGGTTTCCACTGACAGCCCGCAGTTTTTTCCCTCGCACGTGGCTGCGCTGGTGCTGCTCGAATCGCTGATGGGCATGGTGGTGCGCGAGAATGGCGCCGCCGCCCAGCAGCGTATAGCGGCGGTGGAACGAGAGAATTACGTGCTTGGGGAATACTGGCAGGATTAGCTGCCGCAAAAAAATGGGAGAGCGGAATAATGAAAAAGCTGCTTAAGACAGGTGTCGCGAGTGTTGCCCTCTTGGCGGCCACCTCGGTTGTTGCCTATGCCGCGCAGTGCACCAACGATACTTGGAACAAGGTGATGGAGCGCGGCAAGATCGTCGTCGGCGTCAAGGCAGACTACAAGCCTTGGGGCTTCCGCAGCGAAAACGGCGACATCGTCGGTATGGAAGTCGACATGGCCCAGGACGTGGCCGATGCCATGGGCGTCGATCTCGATCTGGTCGCGGTGCAATCCTCCAACCGCATGCAGTTCCTGGAGCAAGGCAAGATCGACCTGATGATTGCCACCATGTCCGACCGCGAGGACCGGCGGGAGATCGTCGGCATCGTGCAGCCGAACTACTACACTTCCGGCACCAACATTATGTCGCCCAAGGCGCTCAGCCTGACGAGCTGGGAGCAACTCGAAGGCAAGCCGGTCTGCGGCAAGCAGGGTGCCTTCTACAACCAGATCGTCGAAGAGCGCTACGGCGCCGAGATCGTCGCCTTCGTCGGCAATGCCGAGGCCAAGCAGGCCCTGCGCGACAAGAAGTGCATCGCCTGGGTCTACGATGACTCCTCGATCATGTCGGATCTCTCATCCGGCAACTGGGACGACTTCGAGATGCCGTTGGCGTCTGAGGACGACAACCCCTGGGGCTTGGCCGTTGTGCGTGACGAGCAGGACTGCGTTTTCGGTCGCTTCATGTCCGGCATGCAGTACAACTGGCATCAGTCGGGCCGCCTTATGGAGCTCGAAGAGAAGTGGGGCATCCAACCCACCGCCTACCTCAAAGAGCGGCACGATCACTACTCGGATTGGATGGCCGACAAATAAGCGGGTGAGGCCGCGAGGGCGCCTTTGCTAGTATCCCGAATCGGAAGTTCGTACGATTATGCGCCGAGTCCGAAGCGAACTTCGGATTCGAAAGGACGCTAGCAACTCCATGAGTCTGGTGTGGTTTTCGGTTTTGATGTTCTTAGAAGAAGGTGGCGGAATAGCCATACGAACTTCAAAACCGCCACACTAGAGGCGTCCTTTCTTTTCCAGTTGTGTTGAGTTGCCGCGGTGGCGGCAGGGGGGCTTGAGGGAGCGATGCTGGAGTACTTCCGGGCGTTCTTCATCCAGCTTGCGGAGGACTATCCGCGCTGGAACTTCATTTTCTTCTATGACGAACGGCAATGGGATCGCGTCGTCGAGGGCCTTTATTACACCTTGATGCTCTCGATCGCCTGCGTCATCGCCTCGGTCGTTATCGGTATCGTCGGCGCCTGGGCGCAGGGCTCGCCGGTCAAGTGGCTGCGTGCCCTGGTGCAGGGCTATATCCAATTCTTCCGCAACACGCCGCCTTTCGTGCAGCTGCTGTTCTTCTATTTTGCGCTTGGGCAATTCACGCCGACCTATTCGCCCGACGGCTGGCTCGAGTACCCCATCATCTCCAACGTCGGCTGGGCGATCATCTCGCTGAGCTTCTTCGCCGGCGCCTTCAACGTGGAGATCTTCCGCGCTGGCATCGAGGCCGTGCCGGAGTCGACCCAGGAGGCGGCGTCCTCGCTCGGCTTCACGCGGCTGCAGACCTACGTCGAGGTGGTGTTGCCCCTGGCCTTCCGCGTGTCGCTGCCGTCGCTCAACAACAACCTGGTCAACCTGGTGAAGACCACCACGCAGGCCTTCGCCATCGCCGTGCCGGAACTGCTCTATCAAAGCGTCAGCATCTGGAACGACTTTCCCAGCGCGCAGTACCCGACCATGCTGATGCTCTTCGTGGTTTACATCGGGCTGGTCGGTGTCCTGGTGCTCGGCATGCACCGCTGGGAGAAGGCGACGCGCATCCCGGGCTATGGAGTGGGCGCATGAGCCGCCGCGCCATTCCCAGCCTCGACGGTGCGGCGACCACCGATCTTCCGGTCCTCAAGCCCTTCGATCCGAGCGGGCGCACGGCACATGATCCGTTGCTCATCTCGCGCTTTCTGGCGCGGCTGGACTGGCGGCACTTCGTCGTCTTCGCACTCGTTCTGCTGCTTTGGCCCATGGTGGCCTATGCCCAGAGCCGCTACTCCTATGGTGATGCCTTCGAAGCGCTGGTGCGCTGGATTCCCTTCGTCGTGCTCGACGGCTTCACCTTCAACATAATCATCAGCTTCTTCTCGATGGCCATCGGCACGCTGGCCGGCGTCATTCTCGGTCTGATGCAGATCTCGCCGCTTGCCTTGGTGCGCCTGCCGGCCGTCTTTGTAACCCAGCTGTTCCGCAACTCGCCCTGGCTGGTGCTGCTCTTCATCGTGCTGCTGGCCTTCCCGTTCGAGATCGTCATCGGCGATCTTATCCTGCCGTTCCCGGCCTGGATGAAGGCGGTGATCGGCCTGTCCCTGCCGATCATGGCCAACATTTCCGAGGTGGTGCGCGGCGCGGTTCAGTCGGTGCCGTCGGGACAGTGGGAAGCGGCCGAGTCGCTGGCCTTCTCGCGGCGCCAGACGCTGTTCGAGATCATCCTGCCGCAGTGCTTCAAGCGCATGATTCCGCCGTGGATGAACTGGTACGCCATTCTCACCATGGCGACACCGCTTTGCTCGCTGCTCGGCGTTGAAGAGATGATCAATCTCTCACGCCAAGCCATCGAGGCGGAGGACAATCATCCCGAGCTGCTGGTGCCGTTCTACGGTTTCACCCTGCTGCTCTTCTTCGCCTACTGTTATCCCATCGCCCGCTGGACGATCAGTCTCGAGCGGAGATATGCGGTGAAACTGTGATCGCCCGAGTTGAACAAGGAGGCCTTTGAGCCATGGCCGACTGGACGCCCGATCAGCCCATCGTCTCCGTCAAGGAGGTGCATAAGTCCTTCGGCGAGCTGGAGGTCCTGAAGGGTGTGTCGTTTGACGTGATGAAGGGCGAGGTGATCTGCATCATCGGGCCGTCGGGCTCCGGCAAGTCGACGCTCATCCGCTGCATTAACGCGCTCAACGACATCCAGTCCGGCTCCATCACCGTCGAGGGGCAGGAGGTACACGACCCCAAGCTCGACAAGCTGGAGCTGCGCAAGAAGGTCGGCATGGTCTTTCAGCAGTACAATCTCTTCCCGCACAAGACGGCGCTCGAGAACATCATGATGGCGCCGGTCAAGGTGCTGAAGGAGCCCAAGGAGCAGGTGGCGGAGCGGGCCCGGTCGCTGCTCGCCAAGGTGCGTCTCGAGGGTAAGGAGGATAGCTATCCGGGTGAGTTATCCGGTGGCCAGCAGCAGCGGGTGGCCATCGCGCGTTCGCTCGCCATGCGGCCAGACGTGATGTTGTTCGACGAGGTGACGGCTGCCCTCGACCCGGAAACCGTCAAGGAAGTGCTGGTCACCATCAAGGATCTGGCGCAGGACGGCATGACCTGCATGCTGGTCACCCACGAGATGGGCTTCGCCCGCGAGGTCGCCGATCACATCTATTTCACCGATCGCGGGGTCATCGTCGAGCACGGCCCGCCGGCGACCTTCTTCGATCAGGCGCAGGACCCGCGCACCCGCGAGTTCCTCAGTCAAATCCTCTAGGCAAGTGCCCTAGTTTGCCAGGGCGGCCTGCTGTTGCAGGGCTGTGGCCACGGATTCGACGTCGACGAAAAGGCCGACGATGCCGCTCATCATGGCGAGCACAGCCGCCTGGTCCCAGGCCGTTATGCGCTTGGACCAGACCGGATCTCGGCGGATGGCCGCGACGATCAAGGTGCCCAGCGCACCGAAGAACAGCAGCTCGCCGAAGACCGCGACGAAGAAGACCTGCGGTAGGGTCGAGGCGAAGACTGCGGCCAAGGCGACGGCAATGGCGATCGCCCAAAGACCGCGGAAAGGCGATCCCTGCTGAGCCTTTTGCTCGGTTGTTTTGTCCCGTCCGCTTTCGAACTCGTTGCTTTGCATGGTGCTTCGCCCAGGGTTGTGCGTGCTGTCGATAACTGCCTGTTGATCGAGATAGGGAGCAGCCGAGGAAGCGCAAGAGGTCGGTTGAGCGCAGGCGCCGAGGCTACAGAGCTTTCACAGGGGGGGTATCTTTAGACATGAGGCATGTTTGGCGCAGGCTGGTTCTGCCCCAGAAAGGTCTCGCGTGTCGGCTTTTGCTTGGCGCAAAGTTTTGCAGGGTGATGGGAGAACAAGAATGCCGTCCGACCGAAAAGGTCGGGCGTGTCGATCTGAGGGAGTAGGCGTCATGACCCTTCGCACCACTCGAACCGGGATCTTCGCGGCCTTACTGTTGCTCACAAGCGTTACCGCCTCGGCCGATGTCGGCTGGATGCTCAGCCAGGCAGAGTCTCGGGTGAGCTTCGTGTCGGTCAAGCAAGGGACGACAGGCGAGGTGCACCACTTCACGGAGACCGAAGGGGCGGTCAGCGATCAAGGCACCGTCTCTCTCAGCATCGACACCGCCAGCGTCGAGACCTGGATAGACGTCCGCAACGAGCGCATGATCGACTATCTCTTCCAGAGCGCCGTGTTTCCGACGGCAACCCTGTCGATGAAGATCGACATGGACGCGCTGAGCGAGATGGAGATCGGCGAGACGCGTCAGCTAACCGTGACGGGCTCTCTGAGCCTGGTCGGTCAGAGCGGGGACATCGAGGCCGAGCTTTTGGTCAGCCGCCTTGGCGAGGCCAAGGTGCTGGTTGCGACCCTCCAACCCATCGTGGTTCAGGCGGATGCCTTCGACCTCATCGCCGGCATCGAGACTCTGCGCGAGCTTGCCGAGCTGTCGGCGATCTCGGCAGCGGTGCCCGTCTCGGCCGTGCTGGTCTTCGTCAAGAACTAGCGGCCGACACTTTGGCGTGAATACAGAAAGCGCCTGTAAATGCTGACAAATCCTGACCCGCGCGTGAGAGCAGTTGAATTGTCTTCCTGAGCGGAGGGGCGAAATGCGGAGGACCGGTTCTCGTCGAGAGAGCGGCTTGATGAACCCAACTGCTCAGGGAGTCCATCCATGCGTGCTTTGAGTCTTTCCGTCTTCTTGGCCGGCCTGCTCGCCCTGGCGGCCACCGCGGCCCAAGCCGGCAATCAGCTTCCGGTCGCCATCGCCGGCTATGACAGCGTGTCCTACCACAAGGGTGAGCCGCAGCGCGGCGAGGCGCGTTTCAATCATTTCTGGAACGGTGCCATCTGGTACTTCGCCTCGGAAGAGAACCGCAACGCCTTCCGCGATACGCCGGAGCAGTTCGCGCCGAAGTACGACGGCTACTGCGCTTGGGCCGCTTCGCAAGGCTACAAAGCGCCGGGCGACCCGATGGTCTACGTGGTGCACGACGGCACCCTCTACCTGCAGGTCCATCCCCGGGCGCAAGAGCTTTGGAAGGGCGACAAGGCCGGCAATATCAAGACGGGCGACGAGAACTGGCCGCGGATCCATCCCTTCTAAGATAGAAGGCAACACTGGACCGACTGCAGCGGTGGGGATCGACCGGTCTCCACCGCTTGTCGTTTCAGCTTTCGTCCACTGCTATGTCTTGCTTCCCGTAATTCTCGAACAGCGCCAGGACGCGCTTCATCTCGGCCTGGCTGAGCAGCGTGGGTTCGCCGAGTTGCTTGGCAGCTATGTACTGGCGGCAGAGTGTCTCGACCTCGCCGGCCAGCCACAGTGCCTTCTGCAGGCTCGGCCCGAAGCAAATCATGCCGTGGTTGGCCAAGAGGCAGGCCCGGCGTCCCTCCAGCGCTTTGAGCATGTTCTGCGACAGTGCCTCGGTGCCGAAGGTTGCGTACTTCGCACAACGCAAATTACTGCCCCCGGCGACGGCGATCATGTAGTGGAAAGAGGGGACCTCGAGCCGTAGGCAAGACAGAGCCGTGGCGTGAACCGCGTGCGTGTGGACCACCGCCTGGGCTTCCGGCCGCGCCGCATAGATGTCCCGGTGCATGCGCCATTCCGAGGAAGGCTTCCAGTCGCTATGCACCTCACCGTCTAGGGTCATCGCGACGATCTGCTCGGGCGCCGTCTCCTCGTAGGGGACTCCCGAGGGCGTGATCAGGAATCCCTCCTCGGTGCGCACGCTGGCATTGCCGGAGGTGCCCTGGTTGATGCCGAGCGCATTCAACTTGAGGCAGGTCTCGATGACGGCGCGGCGTAACTTGGCGTGCTTGAGCTTTTTGGGGGGCGGTTTTGGCATGGGCCGCACTTTGCGTTAGGCGGCGAGGATCTCCAAGAGCGCAGCGTGCATGTCTGGATTGGCTGCAGCGACGACCCGGCCGTCGGACTGGAGGCTGAGCGTCTCTCCTTGCCAGTCCGTGATAATCCCGCCCGCGCCTTCGATGACCCCAACCAAAGGTAGGTAGTCGTACGGCTCGAGCCCGATGTCGACGACCCCGTCGACCCAGCCGGCGGCGAGCTGCGCATAGGGATAGCAGTCGCTGGTCGGCCGTTGATAGCGGCCGAGAGCAAGGAGGCGCTGCGCCTTCTCCGGCTCGCGGGCGATCAAATGCGGCAGATCGTTGTAGCAGAGGAAGGCCTGGTCCAAGGGGATACCTGGGCAGCAGCGGATAGGCGCACCGTTTAATCGGCTGCCCGGGCCGACGGCGCCGGCGAAGCTCTCCCGAAGCTGTGGCATGCGGATGACGCCGGCAAGCGGGCGGCCCCTATGCAGCACGCCGATCAGCGTGCCGAACAGCGGTGAGCCGGCGATGAAGGACTTGGTGCCGTCGATCGGATCGAGAATCCAGACGAAGGGCTGTTCCAGGCCCTTGGCGCCGTACTCTTCGCCAAGGATGCCGTGATCGGGAAAGCGTTCGGCGATCGCGGTCCGCATGGCCCGTTCCGTCTCCCGATCGGCAACGGTAACCGGGCTCTCGTCGTCCTTGCTTTCGACGGCAAGGCCGCCGCGGAAATAGCGCAGTGTGATGTCGCCGACTGCGTCCGCCACCTCTTCAGCGGCTTGTAGCAGCTCTTCGACATTGGGGTCATTCATTGGTCCGTGTGTCCGGCCGGTTCAGCGACCATCACTTCGACCGAGGCGCCGGCGAGGTAGGCGGCGAGCTTCGGCGGTGGCGCCGCATCGGTCACCAGACAGTCGAAGGCGTCCGGCTCGGCGATGCGAATGGGCGCGCGCAGTCCGAACTTCGTCGAGTCCGCAGCGACGATCCTACGTTCGGCACGCTTGAGGATCTCGCGGGAGAAGGCGGCCTCGTCGAGATCGAACAGCATGAAGCCGCTGTCCGCGTCGATGGCTGCCGCGGAGAGAATCGCGTAGCGGGCGCTGAACTGGCGGACGAAGGACACGGCCTCCTGCCCGAAGGCGCCGGCGTCGTGGGAGCGGAGCTCGCCGCCGGCCATGAAGACGCGGTTGTTGTTGCGGGTGGCGAGCGCCTGCGCAGCCTCCAGCGAATTGGTCACGACGAAGAGGTCCTGATGATTGCGCAGGGCGCGGGCGACATAGGCCGTGGTCGAGCCGATATCGAGGATCAGGGAGTCGCCGTTGCCGATCATCTCCGCCAGACGCTCGGCGATAACGCGCTTGGCATCCGGATTGACGTCCATGCGCTGGTTCAGGGTCGGCTCCCGCACGGCTTCCGGCAGGTAGACGCCGCCGTGGACTTTGCGAACCAGGCCCTGCTCGGCGAGCTTCTTGACGTTGCGCCGGATGGTCTCTTCCGACACCGCAAGGCGTTTCGCCAGCTCGTGAATCCGCCGCGAGCCGTAGAGCTTCAGCTCTTCGAGGATCTCCATCTCACGGTGCGTTGCGTGCATGCTCTTGCTTACGTGTCGGTCGATTGATCGGTTTGGGGGCGGCGGGAAACGAACGGTCACAGTCCATCATTGTCGCCCGTCATTGGGGTAATCTTCAAGCCGAAGGGGGTTAATTCCAACAAAAAACCAAAATGAATGTTGACATACGTGGCTTTTGCTTCGGAAACTTGCCCATGACAGCGAGCGCTCTGTCAAAGGAAACGCACAAAGAAAACTCCGAACAGGAAGGGACGAAGCATGGCAAACGCAGGTGTGAAAGGCGTGTTGCTTGGATTGGCCCTTGGCCTTGGTGTCGCCGGTGCTGCCGCGGCGGACGTCGAGTCCAAGGATCCCATCAAGCTGACCTTGCACGATTGGACCGGTCAGCTGATCACCACCAAGATGATGGGCGAGGTCCTCAAGAAAGCCGGCTACAACGTCGAGT
>JANQIA010000527.1 GCA_028282405.1 Rhodovibrionaceae bacterium
TCCATGGCCGCCTGCAGGGCGCAGATCGGGTCGATCTCGCTGACCAGCACGCGGGCGCCGGCGTTGCGCAGGGAGTCGGCCGAGCCTTTGCCGACATCGCCGTAGCCGGCAACCATGGCCACCTTGCCGGCCATCATCACGTCGGTGGCGCGCCGGATGGCGTCGACCAGGGACTCGCGGCAGCCGTACTTGTTGTCGAACTTCGACTTGGTCACCGAGTCGTTGACGTTGATGGCCGGGAAGGGCAGGCGCCCTTCGGACTGAAGCTGATAGAGCCGGTTGACGCCGGTGGTGGTTTCCTCGGTCACGCCGCGGACCTCGGCGAAGGACTTGGCGTACCAGCCGGGCTGCTCGGCGACGCGCTTCTTGATGGAGGCGAAGAGCGCCTCTTCTTCCTCGCTCTTGGGCTCGCCCAGTGCGTTGGGGTCCTGCTCGACCTTGGCGCCCAGGTGCAGCAGCATGGTGGCGTCGCCGCCGTCGTCCAGGATCATGTTGGCGCTGCCGCCGTCATGCCATTCGAAGATCTTGTGGGTGAAGGCCCAGTACTCGTCCAGGCTCTCGCCCTTGTAGGCGAAGACCGGGGTGCCGCCGGCGGCGATGGCGGCGGCCGCGTGGTCCTGGGTCGAGTAGATGTTGCAGGAGGCCCAGCGCACGTCCGCGCCGAGCGCCTTCAGCGTCTCGATCAGAACCGCCGTCTGAATGGTCATATGCAGCGAGCCGGCGATGCGCGCGCCTGCCAGCGGCTGGGTGGCGCCGTACTCCTCGCGCAGGGCCATCAGCCCCGGCATCTCCTTCTCGGCGATGGCGATTTCCTTGCGGCCAAAGTCGGCCAGGGCAATGTCGCGGACGTAATAGTCGTTGGCGGCGGTCATGCGCGCTCCGTTCGGCTGTTCGGCTCTGCTGTGGAGGGACTCCCGGCGCCGATCTAGCAGTCAGGGCGTTTGGGCGCAACACCATGAGACGAAAGGCTCATGCGACCGAAAGCCTGGCGGTTGCGCGGCTGTCGATTGCGATGTCGTGCGACCCGAATTGACCGGCCATTTCTGCATCGCAGCAAGGTCATCCACTTCGATTTCCTGACGCCCGCCCATAGGAGTGCGACCATGCTGTTGACAAGGAAATGAACCTGAATTCATATTCATTTTATGAAAACATCGAACCGACAGGAGCGCCGCAAGTCCGAGTTTCTCGCGGCCGCACGGCGCATCGTTCGCGACAGCGGGTTCCGGGAACTGCAGATGGCAACGGTCGCCGCCGGCGCGGGGGTCGCGGTCGGCACGATCTACCGCTACTTCCCCTCCAAAGCCGAGCTGTGCGCGGCCCTCGTCGCGAGCGTGTCGCAGCGCGAGCTCGACGTCATGACCGCGATCGCCGATGGCGACGGTTCCGCCGACGAGCGCCTACGCGGCGCGGTGGAGACGTTCTCGGCGCGCGCCTTCCGCTCGGGTCGCCTGGCCTATGCGATGATCGCCGAGCCGGTGGATCCGGCCGTCGAGGACATGCGGCTGCGCTACCGGGCGGATATCAGCCGCCTGCTCTGTCGCCTGCTGATCGAGGGCGTCGCGGAAGGGACGCTGTCGCTGCAGCATCCCGAGACGGCGAGCGCCTGCATCACCGGTGCCTTCATGGAAGGCGTGATCGGGCCCCTGGCGCCTGGCGAGGACGCGACGGCCGCCGAGATCGCGGATGCCGTCGCGCAAATCGGCGACTGCTGCCTGACCGGCGTGGCCGGGTCCAACGTGGTCCGGCTGGACGCCAAAGACGCAAGGGGACGCAGATGACGATCGCCACGGAGAGTCCTGCGCAGGGAGCGGGGTTTCAGACGCATGAGGTCTACAACCAGCCGGGAGATCTGGCCGACTACGATCCCTTTGGCGGGGATCGCGTCCTGACTGCCGCCGTTGCGGCTTTCGGTGCCGAATGGGCCAGTGACCGCCTTGCAAAGGCGGGCAAGCTGATCGGGTCGGCCGAGGTCCAGACGCTGGCGCGGCAGGCGAACAGGGTGACTCCCGAACTCGTCAGCCACGACCGTTTCGGGAATCGCGTCGACGAGATCGACTTCCATCCTGCCTGGCACCGGCTGATGACCTTGGGCCTGGAGACCGAGACCCACTCGCTGGCCTGGACGACGCGCCGTCCCGGCGCCCATGTCGCGCGGGCCGCGCTGTCGTATCTCTGGAATCAGGGTGAGAACGGCATCTGCTGCCCCATCGGCATGACCTTCGCCTCGGTCGCCGCATTGCGCCATGCTCCCGAGATCGCGGCCTATTGGGAACCGCGTATTCTCCGGAACGCCTACGATCCCCGGCCACTGCCGGCGGAGAGCAAAGAGGGGCTGACCGTCGGCATGGCGATGACCGAGAAGCAGGGCGGTTCCGATCTTCGGCGGACCCAGACGATCGCACGACCGACCGGCGCCGCCGGCGCGCTCGAGCCCACGCATCTCCTGACCGGCCACAAGTGGTTCTTCTCGGTCCCGCAGTCGGACCTCTTCCTGACCCTTGCGCAGACCGACAAAGGGGTTTCCTGTTTCCTTGCGCGGGGTTGGCGGCGGGACGGTTCGCGCAATCAGCTCCAGATCCAACGCTTGAAAGACAAGTGTGGGAACAAGTCCAACGCCTCCTCCGAGGTCGAGTTCCGCGATCTGGAGGCGGTGCTGATCGGTGAAGAGGGCCGCGGGATCCGGGCCATCATCGAGATGGCGCATCTCACCCGCCTCGATTTCGCCGTGGGGTCGGCCGGCCTGATGCGCCAGGCGCTCAGTCAGGCGATCCATCACACGACGAACCGTACCGCCTTTCAACGCCGCCTCATCGATCTGCCGATCATGCGGAACGTGATCGGGGATCTGGCGCTGGAAAGCGCGGCGATGACTTGGATGACGCTCCGCCTGGCCGCCACGCTCGACCGGGAGGCGGACAGCGAGGCCGAGCGCCTGCTGGGCCGGATCGCGACTCCGATGGCGAAGTACTGGGCCTGCAAGCGTGCGCCGGGCTTTGTCGCCGAAGCCTTGGAATGCCATGGCGGCAACGGCTTCATCGAAAACCACTTGATGGCGCGCCTCTATCGCGAAGCGCCCCTCAATGGAATCTGGGAAGGCACCGGCAACGTCATCTGCCTCGACGTGGTTCGGGCGATCCAGCGCCAGCCCGAGACGGTCGATGCGTTTCTCGATGAGGTAAGGCTGGCCGCCGGAGAGCCCGCCCTGGACCGAGCCGTCGCGGCGCTGGAGCCACTGCTGCGCGCGCTGCCGGCCCAAGAAGGCATGGCACGGCTGGCCGTCGAGCGGATGGCCACGCTGCTGCAGGCAAGCCTCATGGTGCGCCATGCCCCCGCCGCCCACGCCGAGGCGTTTCTGGAACGGCGACTTCGCGACACGGGTCTCGCCGCCAGCCAGGGGCACTATGGCGCAGGGCCGGCGATGAGCCCCGCCTCGGATCTGATCGAGCATGCGGCCGTCTCATGAGCGTCCAAGCGCTGATGCTGTTCGCTTTGACGGCATTGCCGCTGATCTGCACGCCCGGCCCCGATATCCTCTTCGTCGCCGCGCAGTCCGTTCGCGGCCAGCGGTCGGAGAGCCTGCGCGCGCTGCTCGGCGTGCTCAGCGGCTACCTGGCGCACGCCGTCCTCGCCAGTCTTGGCGTTGCCGCCATCGTGGCCAGTTCGCCGCTGCTGTTCGAGGCTATCCGATGGCTTGGCGTCGCCTATCTGCTGTTCCTGGCCGTGCAGATGATGCGGACCGCCGTCACGGTACGGTCAGCCTTTGCGCTCGGCGACGGAGGGAAAGCCTCGCTGGCGAAGGGCTTTCTCACCAGCTTTCTCAATCCCAAGGGGCTCCTGCTGTTTCTCTCCATCCTGCCGCAGTTCGTCGACCCTGCCGGGCCGGTGGCCGCTCAAGCCCTCGCCCTGTCCGGCGTGTTCATTCTGCTCTGCGCTTTCGTGTACGGGACGGTGGGCTGGCTGGCCGGACTCGCCGACCGCCGGGCGGCCGTTACGCCCGTCGGGCAGCGATGGCTGAACGGCGTTGTCGGTTGCCTGCTTGGGCTGGCGGCCGGACAGCTCGCTCTGACCCAGCGTTAGGTGCCGGCTCGATCAGGCTTCGCCTAAGCTCATGAATTTTGCGTTGCGGTTGGCGGCGAATGGCAGGGCCCGCGCTTGACGCCCCGGCCAGAATACACTTACTTGGCAGTGGTTTCGACCGTTCCGCCCACCGCTGATGGTGGGCGCGCAAGAAGGGCGGCGAGACCTGGACGTGAGGGAGGCGCCTCCGGCACAGCCGGAGAGGCGGTAGATCTGGCCGGATAGTCGGGCAGAGTGCCAGCCGCGATCTCCTTTTGAGGGCGGTTGGCGATGAGCGAGACGCAAGACAAGAACCAGCTAGACACCTTTCCGAAGCTCCTGCAGCACCATGCCAAGGTGCGGCCGACCAAGCCGGCGATGCGGGAGAAGAACTTCGGCATCTGGCAGACCTGGGACTGGGCCCACTGTGCGGACGAGGTTGCCGCGCTGGCCTGCGGCCTGGCGGCCAAGGGCCTCAAGCGCGGCGAGCGCATCGCCATCATCGGCGACAATCGGCCGCGGCTCTATTGGACCATGTGCGCCGCCCAGGCGATCGGCGCCATTCCCGTGCCGCTCTATCAGGACTCGGTGGCCGACGAGATGGCCTTCGTGCTGGACCATGCCGAGACCCGCTTCGCCATGGCCGAGGACCAGGAGCAGGTCGACAAGCTCTTGGAGATCATGGACCGCTGCCCCCGGCTTGAGCGCATCATCTACGACGACGACCGGGGCATGCGTCACTACAAGCAGCCCTTCCTCGACTCCTACGACTCCCTGACCGCGGAGGGCCGCGCCTTCCAGAGCGAGAACCCCGGCTTCTACGAGGCCGAGGTCGCCAAGGGCAAAGGCAGCGACGTCGCCATCTTCTGCTACACCTCCGGCACCACCGGCGAGCCCAAGGGCGTCGTGCTGTCCTGCGACAACGTGCTGATCACCGCGCGCAACGCCGCCGAGCTGGAAGGGCTGTCGGAAGACGAGGACTTGTTGGCCTACCTGCCCATGGCCTGGGTCGGCGACCACATCTTCTCCTACGCGCAGGCCTATGTGGTCGGCTTCGGCGTCTCCTGTCCCGAGTCCGGCGCCACGGTGATGCACGACCTGCGGGAGCTCGGGCCGACCTACTTCTTCGCGCCGCCCCGGATCTTCGAGAACATCCTGACCAACGTGATGGTGCGCATGGAGGATGCCAGCGCGCCCAAACGCCGGATGTTCAAGTACTTTTTGGATGTGGCCAAGCGCTGCGGCGTCGACATCCTGGACGGCAAGCCGGTCTCCTTCAGCGACCGCATGCTCTATAACCTGGGAGAGGTGCTGGTCTACGGGCCGCTCAAGAACGTGCTCGGCCTCACCCGGGTGCAGCTCGCCTACACCGCCGGCGAGGCCATCGGTCCGGACATCTTCGACTTCTACCGCTCCCTCGGCATCAACCTGAAGCAGCTCTACGGCTCCACCGAGGCCAGCGTCTTCATCACCATCCAGCCCAACGGCGAGATCTTCGCCAACACGGTGGGCAAGCCGGCCCCCGATGTGGAGGTCCGCATCGCCGACAATGGCGAGGTGCAGTTCCGCAGCCCGGGCGTGTTCCGCGAGTACTACAAGAACGAAGACGCGACCCGGAACACCAAGACCGAGGACGGCTGGGTGATGACCGGCGACGCCGGCTTCTTCGACGACCGGGCCCACCTGCGCATCATCGACCGGGCCAAGGATGTCGGAAAGCTGGCCGACGGCACGCTCTTCGCGCCCAAGTTCATCGAGAACAAGCTGAAGTTCTTCCCCAACATCCGCGAGGCGGTGGTCTTTGGCGACGGGCGCGACTATGCCGCCGCCTTCATCAACATCGACCAGCAGGCCTTGGGAAGCTGGGCCGAGCGCAACAACGTGGCCTACGCTTCCTACCAGGAGCTGGCGTCTCACCCGCGCGTCGGCGAGATCATCAAGGAGCATGTGGTGCAGGTGAACCGCGACCTCTCGCAGGACAGCCACCTGGCCGGCTCGCAGCTCAAGCGCTTCCTCATTCTGCACAAGGAGCTCGACCCGGACGACGGCGAGCTGACCCGCACCCGGAAGGTACGCCGCCGGATCATCGCCGAGCGCTACGAGCCCTTGATCGATGCGCTCTACTCCGACCGCGATCGTGCCTCCATCCACGTGGAGATCACCTATGAGGACGGGCGCAAGGGCGTCATCGCCGGCGAGGTGTCCATCTACGACAGCGAAACCTATCAGCCGGTGAAGGCGGCAGCCGAATGAGCGACGTCACAGTGGACGAGGCCCCGATGCAGAGCGAGTTGAGCGCCGATCAAGGCGGCGCGCCCAACACAGGGCCGGTCACGGGGCCGCGCCTGTTCAACGAGGTGCTGCTCGAGGTCAACAACGTCTCCCTGTCCTTCGGCGGCGTGAAGGCGCTGAGCGATATCTCCTTCGATATCAAGAAGGGCGAGGTCCGCGCCATCATCGGGCCGAACGGCGCCGGCAAGTCCTCGATGCTGAACTGCATCAACGGCTTCTACCAGCCGCAGGAAGGCACCATCACCTACAAGGGCAAGCAGCGGCGGCAGATGCGGCCGCACGAGGCGGCGAAGACCGGCATCGCCCGCACCTTCCAGAACATCGCGCTGTTCCGCGGCATGAGCACGCTCGACAACATCATGACCGGGCGGCTGCTCAAGATGAAAAGCAACCTCTTCTGGCAGGCGCTCTATTGGGGGCCGAACCTGAAGGAAGAGAACGAGCACCGGGAGAAGGTCGAGCACATCATCGACTTCCTGGAGATCCAGGCCATCCGCAAGACGCCCGTGGGGCGCCTGCCTTACGGCCTGCAGAAGCGGGTGGAGCTCGGCCGGGCGCTCGCCATGGAGCCGGAGCTGCTGCTGCTCGACGAGCCCATGGCCGGCATGAACGTCGAAGAGAAAGAGGACATGTGCCGCTTCGTGCTCGACGTGAACGACCAGTTGGGCACCACCATCGCCCTGATCGAGCATGACATGGGCGTGGTGATGGACATTTCCGACCGCGTGGTGGTGCTGGACTATGGCCGCAAGCTGGCCGACGGCACGCCGGACGAGGTGCGCAGCAACCAGGACGTGATCGACGCCTACCT
>JANQIA010000011.1 GCA_028282405.1 Rhodovibrionaceae bacterium
CGGCGCGGTCGAAGAGCTCGTCGCCGCTGTCCTCCGCCTCGATCATGAAGCCGCCGCCGCCGCCGGAGAGGGGGTCGTCCTCGCCGCCGCCTTCGGGGATCTCCTCGATGAAATCCGCCGGGCCCTGAGCCTTCAAGTGGGCCACCACGTCCTCGACCTCCTGGTCGCTGACGAAAGGCCCGTGCACGCGCGAGAGCCGGCCGCCGCTGCCGAGATGCAGCATGTCGCCCATGCCCAGCAGTTGCTCGGCGCCACCCTCGCCCAGGATGGTGCGACTGTCGATCTTGGAGGTGACGTGGAAGGAGATTCGGGTCGGGAAGTTGGCTTTGATTGTGCCGGTGATGACGTCGACCGAAGGGCGCTGGGTCGCCATGACCAGGTGGATGCCGGCGGCCCGCGCCATCTGCGCCAGGCGCTGAATGGCGGCCTCCACATCCTTGCCGGCGACCAGCATGAGGTCGGCCATCTCGTCGACCACCACGACGATGAAAGGCAAGGGCTCGAGATCGAAGGGCTGCTCCTCGACGATCGGCTGGCCGGTGTCCGGGTCGAAGCCGGTCTGCACCCGGCGGGTCAGCACCTCGCCCTTCTTGAGCGCCTCACGGATGCGGGCGTTGTAGCCCTCGACGTTGCGCACGCCCAGGCGGCTCATGGCGCGGTAGCGATCCTCCATCTCCCGCACGGTCCACTTCAGCGCCACCACCGCCTTCTTCGGCTCGGTGACCACCGGCGCCAAAAGGTGGGGGATGCCCTCGTAGACGCTGAGCTCCAGCATCTTGGGGTCGACCAGGATGAAGCGGCAGGTGTCGGGCCCGTGGCGGTAGAGCAGCGAGTTGATCATGGCGTTGATCGCCACCGACTTGCCCGAGCCGGTGGTGCCGGCCACCAGCAGGTGCGGCATGCGCGCCAAGTCGGCGATCACCGGCTGGCCGCCGATGTCCTTGCCCAGCACCAGCGGCAGCTTGGACGAGCCCTCGGTGAAGTCGCGGGCGCCCAAGAGCTCGCCGAGGTAGACCATCTCCCGCTGGGCGTTCGGGAGCTCGATGCCGATGACGCTGGAGCCGGGCACCACGGCGACGCGCACGGAGATCGCCGCCATGGAGCGGGCGATGTCGTCGGCGAGGCCGACCACCCGGCTGGTCTTGGTGCCGGGCGCGGGCTCCAGGTCGTAGCGGGTGACCACGGGGCCGGGGCGGATCTTGACGATCTCGCCGCGCACGCCGAAGTCCTGCAGCACCCCTTCCAGGAGGCGCGCGTTCATCTCCAGGCTGGCGCTGCTCGAGGCGACGTTGCGCTCGCCCGGCTTGGGCTGTGCCAGGAGGTCGAGCGGCGGCGCCTGATAGGGGCTGCCGCCCATGAGATCGCCGAGGTCGAGCTGGGGCTGCGGCTGCGGCGCCTTGCGGGCCTTGCGTTTCGGCATCGCCGGCGGCTGCGGCGCCACCAGCGGCGGCACGGGGTCTGCCGTCGCGGCCTCCTGTATCTCCGGCGGAGAGGCCCGGCGGGCCCGGGCTTCGAACACCGGCTCCTGCCGCTCTTCGCCGCCGCGGTTTCGCAAGCGGCCGAGCCCTCCCAGACCGAGGCCTAGGCTCTGACTAAGCCCTCGGCGGGCGCCGAGGAAGAGCCAGGTAATGCTGCGGCCGATGGCCTGCCACTGCTGGCCGTCGAGCCCGAGCAGCCAGGCAAAGCCGACCGCCGCCAAGAGCCCGGCGAGGGGCGACAGCAGCATGCCCACCGGCTGCAGCAGAGAGATTTGCAAGAGAAGCCCCAGGGAGAGCGTCCCGAGGGCGCCGCCGGGGCCGCTGACCAGCGGCCAGCTTTCCGGCTTGCCGAGGCCGGCCAGGGCCAGGCTGGCGAGCCAGAGCAGCGGCGCCAGGGCCAGGAGCCGCCAGCGCCAGCGCGGCAGCCGGCCGCGCAGCACCAGGACCCAAGCCCAAACGAAGAGCAATGGCGGCAGGGCGAAGCTGGCCGCCCCCAGGCCTTGCAAGGCGAAGTCGGCGACGATGGCGCCGCCGGCGCCGAGCAGGTTGCCGGGCGCCCGGTCGGTCGCGTGATTGAGCGAAGGGTCGGCCGGGTCGAAGGTCATCAGGGCTGCGAGCAGCAGCGCGCCGGCGACGAACAGGGCGACGCCGAGCAGCTCCGCCAAGCGCTGACGCAGAAAGACGCCGCTGCCCGGCGGGAAGAACCTCAAGCCTTCGCTGCGGCTGACCGCTGAGATCTTAATGGCGCGACACTCCTTCCCGATTGCCCGGAACATAACGTGATTCTGCTAGGCTTGGCCACAGGACAAAACGCGAACTTTTTGGCGCGCTGACCGACCCAGCGCCAGGGCTAGGGGTGACCGAAATGCGAATCCCAATATCTTCTTGGAACAAAGAATGATCCTCGCTGCGCCGAGTCGCCTCGGCCTGACATCGCCGTCCCCCGCCCCGGGCCCGGCCCGGCCAAGGCGCGACCGGCCGACCTCCCGAGGGGGCGCCCTATCCTTCCCTAGGTCGCCGCGGTCAGTCTAGTGCGCACAACACCACTAGCTGTCACCCCGGCCTTGAGCCGGGGTCCATTTCTCAGCCCGCGCGGCATCAGGCCAATAGACACGGGCGTTGCGGAGGCCTCGCTCATCGTTCCGCAGTTCGCGGCCAGCCCAACCATGGATCCCGGCTCGCGGCCTTCGCTTGCGCGAAGCCCTTGGCCGGGATGACGAGCCGAGGGGCGGCACGGCCAGTGCACCGCCCGCACAATACCACCAACTGTCACCCCGGACGCGTCAGCGATCCGGGGTCCAGCCACAAGCTCGCACCGTGCCCATCGCTGGATACTCGGGTCTCGCCGCATAGCGGCTCGCCCAAGTATGACAGTCCGAGAACAATCTCTTGCGGTGCACCACCACCTGTCACTCCGGCCTTGAGCCGGGGTCCATTTCTCAGCCCGCGCGGCATCAGGCCAATAGACACGGGCATTGCGGAGGCCTCGCTCATCGTTCCGCAGCCCATGCCCAGTCGCTTGATGGATCCCGGCTCGCGGCCTTCGCCTACGCGAAGCCCTTGGCCGGGATGACGAGCGGAGGGGTGGCACGGTCAGTGCACCGCCGGCACAACATCACAAACTGTCACCCCGGACGCGTCAGCGATCCGGGGTCCAGCCACAGGCTCGCACTGTGCCGACCGCTGGATCCTCGGGCCTTCGCCGCGCCGACCCTGGCTGCGCCGGAGGTTTCGCCGAGGCGAGAGGGCTTCGGCCCGCAGGCGGGTCTCGCCGCATGGCGGCCCGCCCGAGTATGACAGTCCGAGAGCAATCTCTTGCGGTGCAGCACCACCACCTGTCGCCCCGGCCCCCGAGCCGGGGTCCATTTCTCAGCCCGCGCGGCATCAGGCCAGTAGACACCGGCGTTGCAATGGGCTCGCTCATCGTTCCGCAGTTCGCGGCCAGCCCAACCATGCCTTCGGCAACTCGCTATCGCGAGCCCGGACACGCGGGCTTCGCCCTTGGCCGGGATGACGAGCCGAGGGGCGGCACGGTCAGTGCACTGCCCGCGCAAAATCACAAACTGCCACCCCGGGCGCGTCAGCGATCCAGGGTTCAGGCACAGGTTAGGACCGGTTCCATCTGGTGCCGGCGGCTCGGGGGCGATAAAGACAGAGACGTACAGCGCTTACGACGGGGAGAAGGACATGCTGAAGGTCTGGGGGCGGTTGAACTCGATCAACGTGCAGAAGGTCATGTGGACCCTGGCCGAGCTCGAGCTGGCGCACGAGCAGGTGGACGTGGGCGGCGCCTACGGCGGTCTCGACACGGCGGAGTACGGCGCGCTCAATCCCAACCGCAAGATTCCGGTCCTGCAGGACGGCGCGCTGGCGCTTTGGGAGTCCAACGCCATCGTGCGCTACCTCGCCGAAGCGCACGGCCCCAAGGACGGCCTCTGTCCCGCCGACCCCAAAGAGAAGGCCCGGGCCGACATGTGGATGGACTGGCAGGTCTCGACCCTGCTGCCCGCCATAACCCCGGCGTTCCACAAGCTCATCCGCAACAACCCGGACTACACGGAAGAGGACGTACGGACCGCCGAGCGCGCCTGCGCCGACGCCTTCCGCATCCTGGAGGACTGGTTGATCGGTCACGACTTCATGCTGGGCGAGCGCATGACCATGGCCGATATCCCGATCGGCGCCGTGACGCACCGCTGGTTCGCCCTGCCCTTGGGCCGGCCGAGCCTGCCGCGGGTCGAGGCCTACTACCGCCGCCTCGCCGAGCGCCCTGCCTATGCCCAGCACGTGATGCTGCCGCTGACGTGATGGCGCTCTAAGCGGCAAGCCGTATACTGATGCCAGGCGGGACAATCGATTTGATGAGGCCGAGCGTCGTGTAGAGTTCCAACTACGCGTCTGAAAAGACGGAGCGCGGAAAACTATGTCGACAAACAAAAACTCCCGCTGGCTAAAGAAGTATACAAAACTTGAGCACCTACAGTCTATTCTCGAAAACAATTCGCTGCATCTAGGAAAACCCAAACGCTGGCCAGACAAGAACGACAGTGAACTGATCCGCCTCTACTCAAAAGAGTCGGGATTTTTTGAAACGCGTGCGACCTGCTTAACAGCAGCAGCAGACAGATATCACTTCTGGGTAGTCTTTGGTGAATGTAAGCACGGTGTTTGTCTTTGGTTTGATCGAGAACGCTTTTTAAAAGATTTAGAAGGAGACGAAACTCTAATAGCAAATCAAGTTCAGTACATGACTCTCGATGAGCTTTCGCAAGTTAATTTAGACACAATTCCATTTGCTAAAAGACAACAATATGCTGACGAAAGAGAGTTTCGTGTTCTTAGAAGATACCCAATAGAAGGCCCTGATAAGGACGGTGTTGCTTTCTCCACTCACAGCCTAAGGAAGATCTATTTGAATCCATGGCTGAACGGAAAGCACGTGAAGCAGAAGAAAGACTGGGTTTCTGCAATGCTGACAAGCGGATACGAGCACGTCGACGTCCTTCAAAACAGGTCTCTAAGACGGCAACGTTGGATTAACGCTGCCAGATCTGCTGCAAAGTCGTGAGCCAAAAGGTGAGGTGTGTCCGTCGGTCACCTGGCAAACATGTGCTGATAGTAGATTTGCCGAGCGCCCTGCCTATGCCCAGCACGTGATGCTGCCGCTGACCTAGGGCGGCACCCACGCGCTTCAGCATTTCGCAGCCGCCAAGTCACGGCGATGGCGTGTCTACCGTCCTCTGTCGTGAGAGGTGACGTCCGGCTGAAGCGAAATCCCTATGGCATGCCGCGCAAGTTGATCCCAACTGCAATGTAGGGCCGTTGCAGGCTCTCGTGCTTCGTCAACAACGGAGGAGTGACGCACTTGGCTGTCGCGCCAACATTGGAAGCCGCACGCCGGTGGTATGCGGAGGATATCAGGGAGGTCGTCCCCATCCGTCATGACGACCGGGTCGTCGAAGCCTTCGCGACGGTTCCACGCGAACACTATCTTGGTGAAGGTCCCTGGCGGATTCACTCCCGCTTCGGTGTTGGATCGGTCCACCAGAGCGCATCGGCTGATCCTCGGCACCTCTATCATGACGTCTTGGTGTCGATTGACGCCGCATCGGGCATCAACAATGGGCTGCCATCGCTCTGGGCCTACATCTTCGACAATCTGTCGATCTCAGCCGGATCCAGAGTGCTGCAGGTCGGTGCCGGCACGGGCTACTTCACGGCCATTTTGGCAGAGCTGGTCGGTCCTCAGGGTCATGTGATCGCCTATGAAATCGAGGAAGACCTCGCGGCGCGGGCTGCGAAGAGCCTGCAGCACTATCGCCATGTCCAGGTCACGGCAGGCGATGCGACGCAAGCGACTGATCTGACGGAGCGCGACATCGTCGTGGCCTGTGCCGGGGTTACGCACATACCAGCACCCTGGCTGAACGCCCTTGCGGCAGACGGGCGCATGCTTTTGCCTGTGACCGGCGAAAGTGGCGGGGGATTCCTCATGCATCTCACCCGCCGCGGCAGCGATCTGCCGGTGAAGTCGCTGGGCCCCTGCGGGTTCTTTCCCTGCCAGGGCGCGCGGCTGGAGCAGGAAGCAAAGGCCATCTCAAAGGCACTTGAATCGGGCAACCCGGTGGACCCTGAGATCGGATACTATCGCCAGGGCAGCGCTCCAAAGACGAAGGAGGAGGCTTGGGTCATCGGCGAGTCCTTCTGGATTACCCGGCGGCCGGCAAATGGCTCTCAGGACGAGGCACCGGCACCTTGAACATCGGCTCTTACTTTGGAGGCATCCATGACCCTCGCCTATGACGAAAGCCGCCTGCGTGCGGCGCTGCCGGAGGCCTGGTCGCTGGAGACAGCCGTGCAGTGGCGGCCGGAGAACCCGGCCTTGGGTCAGTGCAACGTCACCGCCGCGGTGATCTGCGACCTCTTCGGCGGCGAGATCCTCCGCACACGCCTGCCCGAGGTCTGGCACTACTACAACCGCATCGAAGGGCGGCGGGTCGACTTCACCGACAGCCAGTTCACCGCACCGGGCGCCCTCTTCGCAGCCCCGGAGCGCTACGACGACGAAGCGACCACGCGCGAGGCAGCCATGACCGGCATTCCTCAACGCGAGTACGATACGCTCAAAGCCGCGCTTTTGGAGAAGCTGTAAGAGGCAGGCACCATGGGCGAATGGGCGCTCAACGAAACGGCCTGAGACGACGACATGACCCGGGTGATGGTGATCGGCAATGCCGGCGGCGGGAAATCGACCCTCTGCCGGGCGGTCTGTGCGATGCACGGGCTGCCCTACTTCGCCATCGACAGGATCCAATGGCGGCCGAACTGGGTGCCGACCCCGGACGCCGAGTTCCGCGCCGCTCACGACCGGCTTCTCGCCCAAGAGCGTTGGCTGATCGACGGCTATGGGCCTTGGCACGCCGTGGAAGCGCGTCTGGACGCCTGCGACACGGTGATCTTCGTCGACCACCCCTTTCGCGTTCACCTCTGGTGGGCCACCAAGCGCCAGGTCAAATCGCTCGTCTTCGGCCGGCCGGACGGGCCCGAAGGCTGCCCCATGTGGCCGGTGACGCTTCGCCTCTACCGGATGATGTGGTGGCTGCACAGGGAGATGCGACCGAAGCTGGTCGAGGCCATCGAGCGCCGCAGGGGGCGGCTGCGGATCGTGCACATCGGCTCGCCGCAAGCGCTCAACGCCTTTGCGCAACATCCCGTGTGAACTGGCAGACGCTCCTTATCTGTCATGCTCGTGCTTGACACGAGCATCCATTCCTCGGCCCGCGCCAAGCCTATCCATGGACCCCGGCTCAAGGCCGGGGTGACAGCTTGTGGGGCTGCGTCGTCTCCGGTTTCTCTCAGAATGTCACCCTTGGGCAAGGCCCGGCGGGCCTTGAACCGAGGGTCCAGCGGTAGGCACGGTCCGAGCTCGTGGCTGGACCCCGGATCGCTGACGCGTCCGGGGTGACGAGAGGGGTGCGGCAGCCCCTTCCATTTGACATGCGGAAGCACGAAAGGGGCGGGGGTAACCGATACGGGACAGGAACGCCCCGCGTCACCCTACTCCGCGGCTTTGACCTCGAGGCCGATGGGGCAGGCGACGCCGGTGCCGCCGAGACCGCAGTAGCCGTTCACGTTCTTCGCCAGGTACTGCTGATGGTAGTCCTCGGCGTAGTAGAAGGTCGGCGCATCGAGGATCTCGGTGGTGATGGCACCGAAGCCCGAGGCCTTGAGCCGCTGCTCGAAGGCCGCCTTGGAGGACTCCGCGACCGCCCGCTGCTCGGGCGAGAAGACATAGATGCCGGAGCGGTACTGGGTGCCGCGGTCGTTGCCCTGGCGCATGCCCTGGGTCGGGTCGTGCGCTTCCCAGAAGACCTTCAGCAGCTCTTCGTAGGTGACCAGATTCGGGTCGAAGACCACCAGCACCACCTCGTTGTGGCCGGTGCGGCCGCTGCAGACCTCTTCGTAGGTCGGGTTCGGCGTGAAGCCGGCGGCATAGCCGACCGCGGTGACATAGACGCCGGGGGTCTCCCAGAAGCAGCGCTCGGCGCCCCAGAAGCAGCCCAGCCCGAAGATGGCTTGCTGCAAGCCCTCGGGGAAGGGCGGCTTGAGCGGGCGATGGTTGACGAAGTGGCTGTCGGCCGTCGGCATGGGCGTGTCGCGGCCCGGCAGGGCCTCGTCCGCCTGCGGCATCTCGTGGCTCTTGCGCGAACTGAAGAACATGGCTGACCTCCCGATCTGAGCCTGCGGTGTCTGCCGCAGGCCTCTCGCAATATAGAGCAAAGGGGCAGCGGTTGGAGGGCTGTTGCAAAATTCACCCTAGAACCTTGCGACAATAGAGCCCTAGCGCAGCTCTTCCGCCGGCAGAGCTTCCTCTTGCGGCAAGAGGCTGGCGAGCACGCCGAACAGCGGGTCGAGGTGCTCTTCGTAGCGCTCCCAGCGCCGCAGCGAGCGCTGATGGATCGCTTGGCGAACGTCCCAGAGCGCGCCGCTTCGGATCGGGCCGCTGTTGACCGAGGTGTCGAGGCAGCGTGCATCCCAATCGAGGCCGAGGAAGGAGAGCAAGCGCCGCGTCTCCTCCTCCGGCGCCGTCACCAGGCTTTCGTAGTCGACCTCATGAATGGGCAGGACACCGATGTTGAGCCAGTGATCCATGAGCTGGCGATAGGCCAGGTAGGTGACCGCCGTCTGCTCGAGATCGTAGCCGTACTGATGACCCTGCCGGTAGTCCTGGAAGTAGATCGACAGGCAGGTGTCGACCGGGTCGCGCCGGCAGTGGATGACGCGGGCGCCCGGCGCCATCATGGCGATCAGGCCGAGGTGAATGTAGTAGCCGGGCCGGGCGGTGACGATGCGCTGCGCGTCCCCCTCTGTACTCCCTTGCGCATCGAGGGAGGCGGTCATGCGGGCCTGCAGGCGGGCAGCCTCGCCGGGGATCACCGCGGCGAGCTTGCTGCCGAAGCCGCTGGTCAGCCGGCCGCCGCCGCAGACCTCGCCGGTCACCAGCTCGATCAGCCCCGGGTCGCTGTTGCGCTTGGCCTGGGGGTGGCGGCAGAGCAGCTCCTCCACCAGGCTGACGCCGCTGCGCGGCATGCCGACCACGAAGACGGGCCGCTGGTCCGCCGAGTGGCTGGCCAGGCCGGCGCGCCAGGCATGGCCGCAGTTCTCGATCAGGCCTTCCACCAAGGCGGCGAAGGGGGCCGGGTCGTAGGGCGCGCTGGCGGCCATGCTGCGATTGGCCGACTGCAGCAGGCTGAAGGCGCGGTCGCTCTCGCCGATCTGGTCGCAGGCCCGGGCCAGGGCAAACTCGATCTGCGGTCGCCATTCCTCTCGCACGCCCTCCGCCAGCATGCCCGCCATCCGGCCGAGCAACGGGTCGTCGGCGGAAAAACGATGCTGGTGCGAGAGATTGAGCAGCGCCGGCGCGAAACTGGAGTCGCCCTCCATCACGCTGCGGAAATTGGACTCGGCCTCGTCGAACCGGCCGGCCTGCTGCAAGACGATGCCGGTCTTGGTCAAGAGCTCGGCCTTGTCGCCGCCGCGCTCGCCGGCCTCGCGATAGGCGGCAACCGCGGCGTCGGTCTTGCCCTGCTCGCGCAGCACGTCGGCCATACGCGTACGGCTGACGTTGTCGTCCGGATTGTTCTGCAGGACGGCCTCGAACTCCTTCACCGCCTCGTCGTACTGCCCCATCAGGCTGTAGCACTGGGCAAGGTTGCGGCGGATGGCCGGGCTGTCGGCCTGCAGTGCCAAGGCTTCGCGATAGAGCGGCACGGCCTGCTGATAGAGCCCGGCGGCGGAGAAGGTATCGGCGAGATTGGTCTTGATCACCGGGTCGTTGGGCTTCGCCCGGTCGGCCCGCAGGAAGGTTTCGGCCGCCTCGCGGAAGCGGTTCTGCCGCCTGAGGGCCAGCCCCAGGGAACGCAGATAGAGCGCCTCGTTGGGCGCCAGCTCGACCGCTTTCTCCAGATGATGCACGGCTTCGGTCGCGCGGTTCGCGCCGGCCAGGAGCTGGCCGAGCAGATGATGCGCGTCGGCGTTCTCGGGCTCCTGCGCAAGCACGCTCTGATAGCCTTGCTGGGCCTCGGCCAGGCGGCCGCTGCGGTGGTGAAGAATGGCCCGCTCGAGATCCTGTGCGATGGTCATGATGTTCCGTCCGTGTTCAAGGTGGCCGGCACCGCCACGCCCGGCGGCAGCTGGCCCGCTACAAGCGCTCGACGAGCAGCTGCGCCGCGCTCAAGTCCGACAGGGCACTGCCGACCGACTTGAAGAAGGTGATGGTCTCGGCGTCCCGCGGCAGCGGGCCGTCGCGGCGCGACAGCTCCAAGAGGTCGGCGACGATGGCCTCCGGCGTCAGAATGCCGTGGGCAATCGGCTCGACGATATCGCCTGCTTCCTTAAGCGCTCCGTCCCGCGTGTCAACGAAGACCTGCGCACGGCGGACGGCCTCGTCGTCGGCCTCACGCATGAGAGGCGTGAAACCGCCCACCAGGTCGAGGTGCTGACCGGGCTTCAGCCAGGCGCCCTGAACCAGCGGCGTCTGGCTCAAGGTTGCGCAGGAGACGATGTCGGCCTCGCCCACCGCGGCCTCGAGGTCCGTGATCGCGGTCGCCGCGAGCGGTCCGCCGCTCAGCGCTTCGGCCAACGCCTCGGCCCGCTCCGGCCGGTGGTTCCAGATGGCCACCCGGCGGATCGGCCGAACCGCCGCATGAGCCTCGATGAGATGGGGCGCAAGGGCGCCGGCGCCGACCATGACCAAGCTCTCGGCGTCAGGGCGAGAGAGGTAGTCCGAGGCCAGGGCGGAGACCGCGGCCGTGCGGCGCAGGGTCAGCATGGGGCCGTCGATGATCGCGCGCGGCGCGCCGCTCACCCCGTCGAGGTAGAGATAGACGCCCATCACGGCAGGCAGGCTGCGCCGGCCGTTGCCGGGAGTGACCGTCACCACCTTGACGCCGACGTCGCCGCCCTCCTGCCAAGCCGGCATCAGGAGCAGCGTGGCGTCGGGCTCCCCGTCCTTGGGAACGGTGTGGTGGTGCCGCACGGGCACGGTGGCGCCGCCGCGGAAACCTTCGCGCAGGCACGCGACGAGCGAGGGAAAATCGAGGCTCTCCCGAACCTCCTCCGGGGCAACGATGCGCATGACGATTCCGTGCAGCCGACGTGGGGGCTGGATGCGTTGGGGCGCTAGGGGGCCCTAGCTGCTCTTGGCGATGGCCGGAAGGCCTGTCGCGGTGGTGGTCGCGGCGGCTTCGGCCTTTTTCTTTTCGGTGGCCTCCCGCTCCAGGTCCATCAGGCGGTAGTGCTCCTTGCGCGCACGGCCCCGGGAGCGGCCGCCCGACAGCCAGGCCACCACGCCGCCGATCAGAAAGCCGACCAGGAAGACGGCGATCACCACGACGAAGAGCGGCGGCGAGACCTGCATGGTCAGCGGCCAGAGATCGATGGAGACCGTGTGGCGGTTGTGAATCGCGAAGACCACCACGATCGCCGCCAGAGGCAGCAGGATCAGAATGGCGAACAGACCGCGAAAGACTCTCAAGGCTCCCTATTCCCTCTGCTTGGCTGCCGGCCGCCCCCGACACCTGCGAAGCGGGCAGCTCGGGACCGAGCGCCTATTCGGCCCCAATGTTCAGACGTTCGCGCAACTGCTTGCCCGTCTTGAAGAAGGGCACGTACTTCTCACCAACGGCCACCGCATCTCCGGTCCGCGGGTTGCGCCCGATTCGGGCCTCCCGCTGCTTCACCGAAAAGGCCCCGAAGCCGCGCAGCTCCACCCGGTCGCCACGAGCCAAGGCCTCCGAGATCTCATCGAAGATCGTACTAACGATACGCTCCACATCTCGATGATAGAGGTGCGGGTTCTGCTCGGAAATGCGCTGAATCAGCTCCGACTTTGTCATTCGACCTCCCCATCCAGCAGGCAAGCGGCAGCAGTGTTCGCCACCACTCTTTTGCCCAACCCACGCGTGGCTGAGCCTGCCAGAGGGCTAATGCCCGGTCAAGAAAGCGTGCCACTGCAAAGCACTCTAGCACAAAGAAAATCCCCGCCGAACAGCAACCCGGCGGGGATTTCTCGATGACTCTGTGTGGAGAGCGTCGTCTGACGCCCGCGCTTAGGATTTCGCGCTGTCGTCTTCGTCCTCTTTCGGCGTCTCCTCCTCGCGGTCGGCGCGCGCCTTGGACAGCGCGGCCCCCAGGATGTCGCCCAGGCTGGCACCGGACTCGGCGGAGCCGTACTCGGCCATGGCCTGCTTCTCTTCGTCGATCTGAAGCTGCTTGATCGACAGCGTGATGCGCCGCGTCTTGCGGTCGAGCGAGGTGACCTTGGCGTCGATCTTCTCGCCGACGGCAAAGCGGTCGGGCCGCTGCTCGCTGCGGTCGCGGGCCAGATCGCCCTTGCGGATGAAGCCGGTCGCACCGTCGGCCAGGGCGACCTCGATGCCGCTGTCGACCACCTGGCTGATGGTGCCGGTGACCACGGCGCCCTTCTTGAGGCCTTCGGTGGCACCCTTGAAGGGGTCCTCGCTGAGCTGCTTGATGCCGAGCGAGATGCGCTCCTTCTCCACCTCCACGTCGAGGACCTTGACCTTGACCTCCTGGCCCTTCTCGTAGTCCTTGATCGCGTCCTCGCCGGGCCGGTTCCAGTCCAGGTCGGAGAGGTGGACCATGCCGTCGATCTCTCCGGGCAGGCCGACGAACAGGCCGAACTCGGTGATGTTCTTGATCTCGCCTTCCAGCTCGCTGTCCGCCGGATACTTCTCCTGGAAGTGCTCCCAGGGGTTGGCTTGAGCCTGCTTGAGGCCGAGCGAAATCCGCCGCTTGGTCTCGTCGACGTCGAGCACCACGACCTCGACCTCCTGGGAGGTGGAGACGATCTTGCCCGGATGGACGTTCTTCTTGGTCCAGCTCATCTCGGAGACGTGGACCAGGCCCTCGATGCCCGGCTCCAGCTCGACGAAGGCACCGTAGTCGGTGATGTTGGTGACCCGGCCGATGAGCTTGGCGCCCAGCGGGTACTTGGCGGCGACGCCCTCCCAGGGGTCGGCCTCGAGCTGCTTCATGCCCAGCGAGATGCGCTGCGTCTCCGGGTTGAAGCGGATGACCTGCACCTGGACCTGCTGGCCAATGCTGAGCGCCTCGCTCGGGTGGTTGATGCGGCGCCAGGAGATATCCGTGACGTGCAGCAGGCCGTCGACGCCGCCGAGATCGACGAAAGCACCGTAGTCGGTGATATTCTTGACCACCCCGTCGAGCACCTGGCCCTCGGCCAAGGTCGCCAGGAGCTCGTCGCGCTGCTCTTTGCGGCTCTCTTCCAAAACGGCACGCCTAGAGACGACGATATTGCCGCGCCGCCGATCCATTTTCAGGATCAAGAAGGGCTCAGGCTTGTTGACCAGTGGTGCGACGTCGCGCACCGGGCGGATGTCGACCTGGCTTCCCGGCAGGAAGGCCACGGCGCCGCCGAGGTCGACGGTGAAGCCGCCCTTGACGCGCCCGAAGATCGCGCCCTCGACGCGCTCCTGCTTGTCGTTCGCTT
>JANQIA010000045.1 GCA_028282405.1 Rhodovibrionaceae bacterium
GGAGTCCATGATCAGCGCGCCGCCGGGCTCGAAGACCCGGGCGCGCAGGTCGGTGTCGCGCAGCAGCACGCGCATCAGCGAGCGGGTGATGTCGGGGAACAGCCGCTCGCCGCCGTCGAGGCCGCCGACCGCCGCGGTGTTGCCGAGCGACCAGGCGAAGGCCCGGGCCTGCAGCCCCATGGCCTCCAGCTCGACCGAGATCAGGCTCTCGCGGTACTGGCTGAGGTGCAGCAGGCCGAACACCGGCACCGCCAGGACCAGGAGGTTGAGCACCAGGATGCGGCGCATGAGCGGCGAGCGCAGGCCGCGGTGCCGTCCGAGACCGCCGCGCGCCTTTCGGCCGCCGGGCGGGTCGGCAGCAGGCTTGCGCTTCGGCGCCGGCTCGGGCGGCGGCTCGGGGATCTCTCGGCGCGGGTCCGCGTCGGGGCCTCGGGCCGGACGCAGCAGGGGTGCCGCGCGGGGCGCCG
The DNA here is from genome assembly GCA_028282405.1 of Rhodovibrionaceae bacterium. Taxonomy (GTDB): domain Bacteria; phylum Pseudomonadota; class Alphaproteobacteria; order Kiloniellales; family DSM-21159; genus JANQMX01. Next base: position 468 of record JANQIA010000045.1, read on the forward strand.
GCTCAGGGCGCTCCCCGCCGTCGTCCTCCGCCTCTTCCGGGCGCAGGCGATCGAGGGTCGGCTCGGCGCTCATGGTGGCTGGCAGCCCCGGTCCCGCGCCTCGGTCCGAGGGCCTCGGCCCCTCCTCTGTCAGATCTATCCCGGAATCTAGGCGTCCCGGTAACGATAGCCTACGCCGTAGAGCGTTTCGATGTGCGAGAAGCTGTCGTCGATCGCCTTGAACTTCTTGCGCAGGCGCTTGATGTGGCTGTCGACCGTGCGGTCGCCGACATAGATGTGCTCGCCGTAGGCGGCGTCCATGAGCTGGTCGCGGTTCTTGACGTGGCCCGGGCGCATGGCCAGGGCCTTGAGGATCAGGAACTCGGTCACGGTCAGGTTGACCGGCCGGTTGCACCAGGTGCAGAGGTGGCGGCCCGGGTCGAGCATCAGGTCGCCGCGCACCAGCGGCTGCTCGGCGCTCTCGCCCGCCTCGTCCTTGGCGGCCCGCTCGCGCCGCAGCAGCGAGCGGATGCGCTCGACCAGCAGGCGCTGGGAGAAGGGCTTGGTGATGTAGTCGTCGGCGCCGGCGTCGAGGCCGCGCACCTTGTCGAGCTCCTCGCCGCGCGCCGTCAGGATGATGATCGGCACGTCGCGCGTCTCGGTCCGACGGCGCAGTTGGCGGCAGACCTCCAGGCCCGACATCAACGGCAGCATCCAGTCGAGCAGCACCAGGTCCGGCCGCTCCTCGCGGACCACCATCAGCGCCTCTTCCCCGTCGCGTGCCTCGACGATGCGATAGCCGTCGCGTTCCAGGTTGTAGCGAAGCATCGTAACGAGCGCCGACTCGTCCTCGACGATCAAGATCAAGGGCTTCATGCTTTCGCGTCGGTCCTTTCCGTCGGCGTTGTGTAGCTGCTGGTCTCGTCGAGATCGCCGCGCGGGCGACCGCCTTCGATCTTCTCGCCGGTGATCAGGAAATAGGCGACTTCGGCGATGTTGGTGGCATGGTCGCCGATGCGCTCGATGTTCTTGGCGATGAACAGAAGGTGGGTGCAGCCGGTGATGCTCCGCGGGTCCTCCGCCATGTAGGTCAGGGTCTCGCGGAACAGCGAGTTGTACATGTTGTCGATCTCGGGGTCGCTCTCCCAGACCGCGAGCGCCTTGGTGGCGTTGCGCTCGTTGAAGGCGTCGAGCACGTCCTTGATGCGGCGCTGCACGGCACGGCCCATGCGCGGCACCGAGCCGACCGGCTCGATGCGCGGCAGGTTGTTCAAGGTGATCGACCGCTTGGCGATGTTCTTGGCGTGATCGCCGATGCGCTCCAGGTCGCCGGCGATCTTCAGCGACGAGAAGACGAAGCGCAGGTCGTCGGCCATCGGCTGCCGCCGCACCAGCATGTTGATGACGGCGTCGTTGATCGCTTCTTCGAGCTGATCGACCTCGACGTCGCGGGCGATGGTCCGCGTTGCGATCTCGCTGTTGCGCTTGGTCAGCGCTTCGATCGCGCCGGCGAAACCGGCCTCCACCTGACCGCCCATGCGGGCGATCATCTCATTGAGCGATGTAATCTCTTGGTCGAAAGACGTGACGATATGGTCGGAGCTTGGCATCTCACCCTGGTTGCTGAACATCCCGATAGACTGTCGGGTCATCTTAGCCGAAGCGGCCGGTAATGTAATCCTGGGTCCGCTTGTCCTTGGGGTTGGTGAAAATCTCCTCGGTCGGGCCAACCTCGACCAGGATACCGAGATGGAAGAAGGCGGTGCGCTGCGAGACGCGCGCGGCCTGCTGCATCGAGTGGGTGACGATGACGATGGTGAAGTTCTGCCGCAGCTCGTCGATCAGCTCTTCGATGCGCGAGGTGGCGATGGGGTCGAGGGCCGAGCAGGGCTCGTCCATCAGGATCACCTCGGGATTGACCGCGATGGCGCGGGCGATGCAGAGACGCTGCTGCTGACCGCCCGACAGACCGGTGCCCGGCTGCTCCAGGCGGTCCTTGGCTTCCTCCCACAGGCCGGCGCGGCGCAGGCTCGACTCGACGATCTCGTCCATGTCGCCCTTGTTGTGGACCATCCCGTGGATGCGCGGGCCGTAGACGATGTTCTCGTAGATCGACTTTGGGAAGGGGTTGGGCTTCTGGAACACCATGCCGACGCGGGCGCGGAGCTGCACCACATCGAGCGAAGGGTGATAGATGTCCTCTTCATCGAGGCGGATGTCGCCCTTCACGCGGCAGCCGTCGATCACGTCGTTCATGCGGTTGAGGCAGCGCAGGAAGGTGGACTTGCCGCAGCCCGACGGGCCGATCAGCGAGGTCACCTCGTTTGTGCCGATGTCGAGATCGACGTGCTTCAAGGCCTGGGCATCGCCGTAATAGACGTTGGCATCCCGCGCGGTCATCTTCGCCTCGCCGGCCGCTTGCGCGGCCTGGCCGGCTTGGACGGGCGCTGTCCCTTCGGTTTCAGCGAGCGACATTCTCTTCTCTTCCTCTTTCTACCAGCGACGCTCGAAGCGCTTGCGCAGCAGCACCGCCAGGGCGTTCATCATGACCAGGAACCCGAGCAGGACCAGGATGGCGGCGCTCGTCTTGGCGACGAAGGCGCGTTCCGGCAGGTCCGCCCACATGAAGATCTGCACCGGCAGCACCGAGGCCGGGTCGGTAAAGCCGCCGGGAATGTCGACGACGAAGGCGACCATGCCGATCATCAGAAGCGGCGCGGTCTCGCCCAAGGCCTGGGCCATGCCGATGATGGTGCCGGTCAGGATGCCGGGCATGGCCAGCGGCAGGACGTGATGGGTCATGACCTGCAGCTTGGAGGCGCCCATGCCGAGCGCCGCCTCACGGATGGAGGGGGGCACCGCCTTCAAGGCGGCGCGCGAGGCGATGATGATGGTCGGCAGGGTCATCAAGGCCAGCACCATGCCGCCGACCATGGGGGCCGAACGCGGCAGCTCGAAGAAATTGAGGAACACGGCAAGGCCGAGCAGTCCGAAGACGATGGAGGGCACGGCGGCGAGGTTGTTGATGTTCACCTCGATCAGGTCGGTCCAGCGGTTCTTCGGCGCGAACTCCTCGAGATAGACCGCCGCCAGCACGCCGATGGGGAAGGAGAGCGCCAGCGTGATCACCAGGGTGAGGAACGAGCCGACGACGGCGCCCCAGATGCCCGCCTGCTCCGGCTCGCGGCTGTTGCCGTCGGTGAAGAAGGAGATGTTGAAGCGGCTTTCGACCTGGTCGCTCTGTTCGAGCGACCAGACCCAGGCCGCCTCGCGATCCGGAAGGCGCCGCTGCGTCTCCGGCGTATTGATCTCGAAGATGTCCCAGGTACCGGCCTGCGCGTCGGCGTCGGAGCGCGGCGGGATCAGCGGCACGACGGTGGCTTCGGTGTTGCCGATGTCGACGATCTTCAGCAACCCGCCGTTCATCTCGACGAAGTAGCTGGGGAGCTGTTCGGTGAGCGGCTCCGCCCCGCCGACCCTGGCCGAGCGGGCTTCGTAGTCGTCGATCTGGGTCTTGATCCGGCTGCGACGCTCGTGCAGCGAGGCCAGGCTCGCCTCGGCCTGGGCGACCGAGTTTTGCAGGCGGCTGATCACATCCTCCGCCGCGCCGGAGGCCTGGCCGTCGGCCAAGGTCTTGCTGGCGGCCGCGAGCTGATCGCGCGCCGCCTCGACGCCGCGGTCGAGGCGTGTCACCGTGCGCTGCAAGTTGGCGGCGAGATTGCTCAGCTCCTGCTTGATGGACTCCAGGATTTCGGCGAAGTCGTTCGAGGTGGACAGCACCCGGGTGGTGCCGTCGACCTCGATGATCGAGGCGATGCCGTTGGTGGAGTGCGTGGTGAAATCGGACATCAGGCCCTTGCGGTAGACGTCCACGTCCGCCGAGCTCTTGACCCAAACGCTGTAGGTGGTGCCGATGATCGAGGGGTCGGCCAGGACGGCGTCGCGCAGGGTCTCGGAGGCTTCGCTGCTGACCAGCTGACGCAACGCCCGGCGGTCCCGGCGTCCCTCGACATTGGGGAAGCGCTCGTAAAGCGCGTCGTTGATCAGGCTGCCGTAGCTCGCCCGGGCCAGGACGGCCGGGTCGTTGGTGCCCTCGGGGTCGATCTCCTCTCGGGGAAGCTCGACCTGCAGCTCGATGTAGTTCTGGCTGAAGGCCGGCAGCGCCTCGGTGACGATGCGGCCGACCAGGATGAGCAGCACGGCCGCGGCGATGCAGATGGCCAGGGCGCCGAAGACCTGAAAGCGCCGTTCCGACCGGTAGCGTTTCTTGAGCCGCGCTTCGGAGAGATCCGGACGCCGGAGTGCGGCGCTCGTCCCGGCAGCCTGGCCGCGTGAGCCGTTGGTGAGCGCTGCGTCAGTCATATTTCTCTCGATACTTGCGGACGATGTGCAGGGCGTAGACGTTGAGGCAGAGCGTCACCACGAAGAGCACAAGGCCGAGGGCGAAGGCCGCCAGGGTCTTGGCGCTGTCGAACTCCTGGTCGCCGGTCAAGAGGGTGACGATCTGCACCGTCACGGTTGTCACCGATTCGAGCGGATTGGCCGTCAGGTTGGCGGCGAGGCCGGCGGCCATCACCACGATCATGGTCTCGCCGATGGCCCGGCTGACCGCCAGCAAGACCGCGCCGACGATGCCCGGCAGGGCCGCCGGCAAGATGACTTGCCGAACCGTCTCGGACTGGGTGGCGCCCAGCGCATAGGAGCCGTCGCGCAGGGTCTGCGGCACCGCGTTCATCACGTCGTCGGAGAGCGAGGAGACGAAGGGGATGATCATGATGCCCATGACCATGCCGGCAGCCAGCGCCGACTCGGAGGAGACATCGAGCCCGATCGACTCGCCCATGCCGCGGAAGAAGGGCGCCACGGCCAAGGCTGCGAAGAAGCCGTAGACCACGGTCGGGATGCCGGCGAGCACTTCGAGCAGCGGCTTGGCAATCGCGCGAACCCGCGGCGAAGCGTACTCCGACATATAGATCGCCGAGAAGAGGCCCACCGGCACCGCCACCAGCATGGCGATGAAGGTGATGAGCAAAGTGCCGGCGAAAAGCGGGATGGCGCCGAACGCGCCGGAGGCGCCGACCTGATCGGCACGCAGTGCCGTCTGCGGCGACCAGTGGATGCCGAAGAGAAAGTCCCAAAAAGGAACCATCGTGAAAAATCGGCCGGTTTCGAAAAGCAGCGAAAGAATGATGCCGACCGTCGTCAGGATGGCGATCAGCGAGGCCAGGAACATGATGATGGTGGTGACGCGCTCGACCTGGTTGCGCGCCCGCAGGGTGATGGAGATGCGCTTGCGCGCGAAGACGAAGCCGATGCCGACAAGCGCGGCCATGATCAGCAGCATGGCGATGCGGCTGACCGTCATGGTGTTGGCATAGCTGTCCGCGGCGGCCTGCAGGTCTTGGCTGATCGTGGCGCCGACGATGTTGCCCGTCGCCAGCCGCTTGATCTCGCCGATGCGCAGGTTGAGCTCGGCATCGGTGAGTTGCGAATAGGCTTGCGGCAGGTTGGCCCGGAGAACGCTCTCAGCCACATGCGGCTCGATGACGAGCCAGAGAATGAGCAGGATGATCGCCGGCAGGGCCACCCAGAGCGCGGTGTAGAAACCGTGGTAGGACGGCAGCGAATGAAGCTGTTTCGCCGATCCGCCACCGACCGCAAGAGCTTGGCGTTGACCGACGAAGTAGGCCGCGGCTGAGAGGATCAGCAGGACCAGAAGGATTGTCAGCACGTTCATGAGACGGCTTCACTCTTCTGTGGCGCGCTGCTGGACCGCAGCCGCCAACACCCAAGAAAGGTAACAAGCCCCAAAAGCACGAACCGGCCCGCCGGTGACGCACCTCTGCGCGCCACCGGCGTCCCAGCTAAAAAGACTGACTACATGCTCTCGATGGCACGCAGACCGCGCGCGTTGTCGCGAGTCTGGTTGCGCAGGTCATCGGGAAGCGCGATCAGGCCCTTGTCCGCGAGGTAGCCCTCGGGACCGAACGCCTCTTCGCTGGTGTACTCTTCGACGAACTCGGCCATGCCCGGGATGACGCCGACGTGCTCTTTCTTGACGTAGAAGAAGAGCGGACGGGACACCGGATACTCGCCGTCGGCGATCGCCTCGAACTCCGGAGCGATGCCGTCAACCAGGGCGCCCTGGATCTGGTCGCTGTTCTGGTCGAGGAAGGAGAAGCCGAAGATGCCCAGCGCGGCCGGGTTGGCGACCAGCTTCTGAACGATCAGGTTGTCGTTCTCGCCGGCCTCGATGAAAGCGCCGTCCTCACGCATGGCGTCGGAGACATTGCGGAAAGCCTTCTTGTCGGCCTTACGCATCTCGGCGAGCATCGGGTAGGCCTTGGCGCCATTGCGCATCACCAGCTCCACGAAGGCGTCGCGGGTGCCGGAGGTCGGCGGCGGGCCCAGCACTTCGATCTTGAAGCGCGGCAGAGCCGGGTCGATGTCGCTCCACATGGTGTGCGGGTTGTCGACCAGCTGGCCGTCAACCGGAACCTGAGCGGCGAGCGCGGTGAAGAGCTGCTGCTTGGTCAGGTTGAAGAGCTCGGCGCCCTTCTTGTTGGCAAGCACGATGCCGTCGAAGCCGACCTGGACCTCGACAACGCTGATGCCGTTCTCAGAGCAGTTCTCGAACTCGCTCTTCTTGATGCGGCGCGACGCGTTGGTCATGTCCGGGTGCTCGGCACCGATGCCGGCGCAGAACAGCTTCATGCCGCCGCCGGTGCCGGTGGACTCGACGACCGGGGTCTTGAAGCCGGTCTTGCCGAACTGCTCGGCGACCGCCGTGGTGAAGGGGAAGACCGTGGAGGAGCCGACGAAGCGAATCTGATCGCGTGCTTCGGCGGTCTCGCTCTGGCCCATGAGAGCCACCGTGGCAACGGCGGCGAGTGCGATGGTTTTCTTGATCAAGAGATTGCTCCCAGTGAGTGGGTTGTTGTTCCTGCCTTTGCGCATGGCAAGCCGGCTCGATCAGGATCGAGCCGGCGCACAGGTCGTAGTACTCGTCTAGGTCACTTATATTGCGTTTATATTACGATTTTGTTTCAAGCCCTCGGCGAGGTGTAGATAATTCGGGGAGGCTTCGCACAGGGTGCGTGCCGGCGCCTTATCTGGCTTGACTGCGCAAGCTCTCCGGCTCCTCCACCTGCTCCGCGGGCGGCGCCGGTAGGTAGACGGTGAAGCGCGACCCCACGCCGACCTGGCTTTCGATCTGCAAGTAGCCGCGGTGCCGGTTGAGGATGTGCTTGACGATGGCGAGGCCCAGGCCCGTGCCGCCCTGGTCCCGCGAGCGGGCGGCATCGACCCGGTAGAAGCGCTCGGTCAGGCGCGGCAGATGCTCCTTGGGAATGCCCTCGCCGAAGTCCTCGACGATGACGGCGACGGCAGGGCCGCCGATGCGGCGGGCGGCGGCATCGTCCTCGGGCGACAGGTGGCGCGTGGTCACCATCACCTCGCTGCCCGCGCGCCCGTACTTCAGCGCATTGTCCAGCAGATTGCCGAACACCAGGGAGAGATCGCTGTCATCGCCGATCACCTCGGTCTTTTCCGCAAGGTCGAACAGGATGCGGATGTGCCGCGCCCGGGCCTTGATCTCCAGGGACTCGGCGACGTCCTGCAGGATGCCCTCCAGATCGGTGACGTCGCTGGGGTGAGAGTGCTCCCGCATCTCGATGCGGGAGAGGGACAAGAGGTCGTCGATGAGCTGCGACATGCGGTTCGACTGCTCGTGCATGATGACAAGAAAGCGCTCGCGCGCCTCGCTGTCGTCCTTGGCCGGACCCATCAGGGTCTCGATAAAGCCCAAGAGGTTGGCCAGGGGCGTGCGCAGCTCATGGCTGGCGTTGGCGACGAAGTCCGCCTGTAGCTGCCGCGTCCGGTAGACGGTGGTGAGATCGTGCAGCGAGACGATCACCAGGACGCCGTCGGAGGTGGGGGCGTCGAGGCCGACGATGCGGGCGCTGAACTGGCGCTCCACCTCGCCAGGCAGGCTGAAGGAGATCTCCGCCGAGGTCCGCCGTTCCTCCTCGTCGGCGCGGTAATAGGTGTCGATGGCGGCGAGCACGTCGGGATTGCGCAGGATGGCGGTGATGTCCCGCCCTTCGATCGCGCGGCCGAACAGCGCCACCGCCGCCGGGTTGGCCTGCACCACCTTCTTACCGCTGCCGAGCAGCAGGATGGGGTCCGGCAGGTTGGCCATGATCACCTCGCGGCTGGCCAGGGCGCCGACCAGCTCCTGCCGCCGAGCCTGCCGCTCGCCGGCCATCTCGACCAGCGCCGCGTCCAGCTCCGGCGCCAGGATGGGCGAGGTGCCCGCCGGCGGCACCGGCATGGCGCTGCCGCGGCCCAAGGCCGTGACGTAGCGATAGAGGCCGTCGAGGTGGCGGAAGTGGGGGACCAGAATGCCGAAGAGGGTGATCGAGACCGCCAGAATGCCGCCCAGGGCCAGCTCCCAGTCCAAGGTGCCGCCGAGCCAGAGCGACAGCAGAAGGGCGACGGCCGGCGCCGCGAACAAGAGAAAAGCCGCCGGGAAGCGGCGGCTGGGCAAGCTCTTGCCGTTCTCTTCTCCTGGCGACGGATTCATGCGCGGTCTTCTTCCAAAGCCACTGCGACCTCAGCCTCTGCTCTACAGTCTTCTTCGAGCCGAGCCAAGAAAACAGCCACGCGTGGCAGTGCGGTTTATCGCCCTGGGGATAACCTACCCCGCGCCGGCCGTGCTGACGCTCGGCTCCAACAGTTCGGCCTCATGAGCAGCCAGAGCGGCGGCTATCACGAGATCGGTCACCGTCGCGCCGAGCCCCACCACCTGGGCCGGCTTCTCCAGGCCGATCAGGAGCGGCCCGATCGAGGTGACGCCACCCATCTGCTGCATGATGCGGGCCGAAATGTTGGCCGAATGCAGCGCCGGCATGATCAGCACGTTGGCCGGCCCCGACAGACGGCAGAAGGGATAGAGCTCCATCATCAGCTCGTGGTCGAGGGCGACGTTGGCCTGCATCTCGCCATCGTACTCGAAGTCGGGCTGCCGCTTGTCGAGGAGCGCTATGGCATCGCGGATGCGCTCCGCCTTGTCGCGGGGCGGCGTGCCGAAGTTGGAGAAGGACAGCAGAGCGACGCGCGGCTCGTGGCCCAGGGCGCGCGCCTGCTCCGCGGACTGAATGGCAATGTCTGCCAGCACCTCGGCCGACGGCAGCTCGTGCACCTGGGTGTCGGCAATGAAGATCGAGCGGCCCCGGTGAA
>JANQIA010000054.1 GCA_028282405.1 Rhodovibrionaceae bacterium
CACCGTCGACTTCTCGAACCCGAACGATATCGAGGTCCGCGACGTCAACGACGCGACCCAGGGCTTCGATCTCTTCTTCTCGGAGTTCCGCGAGTCGCCAATCCCGCTCAACACGGCGTCGGACCTCAACTCTTACGCCTTCGGGCAAACCAGCAACGAAACCTACCTGGCGCTGGATATCGTCTACGTCGACGACGACCCGCATCAGGAGGACGACGATCTGATGCCTGTCGCGTAAGGCATCTGATCGAAGCGTTTCTTAACAAGAACGCCATAGTACCCACTTCGGGGGCGGCCTAGCCGCCCCCTTTTCTTTGCCCCACCGGCCGGTCCGGGCTGCCGGACGCAGAGCAACGCGCCACAGCTCGACGCCGCTCGCGGCGGTCAGCCCCCGCGCCACAAACCGATCTGCTCATGCGTTGATGCCCGACCCGAGAGATAGGTGACGTTTCGTACCGGACACATGGGTAACACTTTTGGTCCTTTGGCCGGAGGTGTTGATGCCGTGGAGAGAGTGTTCGGTTATGGAGGAACGTCTTCGCTTTGTCGCCCGTTTGCTGGATGGCGAGAGCATGAGTGATGTCTGCCGGTCTTTCGGGATATCCCGGAAGACCGGCTACAAGATCTGGAACCGCTACCGGGCCGAAGGACCCTTGGCCCTGTCGGACCGCTCGCGGCGGCCGGTGCGCTACGCCAACCAGTTGCCCGAGCTCATCGAGCGGCTGATCGTCGAGACCAAGCGCGAAAAGCCCCATTGGGGTGCGAGAAAGATCAGGGAGCTGCTCGTCCGGCGCCTGGCCGGTGACGTGCGCATTCCCGCCAAGAGCACGGTCCATGCGGTGCTCGATCGCCACGGCCTGGTCAAGCGCGCTAAAGAGCGGCGCCGACAGAGGCCGCAGGGCACGCCGCTTTCCCAGGCTCTCGCCCCCAACGATCTCTGGTGCTGCGACTTCAAGGGAGAGTTCAAGCTCGGCAACGGCCGCTACTGTTACCCCCTGACCGTCACCGACCAGGCCTCGCGCTTCATTCTCGCCTGCGAAGCCTTGGAGAGCACCAAGGAGGATGGCGTCATCCCGCTCTTCCACCGCAGCTTCGAGGCCTATGGCCTGCCGCGCGCCATCAGGAGCGATAATGGTGTCCCCTTCGCCAGCCCCAACGGCTTGTACGGCCTCTCCCGCCTGTCGGTCTGGTGGCTCAGGCTCGGCATCGCCATCGAGCGCATCAAACCAGGCTGCCCACAGCAGAACGGGCGCCACGAGCGCATGCATCTCACCTTGAAAAAGGAAACCACCAAGCCCGCCGGCGCGAACAGCCTCCAGCAGCAGGCACGCTTCGACGACTTTCTCAGCGAATTCAATAACGAACGCCCCCACGAGGCCTTGGACATGAAATTCCCGGCCGAGCTCTATACCCCCTCAAAACGGACCTATAGCGGCCTGCCGGAGATCGACTACCCCTTCCATGACCGCGACATTCTCGTCACCTCTTGCGGGCGTATCTGCATGCATCGAAAAAAGATCAACATCTCAACCGTGCTCGCCGGTCAGAAACTTGGAATCAAGGAGGTCGACGACGCCATTTGGCTCGTCAGCTTCATGCACTACGATCTTGGGTACATCGATTTGGAACAGAAAACCTTGCAAACCATCGACACCCCGTTCGGCACGAGGGTGTCACCCATGTCTTAGGTACAAACTGTTACCTATGTCTACGGGTCGGACATGAAAAAGGTGGCGTCCCCAACGGGAGTCGAACCCGTGTCTTCAGCGTGAAAGGCTGATGTCCTAGGCCTCTAGACGATAGGGACAGCGTGGATGGGAGCTAATGGATTCCAGCCGGAAAGACAAGGGGATCCTCCCCTCCTCTCCAACCAAAAGCGCGCCGCAGCGAGCTTACTGTCCGGCAGCATACTGCTCCGACGGTGGCAGAGCGGCGACCGGCGGGCCGGCAATCTCTCGAATGAGCTTGAGCCGGATGGCGCGGGCGAAGTCGCGGAAGTCCGTCGCGGTCATGATGAAGGCGCCCGTGCCGCCGATCACGTTGCGCAGATAGTAGTGATCGACGCTCGGATCCTCGTTCAGGATGGTCAGGCCGTTGACCGTTACGCCGGCTGGCACGGCCGCGTCCCGCATGGCCGTGGTGCGCAAGCCCTGGTTGGTTCGGCCGTCACCTGAAATATCAACGACCTTCCGGAAGCCCTCGAATTCATTGAATTCTATCAGGTTGACGCAGAACTCGATGGCGCTGCCGATCGCGGTGCTCCCACCGCTGATGAAGCGCGGCGTCTCATCCAGGAGATCGGCAAAGGCCTCGGCATCCGCCGGTTCCCGCACGAGCTGCCACTCGGTCGCCAGGACCTGACGGGTGCTGCCGGACCACTGCACCAGGCTGATCGCAACACCGAGATCGCCCGCCGCCAAGATGGCGCCCTGCACCGCGGGGTCGCGGAAGGCCTGGGCGATGCCCTGCATCTGAAGATCGAATTCCCATGACGTGACGCTGGAGGAGGAATCCACGGCCAGCACCAGCTCCAAGGCGACCGGGGTCTGCGCCCGCGCCGGCCCGGCAACCGCCAGGCCCGCCGACGCCAAAGCCACCAGGGCCAGTACCTCCAACCTTTTCCATCTCGACAGCGTTCTCAGCACCTGCTCCGGCCCTCACGTCCTGTGCCATTTGACCAGAACTAGCCTTCGTCCGGCAAACGGAAAGGCGAATCAAATCCCCATGTCCTGTCGCCGTGTCCTGCCGGGACGACTCTAGACTTGGCCGCTGTCCGCCACGTCGTCGACCTGGAGCTGCACGGCGTCGCCGCCGCGCCAGGCATCGGCGCGCAGCCGCCCGGCGACATGCAGCGGACGCCCGCTCCGCGCCAGCAGCTTCTCGCCGAGCGGAGTCTCCAGGGCGCGAAAGGCGATGGCCCGCAGCCGGGCCCCCGACTCGTCTCCGAACAGGGCCCGAACATGATTCGTGCCGACGATATCCGCGGAAATAGCCTTCACTTGGGCAAAAGCGAAGCGCGGCTCCGGATTGCCGGCGCCGAAGGGCGCAATGCGCTCCAGCGCCTGGACGAGACTGCCCTGTGCCGCCGCCAGGCTGAGACAGGCGTCAATGGAGAGCGCGGGACGGTAGGCGATCTCCTCCAGGCGCGCGCCAACGCGCGCCCGCAAGAAGTCCTCCAGGGCCGCGATCTGGTCTCCCGCCACGGTCAGTCCCGCGGCCATGGCATGACCGCCACCGTTGACCAGCAGGCCGGCCTGGCGCGCTGCGATCACCGCCGCCCCGAGATCGACGCCCGGCACCGAACGCCCTGAGCCCTTGCCCAGGCCGCTGGCATCCTGCGTGACCACGATGGCGGGCAGGTCGTAGCGCTCCTTCAAGCGGCCGGCGACGATGCCGATCACGCCGGGGTGCCAGTCCTGGCCCGCGACAAAGATAAGATCGCGCGACGCGCCCGCGTCCTGGTAAGCCGCATCCGCCGCCGCCAGAACCTCCGCTTCGATGGCGCGGCGCTCTTCGTTGTAACCGTCGAGGCGCTCGGCCAGCGCCCGGCAGCGGGCGGGATCGCCCTCGCTCAAAAGCGCGGCCCCGAGATGGGACTCGCCGATTCGCCCGCCGGCATTGACCCGAGGGCCGAGCAGAAACCCGAGATGGTAGCCGCCCGGGCGCTCGGCCACGCCGGCGACATCGCAGAGCGCGCGCAGCCCCTCGTTGCGCCGCCCGGCCAAGACCTTGAGGCCTTGGGCCACGAAGGCCCGGTTGAGCCCGGTGAGGGGCACAACGTCGCAAACCGTACCGAGCGCGACGAGATCGAGCAGGCCGAGAAGATCGGGTGCCTCGCGGCTCTGCACGTCGTACCAGCCGGCACTGCGCAGCGCGCGGTTGAGCGCCACCAGGAAAAGATAAGTGACCCCGACGGCGGCGAGCTGTCCCAGGCCGCTGTCGTCATCCCAGCGGTTGGGATTGACCACGGCCACCGCCGGCGGCAAGCGCGCTTCAGCTGCGTGATGATCGAGAACAATGCTATCGAGGCCAACCGTCTGGGCTGCTTCCAACGCCGCGTGAGCGGAGACGCCGCAGTCCACGGTGATGACCAGACTGGCCCCCTCTTCCCGCAGCAGCCTGAGCGCTTCGGGATTAGGGCCATAGCCTTCCCGCTGCCGTGCTGGGCATCTCGGCGCGGCTCTACGTGCCCGTCCGGCAGCGGGAAGGCTACGGCCCTAATCCCGAAGCGCTCAGGCTGCTGCGGGAAGAGGGGGCCAGTCTGGTCATCACCGTGGACTGCGGCGT
>JANQIA010000064.1 GCA_028282405.1 Rhodovibrionaceae bacterium
ATAGGGTGAGCTGGGTCGGTATCTCGGGAGCGACCGCCTGTGTCACGCGGGTCGGCGCCAAGCTGGCCGTGATGGTCTCTCCTTCGATCTCGAAGGAAAGCGCCGCGCGCTGGGCGCTGACGGTCGGTTGGCCGAGCGACAGACTTTCGGCGACGAGACGCCCTTCGCCGCTGAGCGCTGCGTCTCCGCCGCCTGCGACCGACAGCGAGATCTGAGTCTCGCCAACGCTGACATCGCGCTCTGCGGCGCGCAGGCTTAAGGGCGCAAGCGCGCCTTCCATGGCCGCTGTCCATGCGCGGCTTTCTGTCATCTCAACGGTAGCGTTCACTTCTGAGAGCGTTAGGGCAGCGGGCCCCGTGAGCCCTATAGGCAGGCCCTCAGCGCCGCCGAGCTTAAGTTGAGCGGGGGCCGTGAGCTCGAGGCTCAGTGTATGGCCTCTCACGCGCGCGCCGATTGCGCTGTCCAAGGTCGCATCGCTCAGCGCCCTTTCGCCGACCTGCAGGCGGTCGGCGTCGAGCGCCAGATGCAGGCGGGCGGCGAGATCCTCCGGCCGGCCCTGCAGGACGCCGCTGGCGCGGAGCGTTCGGATTGCCTGCTTCTCCCAGGTGAATGGGCTGGTTGCCAGTGTGATGTCCGTCTGCGCCAGGCTAGGAGGGGCGTCGCCTTCGGGAACCGCCGCCGCGCCGCTGGAGGTGAGCACCAGGCCGCTCACGGCGCCCGTCGTCCACATGCGGCCGTCGGTCTGCCAGGTCACCTCCAGACCGCCGTCGCCGGAGTCCGCCAATGCGAGCAGTGCTTGGTCCGCGGTCTGCGGGGTGAGGCGAAGAACGAGGCTGTCTCCGAAGAGCCCGGCGAGTTCCGGCTGTTCGGCGAGCGCAGCCAGGTCGCTGCCGTTTTGGCCGGTCAGGCTTACAAGCAGGGAGCTAGGGACGGCGATCTGGCCGTCGGCGTAGGTCAGGCCGGTCTCGGCCGAGATCTCGATCGAGGCCATCGTTCCCGGGTGGCGGCAAAGGCAGGCGACATCCAGGCGGCTGAGCTTCGCATCGACCAGGTTCCCGGTCGCCGGATCGATCTGCGCGCGGCCGCGTGTCGAAAGCGTCAGAGCCTTCTGAGTCTCGCCCGAGAGGTCCGCCGCGACGGCCAGCTCGAACCGCAGCGGTCCGTCCTCGGCGGGCTGCAGCCTCGCAAGCGGCTGGTCGTTATCCTCCGCCGAGAGCGTAAGGGTTACCGGTTCGTTCGGTAGTCCCAGCAGAGCGAGGGCATTACTCGCTGGCTCAGAAAGATCGTCGGACGGCTGCGCGGTTACCTGCACGTGGCTCTCGGCGCCCAAAGTCAGGGCTTGGCCGTCATGCACGAAGTCGAGCCCGACCTCTCCGTTGCTCCCGTCACTCCAGCCCGGCACGGCCAAGCCACGAATGCGTGCGTCGAGGTGCCCCTGCATCGGCAAGGCAGCCACGCGCGCCAAGGGCGAGGCTTGTTGCAGGGCCTGAAGCTGCAAAGTCCCGTCGCTCGTCAGGTTCAGCGAAACATGGGCGGTTCCCGTCTGCTCTAGGCGGACCTCGTCCGGCAATAGGTTGTTGACGGCCGGCATAAGCTCCGCCGTCGCTTTCAACGCAAAGTCTCGGACAGACGTTTCGTCGAGGGTCGCCGAAAAGGCGGCATCGGCTTGGCCGAGAGACCCATCGGCGGTCAGCGTTGCGGAGGCGGACCAGGGGTTGTCCCCCTCAACAGTCGCGTCGGCCGTGAAGTCGGAGGTGAATTCCTCGTCACCCCGCTGCACAATCAGCCGGCCGTCGGTAACCACCAGTCGTCGCGGCAGGACCGGGGGTGGCCAGGGCAGGGAGTCTTGTGCTGCGACATCAGGCGCGCAGTCATCTGCTTCCGCTTCGGAGCCCTTTGCAGCTGGGGCGTCGATGACGACGCGAATGACCGGCGCCACGATCTCCACCGAGTCGACCTCGCCCCGCCACAGCCCGCCCAGTGTGTGGCGAACGCGCAGCTCCTCCGCGACGACGACCTCTGCGCCCGGATCACCCAACGTCAGCTCGCGCAGCACCAGCTCTTCAAGGGAAACCGTCTCCACTTCGGCCGCAATCGTCTGCTCCGAGCCCGCCAAGGCAAGCTGCAGGGACCAGTTGGCCAGCGGCACGCGCAACACGATGGCCAAAACCGCCAGGATGCCCAGCCCCACCAAAACCAGAAGCGTGCGCCGCAAGAACCACATCGCAACAAGCTAACCTGCTCGGCGCCCGCCCGGAACAGTCGTTCGCAATGCTGCAGCGCCTTGTTCGACGTAAGCAGGCTTGTGCCGCTTGCTGGGACTTGCCAAAACCACAGAACCAGCCAGTGTTGTTGGAACAGGGAGAGGACGGGGCGTTTGACTGTTCTTGTGTATTGTCGGAGCGCGGTTCTTGGTGTCGCGCTCTGCGCTCCGGTTGCGCTCCTCGCGAGCCCCGCCCTGGCGGCTGCAGAAGGTGCAGCCCACGGCGAAGGGGTTCCGCATCTGGACGGTGCCGAGCTCGGCTTGGTTTGGGTCATTCCCTTTGCCGCCGTCCTGCTCTCCATCGCCTTCTTCCCGCTTTTGGCACCACGCTTCTGGCACAACAACTTCGGCAAGATCTCGGCTCTCTGTGCCCTGGCTTTCCTGGCTCCTTTCACCTTTCACTTCGGCTGGGAGCTGGCGCTGTTCGAGCTGCTGCATGTGGCTCTCTTGGAGTACATCCCCTTTATCGTCCTCTTGCTCGCGCTGTTCACGATCGCCGGCGGCGTCCGCCTGAAAGGGCGCCTGCAGGGGACTCCTCTGGTCAACACCGGAATCCTCCTGTTCGGCACGGTGATCGCCAGCTGGATGGGCACCACCGGGGCCGCCATGCTGCTGATTCGCCCGGTCCTGCGGGCCAACGAGTGGCGCCGTCACAAGGTTCATATCGTCGTCTTCTTCATCTTTCTGGTCGCCAATATCGGCGGTTCCCTCACCCCGCTGGGCGACCCGCCGCTCTTCCTCGGCTTCCTCAAAGGCGTCGACTTCTTCTGGCCGACGGTCAATATGCTGCCGCCCATGCTGATGGTCGCCAGCATCCTCCTGGTCGTCTTCTACATCTTCGACAGCTACTACTATCGCAAGGAAGACCAAAGCGATGCGCCGAAGGGCGACGAGGGCGAAGAGCCGCTGGGCATCGAGGGCGGCTTCAACATCCTGCTGCTGGCCGGCGTGATCGGGGCAGTGCTGATGAGTGGGGTTTGGCGCCCCGGCATCGGCTTCGAAGTCTTCCACGTCCACGTCGATCTGCAGAACGTGGTGCGCGACGTAACGCTCATTGCCCTCGTGTTCGTCTCGGTCGCCATGACCAGCCGGGAAAGCCGCAGGCGCAACGGCTTCAGCTGGTTCCCGATCCTCGAGGTCGCCAAGCTCTTCGCCGGTATCTTCATCACCATCGTGCCGGCCATCGCCATCCTCAAGGCCGGCGACCGTGGTGTCATGTCGGAGATCATCAGCGCGGTTTCCAGCGATGGGCAGCCGGTCAACTACATGTACTTCTGGGCCACGGGCATCCTCTCGAGCTTCCTCGACAACGCGCCGACCTACCTTGTGTTCTTCAACACTGCCGGTGGGCGTCCGCAAGTCGAGCTGCTGATGACCGAATGGAGCAACACCCTGTTAGCAATCTCGGCTGGCGCCGTGTTCATGGGGGCGAACACCTACATCGGCAATGCGCCGAACTTCATGGTGCGCTCCATCGCTGAGGAGCGCGGCATCGCCATGCCCAGCTTCTTCGGCTACATGGGCTGGTCGATCATCTTCCTATTCCCGCTCTTCATTCTGACGACCTTCGTCTTTTTCCTCTAAAGCCGAAGGGCGCGGGTTTGCGGTCGCCGGGATGGCGCCTTAGTGCGCCATGATCACAGGCAGGCGCATTTTCTGGAACATCTCGCGCGTGACACCGCCGAACAGCAGCTCGCGCATGCGCGAGTGACCATAGGCGCCCATGACCATCATCTGCGCGCCGCGCCGCTCCGCCTCTCCGATAAGTGTGTCCGCGACTGAGCGATCGCTTGACGGCACCAACTCCGCATCCGCGGTAACGTCGTGGCGTCGCAAGTAGCCAACGACCTCGGAGGCGCTCAGCATGCTCTCTTTCGACTCGTCGATGCTCAGCACGGTCACCAGTTCGGCGCGCTTGAGAAAGGCCAAGGCGCCGCGTACGGCGCGAACCGACTCATAGGTCATTTTCCAGCAAACCATGACATGCTTGGGGTCCAGCTCGGCCTCGAAATTGCGCGGCACGATCAGGACCGGCGCCCCGATGTCCATCACCAGCTCTTCCGCCAAACGCACCCGGAAGTGGTCCTCGAAATTCAGGGCCTGGTTGATCTGGCTGACCACCACGAGGTCCGAGACATGAGCGTGGTAGCGCAGGTGGCCGAGATGCTCGCCATCCTCGACGATCCAGGTGTGATCGACACCGGCCCGGTCGGCCATGTCCTTGAATTCCGTACTCAGACGCTGGGCTCTGCTACGGCTGGCTTCATAGGCGGATTCCAGAAAGACGGACGAGGCGGCCCGGCCGGCCACGGCCGCCGGCATGGCCAGCGGCTTGGTGATGAACAGGGCGGTGACATGGGCATTGTGAATCTGAGCGAGCTTGAGCGCGACCTTAAGGCGTCTTTCGCATTCCTCGTCGTCGGCGAGGTGAACCAGAATGGTATTCACATCCATGTCGCGCAGACTCCCTCTTCCCGGGGTGTGGCGGCTCCCCGCTCTGGCAAGCTACTGTGCTGCGAAATAAGAGGCAATGCAGCGTTCGCTTGTGTGCTTTGCCGCGCCCTGTGCGGCGACTAGCGGTCGCGCTCGCTACGCCAAGGTGTCAGGCGGCCGCCGAGCCAGCTGACCGCGGCATAGAGGCTGATGGCGAGGACGGCGAGAACGAGCAGGGCGGCGAACATCAGGTCGATCTGCATGCGGCCGCTGGCATGCAGCATGAGATGACCGAGACCGGCGCTGGCGCCGACCCACTCGCCGACCACCGCGCCGATCGGTGCAACGGCCGCCGCGACCCTTAGCCCTGACGCGAAGGCCGGCAGGGCTGCCGGTAGCTGTATGTGGATCAAGGTGGAGAGGCGTGATGCGCCCATGGTGCGGGCGAGATCGAGCTGGCCGGGATCCGCCCGGCGCAGGCCGTCGAGCAGGGCGGCGGTCACCGGGAAGAAGATGATCAGCGCCGCCATGGCGACCTTGGATGCGAGGCCATAGCCCAGCCACAGCACCAGGATGGGCGCCAATGCGAAGACGGGGATCGCTTGGCTGATCACCAGCAGCGGCAGCAACCAGGCGCGCAGTCCCTGGGACAGCACCATGGAGATGGCGAAGAGGCTGCCGAAGAAAGTGCCCAGCAGCATGCCGAGCAGGATCTCGGTCAAGGTCACGCCGGCATGGTGAAGCAGCAAAGGCGCATCTTCGACGAGCTTGGCGGAGACCAGCTCCGGCCCCGGCAAGATGTAGGGCGGTACGCCGCTGAGCCACACAATGGCCTGCCAAAGGGCGAGCAAGCCGAGGGCAATGGCGAGCGGACGCAAGTTGGCGCTCATCGCGCCGCCTTGGCTGCCTGCAGGCTGGCCATGAGCGCGGCATGGGCTTCGCCCATACCAACCGCTTGCAAGTCGCGCGGCGGTGGCCCGGCAGGGGGTGCCACCTCGCGCAGCTTTGCGGGCTTGCCGGCAAGAAGCAGGATGCGCTGGCCGAGGCGCAAGGCCTCCAAGGGGTCGTGGGTCACCAGCAGCACCGTGCGGCCGCGGAGCCACTCAGCCGCCAGCGCCTGCAAGCTATGGCGGGTGACGGCGTCGAGGCTCGAGAAGGGCTCGTCCATCAAGACGACAGGTCGGTCTTCATAGAGGGTGCGCGCCAAAGCAACGCGTTGCCGCATGCCGCCGGAGAGCTTGTCTGGTCGAAGCGCGGTGGCATCGGCCAGGTCGAGCTCTTGGAGCAGGGCTTCGGCGCGTGCCTTGTCCGCCGTCTCGCCGCGCAGGCGCGCGCCCAGCACCACGTTGTCGCGCGCACTGAGCCAAGGCAGCAGCAGGTCGTGCTGCGCCATGTAAGCAAGCTTGGGGGCAGTGGCGCTGCCGTCGGAGAGGGTCACAGTGCCGCTGGCGTCTTCCGCCAGCCCGGCGATGAAGCGCAGCAGCGTCGACTTGCCGACGCCCGAGGGACCGAGCAGGCATGTGATGCGGCCGGCCTCGAGGGTTAGGTCAAGACTGCTGAAAAGCTCTTCGCCATCGTAGACCACCGCAGCGCCCGAGATTTGCACCGCAGGGGCGGGGCGGTGCGTATCAGTGTAAGAGGCGGGCGCACTGTCCATCGTGCTGAACATCTAGGGAGGCGGCGGCTGCGATAGCAAGGCTGGGATATGCGGCGGCTTGATGCAGAAAGGCCGCCGGACCATGTCGACCCCCATGACCTTACGGCCAAGCCAAGACGCTCTGTTGCCAGACCCGGCCTTACATCCGCGTTTCATCGGCAGCGAGATCTACCGGACGTCGCGCTACGGGGCGCGCCATCCGCTGTCCATCCCGCGGGTCTCGACAGTCATCGATCTTTGCCGGGCGCTTGGTTGGCTGCCCGACGATGTCTACATCGACAGTCCGCGCGCCACGGCCGAGGAGTTGGCCCGTTTCCACGACCGCGACTATATCGCCGCGGTGCAGCGGGCCGAAGCCGAGCAGGGACTGGATGAAGCAAGCCGCCAGCGCTACCAGCTCGGCCTCAACGGCAACCCGATCTTTCCCGAGATCTTCAGCCGTCCGGCAACGGCCTGCGGCGGCTCCCTGCTCGCCGCCCGTCTGCTGAAGAACGGGGGGAGGGTCTACAACCCCGCCGGCGGCACCCACCACGGTCAACCGGACCGCGCCAGCGGCTTCTGCTATTTCAACGATCCGGCGCTCGGGATCCTTAGCCTGCTCGACCACGGCCTGGAGCGCATCTTCTATCTCGACCTCGATGCCCATCACGGCGACGGCGTGCAGCAGGCCTTTGCCGGGGACCCGCGGGTCTTCACTCTCTCCCTGCACGAAGCCGGCCGCTGGCCGATGAGCGAAGGGGGTGCCGGCAGCTTGGAAGACACGGCGCGCGGCACGGCGCTCAACCTGCCTCTGCCGCAAGGCACCAATGACAGCGAGTTCGAGTTCTTGATCGACACCGTCGTCTTGCCGCTGATCGACCGCTACGCGCCGGAGGCCCTGGTGGTGCAGGGCGGGGCTGATGCGTTAGAAGAGGATCCGCTTAGCCGCCTGTCGCTCTCAAATCAGGCTTTATGGCGCAGCGTTGCGGCTGTTCGGCCACTGGCGCCGCGGCTCTTGATGCTCGGGGGCGGCGGCTACAATCCTTGGTCCGTCGCCCGCTGCTGGACCGGCATCTGGGGACTGTTGAGCGGCCAAGCCTTGCCCGCGCATCTGCCGCCGGAGGCCGAGGCCGTCCTGCGTGCTCTGAGCTGGCGCCACAGTCGCGGCCGCAACCCGCCGGAGCACTGGTTCACCACGCTGGCCGACAGGCCGCGCGGCGGTCCCGTCCGGGCAAACTTGCGTGATTTGGCGCGGCGGGCGCTTGAGGTTGCCGTACCTCTGTGCTTGGAAAGCACCGGTTCCTGATCTGCAAGGCAGGGGAGGCGACATGCCCGTCGGCGTGAGTCTGAGAGCGATGCAGGCGGCGGTGGCGCCCGTCATCGTTCTTCTTATGCTCCTGTTGGCCGGCGCTTCGGCGGCGCCGAGCCAACCGCTGGTTACCTTCGACACAGCGGAAATCGCCATTGAGACGGCGGCCGGTGAGCGCCACGTCTTCCAGGTCGAGCTGGCCGTTAGGCGCGAGCAGTTCGGTCAGGGATTGATGTTCCGCCAAGAGATGGCGGCGGATGCCGGCATGCTCTTCATTCTGCCGCGCCCGCAGACGCTGAACATGTGGATGAAGAACACCTATCTGCCCCTCGACATGCTGTTCCTCAACACTGCGGGGGAGATCGTCAAGATCGCCGAGCGGACCGTGCCGCTGTCGACCGATCGCATTCCATCCGGAAGGCCGGTCAAGGGCGTCCTGGAGGTCAACGCCGGTGTCGCCGAGCGCTTAGGCTTGGCGGTTGGCGACCGCGTGCTGCACCCGGCGTTTCAGTAGCCGGGCCGCGGCTCGTCGGTGGCGCGTGCCTTAGGTGCTCGGCCCTTCGTCCGGCTTCATGGCGATGCTCTTCCAACCTTCGCCGGCTGCAACCAGGCAGCCCCAGCCTTTCGCCGAGGTGACGATAATGGTCCAGGTGCCGCCGCCGTTGGTGCTCAAGACCTCGACCAAGCCGCCGTTGCTGGTCACGCCAATGGCGACCGGCGACTCCTTGTACTTCTTCTCGAGGTAGCTCACCACCGACTCGCGCTGGCTGCACTGCGGCATATCTGCGGCGGCCGGCTGGCCGATCAGAACGGCACCGGCTGCGAGGGAAACGAGTGCAAGGCTCCGTAGCATGGCCTGCCCCTCCTTAGCGTCCAAGTGGCGATCCGGCCCCCATCGAGCGGGCGGCCGCATCCGGGTTGATCCTTCAAAGGCTACAGAGGCCGCATGAAGACGCGCTTAAGGGGTAGTAACTCTATGGTTAACGCCGCTTTTTACTTGGGGTTTTTATGTCTATTACGCGGAAAATTGTCTAAGCCTTTGGCCTGGCTGGAGGAATTTTCGCCTTTTCACTGCGGTTGGCTATCTCAAACGACAGGAAAGGCCGGATTATAGTTTGCGCGCCAAGGTCAAACCGTCGCCGATCGGCAACAGGGACAGCTCGATCTGTGCGTGCTGGGCCAGTTTTCGGTTAAGCGCGCGGATCGCCTTGGTGTCGGCGTCGTCAACCGCCGGGTCGATCACCGAGCCGCCCCAGAGCACATTGTCGACCAGGATGACGCCGCCGGGACGCAGCAGCTCGAGGCAGCCTTCGAAATAGCGCTCGTAGTTCTCCTTGTCGGCGTCGATGAAGGCGAGATCGAAGTCGCCGGCGGCACCTTCGCTGAGCAGCGCATCGATGGTCTCGGTCGCTGGTGCCAGACGAAGCTCGATCTTCTCGGCCAGACCGGCCCGCTGCCAATAACGCCGGGCTGTGGCGGTGAACTCTTCGCTGACGTCGCAGCAGAGCACCCGGCCGTCATAGGGCAGGGCCTGGGCAAAGCAGAGCGCGCTGTAGCCGGTGAAGGTGCCGACCTCGATCACCCGCTTGGCGCCGATCAGCCGGGCCAGCAAGCCCATGAACTGCCCCTGGTCCGGGGAGATCTGCATAGCCGCTTCCGGCATGCGATTGGTCTCGGCGCGCAGCTCCGCGAAGAGCGGGTGCTCCCGCAGGGAGATCTCCAGAATGTAGTCGTAGAGCTTGTCGCTCAGGTTCAGGGTACGCTTGGACATGGGAGCTTCGCCTCTAACAAACCGTCGAACAGGATAGTCTTCTGTTGTAGGGGCGGCAGCCACGAAAGCGAGCGCCTTTCCTGCATCGCCGATTTGTCGACAGCCGCCCGCCCTTAGCGGTCGAGCTGTTGCTTGAGGAAACGCAAGACCTCCTGCCGCGGCGCTGGTTCGTCGAGCAGCTCGTGCAGGCTGGCCAAGGGCGGCTCGCGGTAGACGATGGAGCGGCTGCCGTTCGTCTTGTCGATGAACGGCGTGCAGTCTCCTCGGGTCCATTCGTCTTGGAACCAAGGGTCATCGGCGCCGACCATAGTCAGCACCGGCTCCTGCGGGCCGGCGCCGATGCCGTTGTATTCGGGCCAGCCGGCAGTGCAGGTCCAGCCTTCGACCACGCGGGCTTTGACCGCCTGCAGCGGATTGGCCGGCTGGAAGGTGGCGGTGGTGACGCCGCCCTCGCTGAGGCCGACGAGGAAGATGTTGTCGGGGTCGACCAGCGGCAGGCCGCGGGCTCGTTCGATGGCATGGCCCGCATCCTGCTGGCGCATGCGCAGGGTTGGGCGGTAGAGGCCGCCCTGGTGGGTCTCCTCGTCGCAGGACTGCGGGTACTTCTGCCGCGCCAGGCTGATCGGGGCGATGACCAGAAAACCGTTGTCGGCGAGGAAGCTCATGCGTTGGTGCGTGCCATACCAAACGCCGCTACAGCCGTGCAGGTAGATGACCGTCGGCAGCCGGCCATCGGGGCCCGGATCGGGCATGGCCGCTAGTTCGGTGATGTCGATGCTGACGGAACCGCCCTCGGGGCGGGGCAGGCGCACCAGGGCGGCCTGCCAGCTACGCGCCATCTCCGCCGGGTCGGACCAGTCCGACTCGCGCATCTCCTGAGGATTGGTAAAGGTCTTGGTATCGTTGCTCAGGCCCGGATCATCGGCGAGTGCTGCAGCCGAGAGGCCTGAAAGGAAAGCAAGGCTCAAAAGAAGTCGGCGTCGTGTGCTCATCGCTCTTCTGCCACCACGGTCGGCTCGAATAATCCCTAGGGATTACGCGGTTACCGCGATGGCGCGCAGCGAACAAGGGCACCAACTGACGCAGCCCTTTGGGTGTCTTGCCTAGGCGGCAGCGCTTTCCAGGGCCGGCTCCGCAGGCTCGGCATAGAGGGGTTCGGAAAGGGCGCTCGTGTCCTCGTCCGCGTCGAGTCCGAAGGCCTCTTCTAGGAGATCCATGAGCGGCAGCATCGCTTGCAGCGCCGGATCGTTCGAATAGGTGTCGGTCGCGTTCATGGGCTTAGAGGTAACACCCGCCGGCTCACGCTGCTGTGAGCCCTCTCACAGAGTGCGCTTTTCACTCGTCTCTCATTCTTCGTTCATCTTCCCGACAGGCTGCGTTTCGAAAAGGGACTTAACTTTTCCGTAAGGACTTCAGTCCGCCCCACGGACGCCAGCCCACAGGAGATTTGGAACATGAACCTCCGCGAAGTCGCGCTCTCCCCCGTGCCCCCCACAGCCAAATGGTCCTTCATCACGCGCCGCGTTGCGCGGGAGGACATCGCCGCGCTCGATGCGAGCGTCCAGTACGCCACCTCCGGCGACCTGGCACTCTGCCGGATCCTGGAGATCAATCAGCACAAGAAGATCCAGTTGGCGAGCGGGCGCTATTCGCTGAGCTACCCCGAAGACCTCGTGGTGGTCTGTGTCGGCGACCGTTACGCCCCGGACCAGTTCGAAGGCCATGCCGAGGTCCATCCTGAACAGGCCGACCTGCTGGCCGCTGGCGGGGTCATCGGCAGCATGCGGGCCGCGCACGGCCGCATGGCCAAGCCGACCCAGCTAAAGCCCCTGGGTCTGCTCAAGGATGCCGAAGGCGAGGTCATCAACATCGCCCGCTACAGCCTGCCGCCGGCGCAGATCCCCGACCATGTGACGGTGATCGCTGTGTTCGGCGCATCCATGAACGCGGGCAAGACGACGGCGGCCGTAAGCCTGGCCCATGGTCTCGGCCGGGCAGGCTATTCTGTCGCCGGTGCCAAAATCACCGGCACCGGGGCCTTTGGCGACCTCAACGCCTTCGAGGATGCCGGCATTCCGGCGCTCGATTTCACCGATGCCGGCATGGCCAGCACCTATCGTATGCCCGACCGGCGCATCGAGCAGGGATTTGAAACCTTGGTGGGCACGGCGGCTGCACGTGGCGCCGAGATCGTCGTCGTCGAGGTTGCCGACGGCGTCTTCCAGAAGGAGACGGCCGCGCTGCTCGCTGGCTCTGTCCTAAGCGACCGCTTGGACGGCATTCTCTTTGCCGCCCCCGATGCCTTGAGCGTGGTCGGCGGTGTCGAGGTTCTTCAGCGCTACGGCCACTGGCCCTTCGCCATCTCCGGAATGGTGACCTGCTCGCCTCTTGCGAGCCGGGAGGCTGGGATGGCAACCGGCATTCCGCTCGTCTCGCGGGAGGAACTCTGCGACCCGGAACGCGCCGCGCAATTGGCCCGTCCCGTGCTGCGCGGCGGCGCGATGCTCAAGGAGAAGACTGCGGCGTGAGCCGGTCCCCGCCGATCAGCGGCAAGCGTCGGTCGCGGGATGTGGTGCTGGCCCCCTTGCCTGGCGATGGCTATGCCGTCGCCAGGGGCGGACTAGCATCGGCTGCGCGCAGCGCCGCCATCTTCCATCATGGCCCGAGCCCGCCCGGCTCAGCCGGTGCCTCGCTTCCAGCCCTCCTCGGCCTTGCGGCCGCAGGGGGGCTGATTGCTGTGCGCGAAGGGCTTCTGCCTTTTCGATGGCCTTCGAACGGTTGCCCTGCGGCAACGCGCCGAACGCGCCCCAAGAACACGCAAAGACGATCCGGCGCGCCATTCGCCCGCTGCCAGATCACCGAATGGAAACCGATAAGACAGGGGAGGCACGCGCCCCTGTTTCACTGGCCGCCGCGCGCGGCAGGAGGCTGAGACATGCGTGGAACCATAAGAAACAAGGTGCGAAAAATGAAAATCATCAACGTCATAAACGGCATCGCCATGGTGATGCTGCTGTTCGCCGTGGGTGGCGCGGCGATCGCGATCTGGACCGCGAACCGGGCTGAGTACTTCAGCGAGCGCATTACCTTGGCGCATCGCTCCTACGAGCAGCACTTGGAGCTGACCTCCAACACCTACCAGCTCTTCAAGCAGTACGGCGACGCCATGCTGATCGGCGATCTCGACCAGGGCCGGGGCG
This sequence comes from Rhodovibrionaceae bacterium, assembly GCA_028282405.1. Classification (GTDB taxonomy): domain Bacteria; phylum Pseudomonadota; class Alphaproteobacteria; order Kiloniellales; family DSM-21159; genus JANQMX01. Next base: position 12,613 of record JANQIA010000064.1, read on the forward strand.
AGGCGGAATTAATTCGCCGCATCCGCGGGAATATATCCGCCATCCGCGGCGTTATCGGCGAGGAGATCGAGATGGTGGGGGAAGAGGAAATCGAAGAGCTGGAGCTGCTCGCGAGAATCGAGCGCAAGATCGAGGACCTGATCGGCAAGTTCGAGGTGGTCGCCGGTGTCGAAGCCGGACAGGAGCTGCGCATGAGTTGGAGCCAGCTCTCCGCCATCCTCGACGACGAGATCGACCGGGATTTCCGCAGCATGATCGATGAAGCCCTGGAAGAAGAGCTTGAGGAAGTCGAAGAGACCCGCGCCGAAGCGCAAGCTCATGCCTTGCTGGCCGAGCGCTTGGCCATCTCCTTTGCGATGCTGGCCGTCGTCGTCACCCTGCTGTCGCTCCGCGCCTACCGCCACCAGGTGGCCGGTCCCTTGGCGCAGCTGATGGGCGGTGTGCGCGCCTTTGCCAGCGGTCAGTTCTCGGTCCCGATCGGACTGACGGGGCGTAACGAGATCTCGGAGGTCGCGCAGGTCTTGGACGACATGGCCAAGATGGTCGAGCAGCGCACCCGTTCCCTCACCGAAGAGAACGTGGAGCTGGAGAAGGCGGTGCGCACCCGGACCAACGAGCTCGAGCGCCTCTTGAAGGAAACGCAGCAGTCGGAAGCCAACCGCCGCCAGCTCATGGCCGATGTCAGCCACGAGCTGCGCACGCCGTTGACCATCATCCAAGGCGAGAGCGAGATCGCGTTGCGTGGCGCCGACAAGTCGCCGGACGAGTACCGCGACGCCCTCATCCGGGCGCGCGATGCGGCCGCGCACACCACCCGCCTGGTCAACGACCTTCTGTTCATTTCCCGGACCGAGTCCGGTGCCGCTCGACTGTCGCTGGAAGAGATCGACCTCTGCGCTTTGGTCGACGAGACGATCGGCATGACCCAGACGGGGGCTCGGCTTCTCACCGATCGGGAGCGGGCGATGGTCAACGTGGATCCGGTGCGCGTGCGCCAGAGCCTGATCGCCCTGCTGCAGAACGCGCGCCATCACGGCGGCTCTGAAATTGTCGTGCGGCTGATGTCTTCGCCGCTCGGCTTCCGCATCGCTGTCGAGGACAACGGGCCGGGTATGACCGACCTGGAGAAGGAGCGGGCCTTCGAGCGCTTCTTCCGCGGGTCGAACGCGGCCGAGACCTATTCGGATGGGGCAGGCTTGGGCTTGCCGGTCGTCCGCTCCATCGCCGAAGCGCATGGCGGGCGGGCTTGGCTGGAGGACCGCCCCGGTGGTGGAACCCTTGCCGTTGTCGACTTGCCGAAACGACCGAGGCTGAGAGCTGTATCGTGAACCTGCTGCTTGTGGAAGATGAGAACCGTGTGGCCGATTTCATTCGCCGGGGCCTCAAGGCCGAAGGCTGGATGGTCGAGCACGCCGGCGACGGGGAGACGGCTCTGGAGCTGCTGCAACAACGCAGCTTCGACGTGATCGTTCTCGATCTGGTGCTGCCGGGCATCTCGGGGCAGGACGTCTGCCAAAAACTGCGCGCGCGCCGTATCCTGACGCCGGTGCTGATGTTGACGGCGTTGGATGCCACTGACGAGCGCATCGCCGGCTTGCGTATCGGCGCCGACGACTATCTGCCCAAGCCCTTCTCCTTCGAAGAGCTGGTCGCCCGGCTCGATGCCCTGCACCGCCGTGCCCACGACTTCGCGATTGAAGCGACCGGCGACCTGCTGTGTCACAACGGCATCGTCTTTAACCGGAGCTCGCTGCTGCTCACTGTCGACGGTACTGAAGTCGAGCTGTCCGCCAAGGAGCGGGAACTGGTGACGCTCCTTCTCTCCAACGAAAAGAAGGTGCTGAGCCGCGAGCGGATTCTCAGCGCCGTCTGGAGCGCTCAGGAGGACCCGCTGACCAACGTGGTCGATGTCTACATCGCCCGCCTGCGGAAGAAGCTCACGCCCTACGGCCACCTGATCGCCACCGTCCGCGGCGCCGGCTATCGCTTCGGGTGAGGCTTTAGCTAGTTAGGCCAACTCTGCGCGTGAAGTCGTTGGCGAAGACCTTGCCGACCGCCGGGCTCTCGAGCAGGGCGGCGCGGCTGTCCTTCCACTTCTGCACGTTGTCGCCGTAGGCCGCCTCGACCCGCGCCGGGGTCAGGAAGTCGTTGATCTTGCCCCAGTGCATGGTGAGGGGAATGCCGGCCTTCTCGATGTTGGCCCAGACCTGGTTCACGTACTGCTGGGATTTGGGCGTGAAGAGCCCGTCGATCTCCATAACGCAGGTCGGCTCGAACTTGGTGAAGCCGAGCAGGGCCTTGGTGCCTTTCACGAAGCGCAGGGCGATCAACATGGGCAGCAGGGTGCCGAAGTTCTTGTAGGTGTCGAGCGCGATGTTGAGCGCGTCGAGCGAGCGGTCGAGCGGCAGTCCGACGCCTGAGGCGAAGACCTTGCCGACGATCTTCTCGCCGCGGAAGAGATCCTTGAAGGCGCCGGTCACCTGGTAGGGCGCAAGCTCGTTGTCGACCTGGGCATTGATCAGCGGCTTGGCGAGGTTGGCCACCACGGAGGGCAGCAGCTCTACCACGTTGGCCATCAGTTCCAGGCCGGAGGCGCCGGGGCCGGGCGCGCCGTCGTCCCAGTCCGGCGGCTGGTAGTTCGGGGTGAAGGGGCGCTCGAACATGAAGAGCACCGAGGCCTTCTGGGCCGGGATCTTGTCGTTGGGGTTCACCTCCAATTGGAAGTGATAGAGCTTGGAGGCTGGCTGCGGCAGGGACAGCCCGGAGAAGTCCAAGCTCGTGATCGCCTTCTTGAGCCCGGCGCCGAAGGTGCGGAAGGAGCGATGGGCGTCCAGCAAAAAAAGCTCCCGTGCCTCGATCATCACGCCGTGGATGATGCCGAAGGAGCCGAAGCTGACCAGCGCCGCGTCGAACAGCGTGTCGTCGCGGATCAGTTCGGCGCCCAGCGCTTGGGCAAATTTCGGCCGCACCACGGGATAGGACGCGCGCTCCAGGAAGACATGCTTGTTGGGCCCGGTCACCAGGTGAAGGCCGACCACGAAGTCCTGGGTGGCGCCGAACTTGAAGGCGGAACCGTGGGTGCCGGTGGAGATCACGCCCGGCAGGGTCTGGCCGTTGTTGGAGCCCGACGCCTTGAGCGAGAGACCATCGCGGAACAGGATGCGGTTGATCTCCGAGATCGAGAAGCCGCATTCCAGGAAGCGCAGCTTGTCCCGCTCACCGGCATAGTTGGCGGAGACCTGACTCGCCGGCAGGGTGAAGCCGACGCGCAGTGCCTTGTTGCTCAGCAGCCAGTGCTTGGAGACCGCGACCTTGCTCAGGGACCAGGAGCTGCCGAAGGCGCGGAGCTCCTTCTTCTTCTTCACTGCTTGGGCGATGGTTGCCTGCAGCTCCTTGGTCGCTGCGTTGTAGGTCTGCAACCGCGCATCTGCGGTGCTGGCCGGGCGGAAAACGCTGAAGGAGTAGAGCCCTTCGATTTTCTGCTCGAAGGTCTGGTGCCGGCCAATCCAACTGTCCTTCGGAGAGAAGGTCGACCGCTTGGGAACGCTTGGCATCGGGCGCTTCCTTTCCGCCTAGGATAGGAGGGGCATGCAGAGATCTGCTATTGGGCGGGGGCTTCGGGGAAGTCTCCGAGATCGCCCGCGGGCGCGCGACAGCGATAGCGAACCTCGCCGGGCATCCAGATGCCCAGGGTCACCACCCCGGCCAGGTCGTAGAGAAAGTTGTCCTCCACGACCACGTCGTTCAGCCCGTCCTCGCAATCGGCCGCGACCACCTGGGGATCCAGCACCGCGCCCCAGAAGTAGGCGTGCACCATTCGGCTTTCGTAGGTTTGCTCCAGCGGATCGGAGTCCGGTGTGCGCACCTGATGGCTGGCGCAGCCTGCCAACACGATGGCCGACAGAAGCGCGCCGGCCGACAACAGTCGTCGGCCACGACGCATAGGACGGCTCTGAAGCCTCATAGTCCCACCCCCTCGATACAGCACCACTCCGCAGCCGGCCGGCCTGTTGACGGTATGGGCAGGCCGAAGCTGCATGCAGCGCGGCGTTATGGTAACGCGCAGCTCGGAGTCATTCCTGTGACATTCCCGCGGTCACGACTGTCTTGGCCGTGAATTCGCGACTTGCCAGTGGAAAACGGTGCAGACGATTAAAGCTGCCAGCACTCCGTATGGGCTGAGAGTCCTGCGATAGCGTTCCGCGGACTCACCGTATGAAGAGCTTTACAACTGTCCCAGTCGTCGGTCGAAAAGTGTCAAAAAAATTGACATTAAGGCCGTTCGATAGCGCTCGTTAACCAACAAAAGGACTGAAAAGCCTAACTTCAAAAAGTTGGCATGGCATGTGCTTCTCTTCAGGAGGCCGGCTGCTGTTCCGCCTTTGGAGCAAGCACGCCTGGCCAGTTTGCAGCGCCTCGAAAGCGCAGAGATGTTCTAGGGGAAGGGTGCTTTATGAATCGGTTTGAAAGAGCCTGTCGCGGCAGACGTCTGGCACTGGCGCTGGCCGGGGTGCTCGTCGGCGCGACCGCCGCTGTTACGGCGCAGGATGCGCAAGCCCTGATCATTCAGGGCGACTACAGCGTCAACGTCCACAACCAAGATCCGGGCTTGGTGGTGCAGACCAGCGACATCTTCGACCACAACTTCACGCTCGATCTCGCGCTGAACGTTCCGCAGACCGTCAAGCTGTTCAAGATCTGGACCGAGGAATCAACCGTCAACGCAGGCGAAGACAGCGTGTCTCGCCCTGCATCCGTCGACTGGATCTTCTCCGCGCCGGTCGGTTCGGGCAGCACCACCGGGCAGACCGACGGTGGCTATGGATTCTTCCTTTTCTTCCCCGTCCAGTACGGCGAGATCACCTGGGACGGTCCCACCGTCATCACCTTCGACAACGGTGCCGAGCTCGAGATCACATTGACCAACCGGTACTTCAACGCAGGCGTGTTCGGGTTGAAGGAGGGACGCCGCCACGGTGCCAAGGTCAAGGCGACCTTCTTGCTGACCAAGGAGGGCGGTCCTCCCATTCCGGATCCGAGTGATCTGCCGGAGCCTGCGACCCTCGCGCTCTTCGGTCTCGGTCTGTTGGGGCTCGGCCTGGCTGTGCGGGCCAACGCACAGCAGAACTCCCTGCATCCTGTACGGGTGCGCCGGCGGCGGGACGGACGTTCGCGCTAGCCGAAGCGGTTGGCAGGCTGATGTCGCGTGCCTTGCCTTAGCCTTGCTCCTGCAGTTGCGCGCGCAGGAAGGCGACGTTGACCACCAGCCCGGGCAGGAGCCATTGGAACAGCCGGCAGACGTCGCGGATTTCCTCGAAGCTGGCATCTTGCTCCGCCGCTTGGCGTAGGGCGACGGCGGTCAGCTTGCCCGGGTTGGGCAGACGGCGGCTGACTTCGGCCAGGCAGCGTTCATGCACCGCTTGGCACAGTGCTTCGTGCTCGGGCGTGCCGGCGAACTGCCGCAGATCGTCCCAAGCCTGTGCCCAATAGCTCGGCCAGCGGGCGAAGGCGCGATAGTCCGTGTTGACGAACGGCAGCCCCAGGACGCGCTTGACGTCCTCATAGACCGCTTGGGTCGGCGCGTCGGCATGATGCGCTTCCATCAGCACGAAGGGCACGGCGACCTCAGGCCCGTGTCGGCCCCCGAAGGCGGGCGCCGCCTCCGGCTCGTTGGTGCCGGCCATCTCTCCGCTTTCCAAGAGGTAGCGGGCCAGTGTTGCCAGCAGGACGTAGGGCTGGTTGCCGTGGCTGAAGATCTCGACCGTCTGCCGGATATCGTCGATCTCCCGCGGGGCGTAGCCCAGGGTGGCGAGACGGTCCACGATGGCCGGCGGTGCGAGTTTCTCGATCTCCGCCTCGACGAAGATGCGGTTGCCCTGAAAGGCCTCGACAAACGGCTGGCTGGCGGCGAGTGCCCGTGTGCCCTGCCACAGTGTCTTGAAGAAGGCTGGGTAGTGGGCATAGGCCATGGTCACCACCCCCATCCAGGGGACCTGGAACACCCGCTTCATGTCCTCGTACCACTGCTTGCGCTCTCCTTCGACGCGGTATTCGGGCAGCGGATGAATGGCGGGAATGGGCTCGGGCTTCAGGCGGGGCAGCGGCGGCATGGCGCTCTCATCGGTCGCAGTCATCTCAGCATAGCGTGCCAGCCGGATCGGCAAAGACCGCTGCTGCGACCGATTGGCTCAATTGACAATATATTGTCATAACGACTATATGCTGTCATATGACAAAGCACAGCAAAGAAGGCGCCATCGTAACGGAACTCATTCTTGAGACCTTCCGGCTGAACGGTCGTCTCCTTGCGGCCGGCGATCGCCTGACACGCGATCTCGGCCTGACCAGCGCTCGCTGGCAGGTCTTGGGCGCCATCGAGGAACAGCCGCTTCCGGTGGCCCAGATCGCCCGCAACATGGGCCTGACCCGCCAGGCGGTGCAGCGGGTGACCAACGATCTGGCCGATGCCGGCTTGGTTACCTTTGCCGCCAATCCCGACCACCGGCGCGCGAAGCTCGTCAAGCTAACGGCGAGAGGGCGAAAGGCTCTGGAAGAGGTCTGGCGACGGCAAATTGATTGGTCGAATGAGCTTTCGGCGGGACTTGGAACGACGGAGCTGGACGAAGCCCTGACGGTTCTGCGGGCACTGCGCCAACGCCTCGAGGCCGACGGGCAAGAGCCATAGGAGCGAGAAGATGACACTCAGGTTCGTCAAGGCGCTGCATCTGCTTGGCATGGCCATGTTTCTCGGCAGCATCCTCGGCCACATCACGGCCGGGTTCTTGCCAGGCGTCCATGAGGATGCCGCGACGGCCCTCGTCGCGCGCCAAACCATCGACGTGGCCACTACTTATCTGACCCTGCCTGGCTTGGCGCTGCTCGTCCTGACGGGAATGGTCCTGGCGGCAAAGGGCTCGCTGTCGATCCCTCGGACGCGCTGGCTCGTTCTTCACGCGTTGTTCGCACTGCTGATCCTGCTCAACGCCGTCTTTGTTCTCTATCCGCTTGGCCAGGAGCTGCTTGGGGCCGCCTCGCAGGTTGCGACCGGAGCGCTGCCGCTCGAGCGACTGGTTCCGCTCGAGAGCAAGGAAGCCGCATTCGGGGCCATCAACCTGCTGCTTTCCCTCGCGGCGCTCTTCGTTGCCGTATTCCGGCCCCGCCTGGGCGCTGCGAAACGGTGGCATGGTGGAGCGAGGGGAGAAGCGTGATGGACAGCTACATGCTGCTGCGCTTGGCCCACATCCTCGGCTTCATCCTGCTCGGCGGCGGTCTGCTGGCCGTCTTCATCTCCGAACTGCGCGCCTATCGGACGACGGACGTCGTCGTCTTTGCCGAGGCGGCTTGGTACACGGCCGTGTTCTACGATGCGCTGGCCCTGCCGGGCGCCTTGCTCGTCGGGTTGTCCGGCCTGCTTCTGGTCATCGAGCTTGGCATGGGCTTCTTCGAAGCCCCCTGGCTCGTCGGCATGTGGGCTCTGTTCCTCTTCGAGTTCGTTGAAGGCAACACGGTGACCCGCGTGCAGTTTCGCCGAACGATCCGGGAGTCGCGCGTGGCGCGCGAACGGGGCGCGCTGACAGAGACAGTTCGTGCGGAGGCTCGGACTCTGCTGGGCCGCGCGGCCCACTTCCTCGACATCCCCCTCTTTCTGGTGATCGTCTATTGCGGAGCCATGCGACCCGAGAGCTGGAGCGTGGTGATCGTTGCCGTTGGTGTCGCCTTGGCGGCAGCCCTCCTCTTGACGCTCGCCGTTCCGCGATTGGCACGGCGCTAAGCTCCTATGGGAGGAGAGGGCTTGCGCAGGCTCGGCAGATGGCCCAATAAACCGCAGATGCTGTGCCGCCGGGGAGTAGCTCAGCCTGGTAGAGCACCTGCTTTGGGAGCAGGAAGTCGCTGGTTCGAATCCAGTCTCCCCGACCATCGGTCCGCTCTT
>JANQIA010000090.1 GCA_028282405.1 Rhodovibrionaceae bacterium
GAGATCGAGGGCCTAGCCACCGACTATCCCGCCGGGACTTGGATCGCACCCCACAGCCATGACACCCATCAGATCGTGCATGCCGCCAGCGGTGTCTTGCGGGTGGTCAGCGAGGACGCGGTCTGGGTGGTGCCGCCCGGCCGGGCGATCTGGATGCCGGCGGGCCGGGTTCACGCGGTGCGCTGCCAGACGGAGACGGCGATGCGCACGGTCTATCTCGACCGGAACGCACCGGACCTCCCCTCCGACTGCGCCGTCTGGTCGATCTCTCCCTTGATGCGCGAGATCCTGATCCGAATGGCCACGGTGCCCGATGACCCTAATCGGCCGCACCTCCTCGCTCTCCTGCTGGCCGAGATCGCCGAGATCGATGCCTTGCCACTTGCCTTGCCGCAGCCGCAGGACCAACGCCTTCGCCGCCTGACCGAAGCCGTCCTCGCCGAGCCGGCGGACCCACGGCCGCTCAAGGCCTGGGCCAAGGAGCTTGGTATCTCCGAGCGCAGCCTCATTCGAAAGTTCGCCGGCGAAACCGGCATGACCTTTCGCGAGTGGCGCCGGCAAGTCCGCTTGCTTGCGGCGCTGGAGAGGCTGGCAGCGGACGAGCCTGTCACCTCGGCTGCCTTCGCCGTGGGCTACGACAACGTCAGCGCCTTCATCGAAGCCTTCCGCGATGTCTTCGGCACCACGCCGCGACGCTACTTTCTTGAGCAAACCCGGCCATCGGGCGGCAAATAGCGCGTTTCAAACACACAATCCCTCACATTCGTTTGAATCCGTTGCCGCGATCACCAACGACGTCCGAACGCATGGCTAGATGATGGCTCATGCGAACGACGCTGTTGCGCATCTTTCAGGCCAACTGAAGCATCCAAAGGGACGGCGGCACAGAGGCAGCCGGACCGCAGCAGAAAAGGAAAAGCCAGATGTCGATCAAGTCCCGAGTTCTTGCCATCGCCGGCGCGGCTGCCCTGACCACCGGCATCGCCCTTGCCAGCACAGCCCAGGCCGAGACCGTTATCGAGCTGACGCAGACTGGCTGCCAGTTCGTCGAGTCCGAAGGCGGGGTCGATCACGGCTACACGCCCAAGACCGCCGACGACTGCAAAGAAATCAACGCCGAGAACGGCGAGGATCGCGCGGCGAAGGCCGTTACCCTGCGCCTCAAGCCGGGCAAGCACATCTTCCGCGTCACCAACGAGAACGTTCCTTACGAGCTCGGCTTCTGGCTGCGCGGCGACGGCCTGATCAGCCGTGCGACCCTGCCGAGCGTGTCCGGCGGCGGCCTGACCCAGGGCGTCACAAAGGACTATGTCGTCGATCTCGAGCCCGGCGAGTATCTCTACTCCTGCCCGCTCAACCCCACCCTCGACTATAAGCTGGTGGTAGAGGGCTGAGCCCTCCACCGCCTCCACCCCAAGCGGCCTTGCGCCGGGGAGACAAAAATGTCGGACAACAATCAAAAGACCATCAAGGCGGACATCGCCATCATCGGCGCCGGCTCGGGTGGCCTGAGCGTCGCCGCCGGTGCCGCCCAAATGGGCGCCAAGACCGTCCTCTTCGAAAAGGGCAAGATGGGCGGCGACTGCCTGAACTACGGCTGCGTCCCCTCCAAGGCGCTGATCGCCGCGGGCGAAGCGGCTCAGACCATCCGCGAAAGCAGCGAGTTCGGCGTCAACGGCCATGAACCAAACATCGACTTCGCCAAGGTCAACGCTCACGTGCACAGCGTCATCGGCACCATCGCGCCGCATGACTCGGTGGAGCGCTTCGAAGGCCTGGGCGTCCAGGTTATTCAGGACGCGGCGCGGTTCACGGGACCGAACGAGGTCGTGGCCGGCGACATCCGCGTCAAAGCCAAGCGCTTCGTCATCGCCACTGGCTCCTCGCCGATGGTGCCGCCGATCCCCGGTCTCGACGCAGTGCCGCACTACACCAACGAGACGATCTTCGAGCTCACCGAAGTGCCGCAGCACCTGATCGTCGTGGGTGGCGGGCCGATCGGTATCGAGATGGCGCAGGCGCACCGCCGCCTGGGCTCTCAGGTCACGGTGGTGGAAGCCTTCGGCATCATGGGCAAGGATGATCCCGACGCGGTCGCCGTCGTGCGTGCCCGACTGGAGCGTGAAGGCGTCACCCTGCGCGAGAACACCAAGGTCGAGAGCGTCGCCGGAGAGCGCAACGGCATCTCCGTGATGGTCAGCGCCAATGGCCAAGACGAGCGCATCGAAGGCTCCCACCTGCTGATCGCGGTGGGCCGCCGGGCCAATGTCGACGGCCTGGGCCTCGACGAGGCCGGCGTCGAGCACAGCCCGCGGGGCATCACGGTGGATGCCCGCCTGCGGACGACGAACAAACGCATCTTCGCCATCGGCGACGTCGCCGGCGGCTATCAGTTCACCCACATGGCCGGCTATCACGCCGGGATCGTCATCCGCAACGCGCTGTTCCGTCTGCCCTCCAAAGTCGACTACCGCGCCGTGCCTTGGGTGACCTACACCGAGCCGGAGCTGGCACATGTCGGCCTCCTGGAAGCCGCGGCCAAGGAGAAGGACGGCAAGGCAACGGCCACCACCTTCCCTTTCGCCGAAAACGACCGCGCCCAGGCCGAACGCGCGACAGAGGGTTTCGCCAAAGCCGTGATCGATGGACGCGGCCGTATCGTCGGCGCCACCATCGTCGGCAAGCACGCTGGCGAGCTCATCCTGCCCTGGGTGCTGGCCGTCCAGAAAGGCCTGAAGGTGTCAGACATGGCCTCGATCATCGCGCCCTACCCGACCTTGAGCGAGGTCTCAAAGCGGGCGGCCGGTGCCTACTACACCCCCAAGCTCTTCAGCGAGCGGACCCGGAAACTCGTGCGCTTCCTGCAGCGCCTGCCGTAACCCAGCTTCGAAAAGGAACACGTCGATGAACAGCCAACTCAGCGAGGCCCCGGCCCAGAACGGCCAGGGCGGCGGCAAGAGCCTCGCCAAACGCCTCCTACCTCTCTTCCTCATTGCCGGCGCGATCGCCGCGGTCTTCGCCTTCGGTCTGGAAGAGTACCTCAGCTTCGATGCGCTGCGGGACAACCGCGAAGTCCTCACCGCCTTCGTGCAGCAGAACTACACCGTGGCGCTTCTCGCCTTCGTCGCCATCTATGCGGTCGCCACGGCCCTCTCCTTGCCTGGCGGCGCCATCCTGACCATTACCGGCGGCTTCCTGTTCGGGACCGCGCTGGGCACTGCCTATGTGGTGGTCGGCGCGACCATCGGCGCCGTCGTGGTCTTCCTCGCCGCGCGCACCGCCTTGGGCGACAGCCTGCGTCGGCGGGCTGGTCCCTGGCTGCGCAAGATGGAAGACGGGTTCAAGGAAAACGCCCTGAGCTACCTGCTGGTCCTGCGCCTCGTCCCCCTCTTCCCCTTCTTCGTCGTCAACCTGGTACCGGCTTTCCTCGGCGTGCCGCTGCGGACCTACGTCATCGGCACCTTCATCGGTATCATTCCCGGCGCGTTCGTCTTCGCCTCGGTCGGCGCCGGCTTGGGCAGCGTCTTCGACAGCATGGAGGAGTTTTCGCCCGCTTCGGTGCTGACCACGGAAGTCGTCGTCGCCCTGGTCGGCCTCGCCGTCCTCTCCCTGGTTCCAGTCCTCTACAAGCGGCTCCGGCGCAAATCCTCCACCGCCAGCAACTGAACGCTCTCCCCGACCAACCTTCCGCGCCCGCCCCTCAAGGGGCGGGCGTTCTTCTGTGCGGGTCCCTAGGCAGCGGCCGGCATAGGATGACGGCCGTAAAGATCGGTGCTCAGGTACTTGAGGCCAGAGTCACACATCACCGTCACCACGGTGGCCTCCGGTCCAAGGCGCTGGCCGATGCGAAGAGCGGCGGCCAGATTGGCGCCGGTCGAGGTTCCCGCGAAGAGCGCGTCGCTGCGCGCAAGC
>JANQIA010000114.1 GCA_028282405.1 Rhodovibrionaceae bacterium
CACGATGACGCCGACCGTAAAGGCGATGTTCTTGGTCGCATCGTCGCTTTCGGCTTTGGCCCCTTCCGGCCCGGCGCTTTCGCGCATCATGTCGACGGCATGACCGGCCAGCCCGCCGACCATCGCGCCGATCGGTCCGCCCAAGGCAAAGCCGGCCCCGGCCCCGATTATCTTGCCCCAAATGCTCATCGTGTCTCTCTCGCGACTGGCAGCATAGACCTCAAAGCTTGTCAATTCGCCATATCGTTTGGGCAGGCGTGCCATTCCTCGACGCAGTCCGCCGAGTCGCGCGACCGCCGCAAGGTCTTACGCGCGCCGCGCGCAACAATGTAAAGCCGGAAAAGGGCTCTGAACCGCTGCGCTATTGGGGGGAATACTGTCGCATCCGGGCCGAGCCGCCCCTCGCCCGCTTGGCACAATCATGTGGGGCGGCAGTCGCCCCGGACCATGCTCATCGCGTCGGAGAACGCGAAGGCTCGCCAAACGCCAGGGAGTCGATCATGTTTTCCAAAATCCTCTGCGGGGTCGATGGCTCCGAACCTTCGATGCGCGCGGCGCGGACCGCGGCTGAGCTGGCGCAGAAGTTCGGCGGCAACCTGATCTACCTGATGGTCACGAAGGAGTTTCGCCTCACCGACGAGGCCAAGCAGTACGTGGAGCTGGAGCAGCTCAGCGGCGAGCCGCAATATGTGCTCGAGGAATACGCGGAGAACTGCCTGCGCGAGGCCGCCCGCATGGCCAAGGACATGGGCGTGGCCAATGTGCGCAAGGAGGTCAAGACCGGCAATCCGGCCCGGACCATCGTTCAGGAAGCCGATCTGATGAAGGCCGACTGCATCGTCATCGGCGGCCGCGGCCTCGGCGACATCGGCTCCATCCTGCTCGGCTCCGTGTCCCACAAGGTGACCAGCCTGGCCAAGTGCACCGTCATCACGGTGCGCTAGCGCCTCCTGCCTAGGCGGCGCCAGCTCTGACGATCTCTTTCTGCGGATCGTAGAAGGGGAAGGGCACGGCGGTCGCCTGGCGCGGCCCGCCGGGTACCTCGACGCTGACGCTGCCACCGTGGGCCACCGCGCCTTTGGCCAGCAGCGCCAAGGCGATGTTCTTCTCCAGCCGCGGCGAGTAGACGGCGGAGGTGACCTTGCCGAGCACCGCGCCGTTTTCTCCATGCACCGGCCAGGCTTGCTCGTTGCCGGGCAAGGCCGGGCCGGCGATCTCGAGACCGATCATCTCCCGGCGCGCCCCTTCGGCGGCGATGCGCCGGAGCGCGGGCAGGCTGACGCAGTCGCTCGGGAGGTCGAGGGACACCAGACGCTCCAGACCGAGCTCGAAGGGGTCGACCGTCAGGTCCATGTCGGCGCCATAGGACAGCAGGCCCGCTTCGATGCGGCGGATGGTCGAGGGCGCGCCGGGGCGAATGCCATAGCTCTTGCCCGCCGCCATGATGCGCTCCCACAGCTCGTCGCCGCGGCTGCCGTCGCAGAGGAAGATCTCGTAACCCAGCTCGTTGCTCCAGCCGGTACGCGAGACGACGAGGGGGATGCCGTCCAGCTCGGTCTCGCGAAAACGGAAGTACTTCAGCTCCTCGATCCAATGACCGAAGAGACCGTGCATGACGTCGCGCGAGTGGGGCCCCTGGACTTGCAGGGGCGAGACGTCCGGCTCGCCCACGTGCACGTCAAAGCCGCCAGCGGCGGCCAGACCTTTGGCCCAGAGCAGCACATCGCTGTCGGCCAATGAGAGCCAGAAGCAGTCGTCGGCCAGCTTGAGCAGGACGGGATCGTTGACGATGCCGCCGGTCTCTTCGCAGAGCAGGACATAGCGGCACTGGCCGACCTTGGTCTTGGAGAGATCGCGCGGTGTCATGTACTGCACCAGCCGGGCCGCATCCCGTCCCTTGATCTCCACCTGGCGCTCGACCGCGACGTCCCAAAGGGTCACGTTCTTCACGAGATGCCAGAAGTCGGCCTCCGCGCCCTCGTAGTAGACCGGCATGTACATGTGATTGTAGACGGTATAGCTCTGGCAGCCCCAGCGCCGGGTGGCCTCGAAGAAGGGCGACTTGCGGATGCGCGGACCGATGGGAATCTTCGGCAGCTCGGCAGAGGGCATGGCGAGGGGTGCTCCGGCTGAAGGCTTATGTTCGAGGCCTGAGATTAGGGCCCGATAGGCCACCGAGACAAAGCAATTTCGTCCCTTCTTTCCGTACGGGCAGCGACCGGCGCCGACGGCCCTTGACCTTGCGGCAGCCGCGCCCTTTTGTGCCAAGCCGAGCAGGCGAGGCTTGCCGAGCGGTAAGGAGGACAGGCGCTTATGGGTGCGGCAGAGTGGCAGTTCTGGGTCGATCGCGGCGGAACCTTCACCGATATCGTGGCGCGGCGCCCGGAAGGGGAGTTGGTCACCCACAAGCTGCTGTCGGAGAACCCGGAGCAGTACAAGGACGCCGCCATCCAGGGCATCCGCGAGCTGCTGTCCCTGCCTGCCGGCGCGGCCATCCCGAGCGCGGCGATCGAGGCGGTCAAGATGGGTACGACCGTGGCCACCAACGCGCTCTTGGAGCGCAAGGGTGACCGCACGGTGCTGGCCATCACCGAAGGCTTCCGCGATGCGCTGCGCATCGGCTACCAGAACCGCCCGGACATCTTCGCCCGCCGTATCGAGCTGCCCGAGCTGCTCTACGAGCGCGTGATCGAGGTGCCGGAGCGCATGTCCGCCCATGGCGACGAGCTTCAGCCGCTCGATGTCGAGGCAACCCGCCGCGGCCTGCAGGCGGCCTATGACGAGGGCATCCGTGCCTGCGCTATCGTGCTGATGCACGGCTACCGCTTCCATGCCCACGAGCGTCAGGTGGCGGAGATCGCCCGAGAGATCGGCTTCACCCAGATCTCGGTGAGCCACGAGGTCAGCCCGCTGATGAAGCTGGTCGGGCGCGGCGACACCACGGTGGTCGATGCCTACCTCTCCCCCATCCTGCGGCGTTACGTCGATCAGGTGGCCGGCGAGCTAGAGGGCGACGGGGCGTCGGCCGTGCGCCTCATGTTCATGCAGTCGAACGGCGGCCTAGCCGACGCGGCCGCCTTCCAGGGCAAGGACTCCATCCTCTCCGGACCGGCCGGCGGCATCGTCGGCGCGGCGCGCACGGCGTCGCTTGCCGGCTTCGATCAGATCATCACCTTCGACATGGGCGGCACCTCGACCGACGTGGCGCACTATGCCGGCGAGTACGAGCGCGCCTTCGAGACGCTGGTGGCCGGCGTCCGCATGCGGGCGCCCATGATGCAGATCCACACCGTCGCAGCCGGCGGCGGCTCCATCCTCAACTTCGACGGCGCCCGCTACCGCGTCGGGCCGGAGAGCGCGGGGGCCAATCCCGGGCCGGCCAGCTATCGCCGCGGCGGGCCGCTGGCGGTCACCGACTGCAACGTCATGCTGGGGCGCCTGCAGCCCGACTTCTTCCCCAAGGTCTTCGGGCCGCAGGCGAACGAGCCCCTCGATGCCGAGGCCGTGCAGGCGAAGTTCGCCGCCCTGGCGGACGACATCGAGACGGCGACCGGCAACCGCCGCAGCCCGGTGGAGGTCGCCGAAGGCTTCCGCCGCATCGCCGTCGAGAACATGGCCAACGCCATCAAGAAGATCTCGACCCAGCGCGGCTACGACGTCACCGAGTATACCTTGCAGTGCTTCGGCGGTGCCGGCGGACAGCATGCCTGCGACATCGCCGATACCCTGGGCATGACCTCCATCTTCGTCCATCCCTTCGCCGGCGTGCTCTCGGCCTATGGCATGGGCCTGGCCGACCTGCGGGTGCTGAAGGAGAAAGCCGTCGAGGAGCCTCTGGTCAGCGGATACGCCGATGCCAAAGCCGTGCTCGACAGCCTAGAGCAGGAAGGCACCGCCGAGATGGCGGCGCAAGGCATCGTCACCGACCGCATCACTGCGCTACGGCGTCTCCACCTGCGCTACGAAGGCACCGACATGGCGCTGCTGATTCCCGACGGCTCCGTCGAAGAGGCCACCGCGGCTTTCGAGGCCGCTTACGAGCAACGCTTCGGCTTCGTCATGCGGGAGAAGCCGCTGATCGTCGAGGCGGTCTCGGTCGAGGTGATCGGCGCCACCGAGGACATGGATACGCGGGCCGCGGCGACAGCGGGCCAGGTCGATCTGCCCGAGGCGGAGGCTCGGGTGCCGGCTTTCTTTGCCGGCAGTTGGCACGACACGCCGATCTACCGCCGCGAGACGCTGGTGCCGGGCAGCCGTCTGGACGGTCCGGCCATCCTGACCGAGGCGACGGGCACCACGGTGGTCGACCCGGGCTGGCAGGCGACCGTCGACGGCCACGCGAACCTGGTGCTGAAGCGGGTCGTGCCGCTGGAGCGGGAGAACGCGGTCGGCACCACGGTCGATCCCGTGATGTTGGAGGTCTTCAACAACCTCTTCATGTCGATCGCCGAGCAGATGGGCTCGACGCTCGAGAACACCGCTTACTCGGTGAACATCAAGGAGCGGCTGGACTTCTCCTGCGCGATCTTCGCGCCGGACGGAAACCTGGTGGCCAACGCGCCGCACATGCCGGTCCATCTCGGGTCCATGAGCGAGTCGGTCCGCGCGGTCATTCGGCAGAACGGCGACGAGATCGCGCCCGGTGACGTCTACGTGCTCAACGCGCCCTACAACGGCGGCACCCATCTGCCGGACATCACCGTCATTACGCCGGTCTTCGACGAGGCCGGCGAGCGCATTCTCTTCTATGTGGGCAGCCGCGGTCATCACGCCGACGTCGGTGGCCTCACCCCCGGCTCCATGCCGCCCGACAGCCGGGTGGTCGAAGAGGAAGGCGTGCTGATCGACAACTTCAAGCTGGTCGACCGCGGCCGCTTCCGCGAGGCGGAGATGCGCGCGCTGCTCGCCGGCGGCGCCTATCCGGCGCGCAACGTCGACCAGAACATCGCCGACCTGCAGGCGCAGATCGCCGCCAACAACAAGGGCGTGCAGGAGCTGAAGCGCATCATCGAGCATTTCTCGCTGGAGGTGGTGCATGCCTACATGGGCCACGTGCAGGACAATGCCGAAGAGCAGGTCCGCCGCGTGCTGGACGTGCTGGCCGACGGGCGCTTCACCTATCCGCTCGACAACGGCGCCGTGATCGATGTGGAGGTGACGATCGACAAGGCGGCGCGCAGCGCCCGCATCGACTTCTCAAAGTCCTCGGCCCAGCTCGACAACAACTTCAATGCGCCCTCCGCCGTCTGCCGAGCCGCGGTGCTCTATGTCTTCCGCACCCTGGTGAACGACGAGATTCCCATGAACGAGGGCGTGCTCAAGCCGCTGGAGATCGTCATTCCCGAGGGCTCCATGCTCAGGCCGCGCTATCCCGCCGCGGTGGTGGCCGGCAACGTCGAAACCAGCCAGTGCATCACCGATTGCCTTTACGGCGCGCTGGGGGTGATGGCCGGTGCCCAGGGCACCATGAACAACTTCACCTTCGGAAACGCCAACTATCAGTACTACGAGACGATCTGCGGCGGCTCCGGCGCCGGGCCGGACTTCGACGGCACCTCCGCCGTGCACACCCACATGACCAACTCGCGCCTGACCGACCCCGAGATTCTGGAGTGGCGCTTTCCGGTGCTGCTGGAGTCCTTCGAGATTCGCCGCGGCAGTGGCGGCGCCGGCCGGCACAAGGGCGGCGACGGCACCTTGCGCCGCCTGCGCTTCCTGGAGGAGATGACGGCCTCGGTGCTGTCCAACCATCGCAGCATCCCGCCCTTCGGCCTGGAGGAGGGGGCGCCGGGCGAGTGTGGGCGCAACACCGTGCTGCGCGTCGACGGTTCCGAAGAGGTTCTGGAGGCGGCCGACAAGACGGTGATGCGTTCAGGCGACGTCTTCGTCATCCAGACGCCGACCGGCGGCGGCTTCGGCCCGCCGGTCGAGCGCGCCGCGCCGGTCAAGGACGCGGCGGAGTAGGGCAACGAAAAAGGCCGGCTCGTCGGAGCCGGCCTTTGAACGTGAGCGTCGTCGCCGAGGCTCAGTGCATCTTGGACCAGACCTGACGCTTGATGGCGTAGAACAGCGCCGTCAGCACCACCAGGAAGATCAGCACCTTGATGCCCATGCGCTTGCGGTCCTCGAGCATGGGCTCGGCAGTCCACATCAGAAAGGCGGAGAGGTCTTCGGCCTGCTGCTCGACCGTCGCGGCAGTGCCATCCTGGTACTCGACGCCGTCTTCCCAGAGAGGTGGCGCCATCGCGATGAGGCCGCCCGGAACCTTCTCCATGATGGGCTCCCCGGTGTCTTCGTCGATCTCGCCGGTGTCGACCGCCAGCGTGCCGGGGAAGTAGCGGTTGTAGTAG